>NZ_JAKTII010000005.1:0-372218 GCF_027855175.1 Acinetobacter sp. AOR14_HL | reverse complement strand
TGGTGGGGGCGAAGAGACTCGAACTCTTACACCTTGCGGCGCTGGAACCTAAATCCAGTGCGTCTACCAATTTCGCCACGCCCCCGATGGCTGTGTATATTAGCGATAAGATCTAACAGTGACAAGTGTTTTTTTTCTAAAAAAAACTGACCGTGTAAATTGTATACAGATACTAGATCGATGATTTTTATAAGTTTGAATGTGCTTTTAAACAATTCAGCGCTTCAAACGCGTTTGCGAACCTATTTTTTTGTTGTTTTTGCAATAAGCCTGAAAGTAATGGATAAAAATTCATAAACTGTATTGGTAATTGAATGGTTAAATTTTGGCAATGCAATACTGCCCAATCATAGTAATTCCCTGCTTCTAAGCGAGTTTGGGTTAACCATTCATACACAACAATTCCAAATGCATATAAATCGCTTTGTACACTCTTGCCATGACCTTGATAGAGTTCAGGTGCCATATAACGTGGTGTTGCATCCATCACTGAATCTGAACTCGTCAAAAGTCGGGCTTTCTCAAAATCAATCAAGTAAGGTTTTTGCTGAAACTTTCGAAAGTGTTCTCTTTTAATATCTCCATGAATCCAACCCAATCTATGAAGTTCCGAGAGCTTATCTAGCGCGAACCAAATCGTACGGTACACATCTGTTAAATGATTTTCATTAGGCAACGAACCAAACCACAAATCAGTATCAGGTAAAATTAAAACCTGACCTAAAGAATGGTTTAATTGAGGAATGGTACTAACTTCGATTAATTTATGGGGTAAAAGCCATGTTGGATTTTTATTGTTAATTTCTTCGTAAAACAATTGTTCGTGTATAAAGTCTTGCTCACTTTGAACATACGTTTCAGGCAAATGATATTTTAACCAGTAGTTTCTAGCATCTACAGAACATGTCCATAGATGCCGTCCTAAAGCTGAACTTCTGGGCTTTGTAACATATGTTAAGTTTTCTATATGAGAAGCAAAATCATGCTTCAGCATAGTACGACTCTGGCTGTTGTTGCTTTTCTTCAAAACGCAAAACTTCTAAGCAATGCTGAATCGTCTTACCAATACGAGCATGGGTCTCAATCGAAGAAATTTTTGGCCAAGTCGCACGTTCCCCTTCTCGTTGCAAACGTTTAAACAAATGTGGACGCGGGTTTTGCAAAGTATAGGTATAGTGACTCAAGCCATATTTAGCAATGATATTAACATCGCCATAATAACGCTGCCCCATTACGCCATATCCATGATCGAGTAATCTCCTAATCGGAGAAATAGAACCAAGTCTTTGACGGGTAAAGTCCATAAGTCCCATCGACAGTACTTTGCCTTGACGTCTTAAAATACGTTCGGGCCAACTTAAAACGTCTTTACGAAAACGGTCAGCATCATTTTGCATAAAGGGCACAATATGCGGGTTAACCTGACTGGCGATGGTGTAGTTCAAATTATATAGACGCGCCATTCTTTCTTGCGGAAAATCATTTCTTACACTGCCATCAACCCATTTTGTATTTGCCATATAAGGTGTATGTTCACCGTCATAACGTTTACTGGTTAAACGCACTGGTGGAAATAATACAGGTACAGCACATGAAGCCAACACAGCACTCCATACCAAAACGTTCGGGGTCATAATGGCATTCATAATTCGCGGGTTTTCTGTTGCATCATAGGGTGCAACCGCAACATTAATATTTAAACCAGATTTTTTGAAAGCTTCCTCAAAAGTAAGATCACCTAAGTTTTCAACAAGGAATTTTTTCAAATAGTGCACATCGGCAATTCCACCATTTCCCTTAATGAGTTCACGAAGTTTTCTAAAATGGAAAGCATCGCTAAAGAATTGTTCTCCATTTAATAAATTTTGAACATCTTCACTGGCAGAAGTTCCAAGCATGCCTGTCATAATTGCCCCTGCACTTGAGCCAGACAACACTTTAGGCATTAAATCCTGTTCAATTAAAGCTTTACACACCCCTGTGTGAAAAAGACCTAAAGTCGCTCCACCCGAGAACATAAGAGCCGGTTGTCCATATGCCTTTTCACAATTTTCAAAAAACTCAATTTTTTCTTTCCGTTGGAAAGTAATACATTCACTTGAAGCTATATAGGCCAAGCTTTGGCTAACTTCTTCAATATAGTCTTCAATTAGTTTTTTTGTGCCCACATGAGTTGCAGCAAAAAGCATTGGGTGACCAATATTTGCAATATCATAGGTTAGGCCTTCTTTGAGTAAATAAATGAGGTCTAGCGTTCGATGTTGCTGGCGGTATCTTTTCAGTAAGGTATATCGATAAGAAATGAGTTCAGCATCAAAATAAGGTGAACTATTATCGAATTTCCACTCTTGCACCCCTGTTTCTTCATCTAGTTTTAATGCAAAAGACTTCCACTCTTCATAAGATTCAGCCATGTCTAATTGACGTTGTAATTTTTTGATACGGTAAGCCTGATGCGGATTCATATCACTTCGTATTTTTTCAAACATATTTCGTCCTCATCTTCACAGATGATTTTACTGAATAGACATGACCACACTATGCGCGGTCTGAACATTTCAATCAATTGCAAAACTGATAAACTGTATAGCAACAACTTTTTTGTCAGCCTGTTAATTTCGGTGTTAGTATCCTAGTAAATTACTGTTTAACATGATTGACTTACCATGGCTACCATTGATTTACCAGACAATTTAGTTCAGACATTATCACTTGTATTAAATCAGTTACAGCAGGTCTTACCTGAACCTAAACAAGAGACAGATTTTACTGCACCTGCCTTTAGATGGGAAAATCAGCAACTTAAAGCCATCTATACTCCAAAGAATATTTATTTAGATGACTTAAAAGGCATTCAGCGCCAAAAAGAAAAAATCATTCAAAATACTTTGCAATTTTTAAATGGCTTACCAGCAAATGATGTTCTTCTAACTGGCTCACGTGGTACAGGTAAATCATCTATTGTTCGTGCTTTATTAACTGAATATGCCCCTCAAGGGTTACGTTTAATTGAAATTGAACGTGATGACTTGGCAGATTTACCTAAAATTCAAAAACTCATTCAAAATCGACCTGAAAAATACATCGTATATTGCGATGACTTGGCTTTTAATGCTGAAGATGAAAACTATCGTAGCTTAAAAAGTGTATTGGATGGCTCATTACAATCTGGTGCGAGTAATTTTATTATTTATGCGACCAGCAACCGTCGCCATTTGTTACCCGAATTCATGCATGAAAATACACCTGTAACCAAGGTCGATGTTCCTCAATATACTGAACTACACCCTCAAGAAGCGATTGAAGAAAAGATCTCTTTGTCAGATCGTTTTGGTTTGTGGTTATCTTTTTATCCAATGGATCAAAATTTATATTTAGAAATCGTAGAACATTATATTCAAAAGGCAAATATGCCTTTTAATGATGAAGTTCGTGCCGAGAGTTTACGTTGGTGCCAAATGCGTGGTCAGCGCTCTGGCCGTGCTGCTTACCAGTTCTCAAAGCATTGGATTGGCTTAAACGGGTTAAAACAGTTGTCTAATAATTAAATGACGAATGTCCCGCAAAGCCTTGGCTTTGGCCTGAAAACCGCTTAGATTTGGCAGTTGTTTTTCATAACCTAAAACAAAGATAGTCCTATTCTTATTTAGGTTTATATATGAAAAAACAATTGCCAAAAATTTCCATAGGCAGCAAAGTCCTTGGTAAAAGCTTATTGCTCGCGCAAGGTGCCTTGGATCAAGCAGAAAAATACTCAACTATTCCTTTTACTCAGCCTCATATCATCCGCCCACGAGTTGACGAAAAATATTATAGCTGGACACATTACGGTATCTTTTTTCCACTTTTACCCGAACCGCATCGTTGTCTAAACATTATGATTTTATTAGGCACGCCTGGTGCGCTAGCCTTTGATCATGACAACATAATTAATGAAGACCCCAGAAAAACAGCCACGTTCTTTTCAAGTACAGCAGCACTTGAGCAAGCTTTGCTTAAGGCTTATATCATTCCCAAAGATACACAAATTAATAAAGATGGGAGCTTAATAGAATTAGGCAAAGAAATTTCAATTCAAGGAAAATTCCCGCAAGTTCATATCCATGGACGTTATGATGGGCTTGTTTTCGACTTTGATATTGATGTTACAACACATGTTTCATGGTTTATAAAAACACCAATTTATGATCATTTTAGTTTATTGGCAAAATTTAAAGGCTTTTTAAGTTATCAAGCAGAACACATTGAAAGTGAAGGACTCTGTACGTATGAATATGCACGAGCAGCTGGTCCACATAGTTTCATAAACAAACTTCTTCCTGACGCTTATAAACTGCCGCTTGATTTTTTTACTTATCAAATTATTAATTTAAACGAGACCACTCAACTTCTTCTTACTAAAGCAGATATTGCAGGACAGACGGTCGCTTACACCCTCCATATTAGATATATTGATCAGCCAGCTGAAATTTATACAGATGTTAGCTTTGACGTTATTTCTCATCAAGTCGATGACTACATCTCACCGACTGGGGAAAAGATGCGACTTCCGAAATACTTTTCGTGGATTGCTCGAAATGAGAATAAACAAATTATTTTGAATATTCAGGCAGAAATTGACTGCCCATTCCGCTATGGTCATGGGCGTGGTTATGCTAGTGGCTATAAATTTACTGGTAATTACTTCGGCAATGAAGCTCAAGGCCGTGGTTATATCGAATACATTGATATCGAAAACCAAGAAGCTTTTAAATAGGAATACTTTTACTCAGGAATAGTTAATTCCGTCATTGGCCAACGTGGTGTCGTGGTTACAGCCAAACCATCATGTTGTCCTGCTTTTAACCGTTGATAACCAGCAAAAGCAATCATTGCACCATTATCAGTACATAAGGCAGGTTCAGCATAGTAAACTTGTGCCTTAATTTTACCCAATGAAGTTTCCAATTGTTCACGTAATCGTAAATTTGCGCTTACGCCACCTGCGATAACTAAACGTTTCAGTCTAGTTTGCTTTAGAGCTTTTACTGATTTTTTTACCAAGGTATCTACAATTGCTTCTTGGAATGAAGCTGCAATATCCGCGTCTCGGTTTTCACCATTCAATTTTTTCAATTGCACAGAAACTGCTGTTTTTAAACCACTAAAAGAAAAATCTAAACCTTGGTGAAGCATTGGTCGCGGAAATTCAAATGCTGACGGATTACCACTTAAAGCTAATTTTGCAATATTGGGACCGCCTGGGTATGGCAAGCTCATCATTTTTGCAACTTTATCAAAAGCTTCTCCAGCTGCATCATCAATAGACTCACCCAAGAGTTCATATTGACCAATGCCGTGAGCTGCCATTAATTGTGTATGTCCACCTGAAACTAGCAATGCAACAAATGGAAATTCAGGTGGCTGACTTGAAAGTAGAGGTGCCAACATGTGCCCCTCCATATGGTGAACGCCAATTGCAGGTTTATTTAAAGAAAAAGCTAAAGTTCTTCCAAATAAAGCCCCTGTCATTAAGGCTCCCATTAAGCCGGGACCACGCGTATAAGCAACTGCATCAATCTCTTGTTTTTTTATTCCACTTTGTTCAAGCAGTTGATTCATTAAAGGAATTAATTTTCGAACATGGTCACGAGAAGCAAGTTCAGGTACTACTCCACCATATTCGGCATGAAGTTTAATCTGGCTATAAAGAACCTGTCCCCGCAAGCCGAGTTCGCTATCATAAAGTGCCAACCCTGTTTCATCACAAGAAGTTTCCAAGCCTAAAACAATCATCAAAACTGCCTTTTATATGAGTCAAAATATTGCAATCGCTATTATAGACTTGTGATATGAGTTGTAAATGAGTAAAATACTGACCTTCACTTGTGATCTGGCACAATAGTGTGCTTGATCTTATCCATAATCTAGAGGATTTTACATGCCACAAGTTAAGTTGAAAGAAGGCGAACCAGTTGACGTAGCTATCCGTCGTTTCAAACGTTCATGCGAAAAAGCTGGTGTTTTAGCTGACGTTCGTAAACGCGAATTCTACGAAAAACCAACTCAAGAACGTAAGCGTAAAAAAGCTGCTGCAGTTAAACGCTACCAAAAGAAATTGGCTCGCGAATCTGTACGTACTACTCGCCTTTACTAATTAATTTGTGATTGACTGCTGAATTATGACTACTTTAAAAAACCAAATTACTGATGCATTAAAAACTTCTATGCGTGCCAAAGATATGGCAACAGTGACGGTTTTGCGTAGTCTACAAGCAGCAATTAAGCAAATCGAAGTCGATGAGCGCATAGAGCTTGGCGACGCTCAGGTTCTTGCGGTCATTGAAAAGCAAATTAAACAACGTAAAGAATCGATCAAAGCCTTTGAAGGTGCTGGTCGTGATGATTTAGCTAGTAAAGAACAAGCCGAAGCTGAGATTTTATCTCAGTTTCTACCAGAAGCTATGACTGAGGAAGAGCTTGATTCTCTCATTGAGCAAACGATTTCTGCTCAAGAAGCAACTAGCATGAAAGATATGGGTAAGGTGATGAATTCTCTACGTCCGATCATAGCCGGGCGTGCCGATCCTTCTATCGTTTCAGCAAAAATTAAAGCTAAATTAGCTTAATTTCCTCTCTTAAATTTTATATTCCTTCAAACCAAAATTCCTTTTAGTTTGTGCATATTTGCATATCTGAAAATTTTAAAAGATATATTTTTAGATTTTCATTCGTCGCTCATCTTGCATTTGTTTTAATCTACTGTCTATTCTAGCCGACATTGCTTGATTATCTTTTGCTAATCGTTGAGCATGCAACATCGATTTAATTGCATTCTCTTCACTCCCCGACCAATATTCAGCTTCTGCTCGATAGCGCAAAACATTAACTGCTCTCAACTTTCCTGCCTTGTCCAAATTAGCAGCTTGCTGTAAAAATTGCCAACCTTGTATATCTCTTGGATTTTTATTAATAAATCGTTGAACAAGCGTTTGAACTTGTGCAAATTTTCCTTGACGTAATAGCACTTCAGCCAATTTATAGCTAAAAGCTCTATTTTCAGGCATAGTCATTTGTGTAGAAGCAATTGAAGTATAGGCTTGATCCAGCTTGTTTTGCCCTAGATAAATATCTGTCTGCAATAGCACAACAAGAGGTTTTCCACTAGATTTGGCTTGATCTAAGGTGGACTGCGCCTGTGCATAATCACCTTGTTTTACGTAAAAAGCTGCTAAAGCAATAAGACCAGCAATATTTTTTTGAGAGGCCAAACTCTGTAGTTGATTTTCAGTAGCCTGATTTGAAACCACCATTGTGTACCATTTTAAAATTTCAAAATCGGCATCATATATATGATTTTTGACTTTAGGCATCTGGTTCGCACGAAGTCGAGCTTCACTCATACGCTCAGTCGTCAATGGATGAGTCAGCCAGAAATCTGGTAAAAAACTTACCCGACTCGTCGCACGGTGCATTGTTTCAAAATAGTCTGCCATACTTTGAGGGTTATAACCCGCTGCATACATATATTGCATGCCAATACGGTCTGCTTCACGTTCCTGATTTCGACTATATGTTAATTGCTGATCCATTAGTGCAGCTTGTGTCCCCAACATCACTGCTGCCCCAGCATCTCCACCGCCCTGTGCTGCGATTGCCACACCTGCCAAAAGCCCAGCCAAACTTAATAAAGTTTGCCCCTTAAAGGCTTCCTCTGAACGACTAAAATGTCTTTGAGATACGTGTGCAATTTCATGCGCCATAACCCCAGCAATTTCATCAATATTGCGAGCTGAAGCAATAAGGCCAGTATTAAGCGCGAATAAGCCACCCGGAACAGCAAATGCATTGATTTGTGGATCTTTAATTACAACCAGACCAATAGGCTGACCAAGTTGAGTCTCACTCAAAATACTTGAAAATACTTGGAAAAATTGGTCTTCGAGCCAGATATCTTGGAGAACTGGCATTTGTTTATGAACTTCACGGAATACTTTTTCACCAATAAATTTTTCTTTTTGTTGATCAAGCAAGCCTATCCCACTTCCAATATTTGGAATTTCCACCTGATTCGCAGATGACCGAGGGTCGAAAGACTGTGCATACGCAGCATTTGCTATAAAAGTCGCACTTAAAATAACTGGCAAAAATCTCAAAAGTTTTTCTCTATTAAAATTAAACCATAAAAAAAGTCTACTGATGTGAACCATAAAAAATGATGTTCAATCAATAGACTTTTACTATATCACTGGAAATCGACTAGTTTTGCAATGAAGTGTTATTCATCACTTATATAAAGTTTGGGTTTACCAGATATCTAGGTGTTTTATCCTCTAAAGCCTCAACCAGATTTTTATAGGCAAGATTTGCCATTTTTTTACGGGTTTCAGCAGTAGCTGAACCCACATGAGGTAAAGTGACTACGTTCGGCAATTTAAACAGTGCTGAATCTTGTAAAGGTTCTTTTTCATACACATCTAAACCAGCAGCAAAGATCTGATTTTGCTGCAAAGCCTCAATCAAAGCCTGCTCATCAACTACCGAACCGCGCGCAATATTAATAAAAATAGCGTGTTTTTGCATAAGCTCAAATTGAGCTTTGCCCATTAAAGCTTTCGATTCGTTATTTAAATCAACTGCGGTTACTACAAAATCAGACTGTTGTAGTAATTGATCCAAACCAAGATATTGTGCGTTTAATGGCTCAGCTAATTCAGGCTTTTCACGACGATTATGGTAAACAATATTCATGTTAAATCCATAAAAACCACGTCTAGCAATTGCAGCCCCAATATTGCCAAGTCCAATAATTCCTAGTGTTTTTCCAAAAACATCTAAACCGAATTGCTGAGGCCCTACAGTTCTTTTCCATTCACCTTGCTTTGTCCAATGATCAAGAAAAGGA
This sequence comes from Acinetobacter sp. AOR14_HL, assembly GCF_027855175.1. Lineage (NCBI taxonomy): Bacteria > Pseudomonadati > Pseudomonadota > Gammaproteobacteria > Moraxellales > Moraxellaceae > Acinetobacter > Acinetobacter sp. AOR14_HL. Next base: position 363,334 of record NZ_JAKTII010000005.1, on the reverse strand, counting down.
ACTTTTCTAGCAGCGCTTAGTAATAATGTAAAAGCAAGATCAGCTGTTGTTTCTGTTAAAACATGAGGCGTATTTGATAACCAGATTTTTCTTTGATTTAAATAAGCCAGATCATAATTGTCATAGCCCACCGTTACAGATGAAATAATTTTTAGTTTTTGGGCTGGCGCAAGGTTATTTTCATTGAGTAACCGTCCTGCACCAATCATCCCGTCAGCATCTACAACGTGTTGTCGTATTTGTTCATTAATATCACCCAGTTTTGGGTTAAGAACTACAACATGATAATTCTGTTGTAATCGAGACAAAATTTCTTCATCAATTTGGCTAAATACTACAACTTTTTTCATGTAAATCCCTACTACTCGTTGTTATCTTGCATTAATTTCCATAACCTTTTTTTAAGGAGTGGTTTCTCCAGCATTTCTTTCAAACTTGCTAAATAAATAATATTCGCGTGTTGAATATAAGAACAGTCACCAAGACACAATATCTTTTTCTCTGCTGCGACAGCATCTAAAAAGCCTTGTATATATGAACCAGCGCCCCGTTGATCTTGATAAGTCGCTAAAGGAAAAGGCCATTTTAATTCAGCATACTGCCCTATTTTTGCTTTTTGTATGTTACTCCAAAGCTGTTTTTCTTCTTCGCTTAAATTCGTAACATCTAAAAAAATAACACATTTTTCAAGAGAAAAAGCCTGCAACTCAAATGATGCAATCTTAATTACAGGTGCTTGCACTTCATTGTGAGGTGCTATAACGGGCTGAACACCTATTGAAACTGGCGCCACAATTTCAGGTTCAACTTTTGGAATGTCGTTGATTTGTGGCTTTGTAGGCTGCTCAAAAACGACTGGTTCTACAGAAGGCAATATAATCGGTTCAGGTTCTTCAACAACATGATCTCGCCAAAGGCTTTGAGTATTATTTTTTTGGCACACCTGTGTCTTAGGAATCCATAAATCAATTCCTAAAGTTGCCAGTATATTTCTTTGCTGCCCAATCATGTTTGAATCAATACCTCTACTCAATCTACATTCTAACGGGCTTCAGTTTTTTTTTCAGTTTTTTATTTCGTTCAGCTGTTTTTATAATCGTAGATGTCTTTTAAATAATCATAACACTATTTCTTTTTTGCATTTGCTCAACAATTTCTTCTGTCTCAAAGCCGAAACGCCAATAAAGCAATTCAAGTACATCCAACTCATCTTGAGTGATAATGCGGTCGCTCCACAAGCACATTTCCGCAATCGCTAAAATACTCAGACGATCACGTAACAATAAACCCGCAATATCATTTAAAATTTCAGCCAAATCTAAAGGCTCATCCGAAATTTCATCATAAATATTCATTTCATCAGGATTGAGCAAAGAACGTAAAATACGATCACGTACTTCTAACTGGTTTGGGCTGTTAATTTGTTGAACATGAAGTAAAGCATCAACCAAGCGAACAATTTGGGGTTTTACTTCTTCAAATGCAGTTGGTAAATGCAGCGGCATCAAATTCAGTTCATATTTAACCCGCTCTAACAAAAGTGCATCCAACAACCCAATCTCACCATCTTCTTGAATAATGAGCGCTAGTTTTGTGAGAAATTGCCGCGCAATGCTTGCCGGCATATGTCCAATATTTTTACAGGCATCATGGAATATCTGAATATGAATACGACCATCCAGATTTAATAAGGCATCAATAATGGCATGGCTAACTGGCGCATCTTTAGGGATGAATTCTCGATATTGACGAATCATCAAAATAGCCACCATTACTTCACGTGACCCTGTAGCTGTTTGTAGCGCACGCTGAATTAACTCAGGACGCTTTTTATTGCGACGCACATCACTACTAAGGGGCTTAATCGCATCATTTAGTGCAAAACTAATAGGCGACAATCTTAATAAAGGTAGGGGCTGTGGAGATGACCATGGAATATAAATCTCTTTTTCAGATTCTTCTAAAAAATGAAATAAGCTAAATAACGGACGGTTACGTAGTTTTTTCAAATTTTCTAATTGTAAATCTTGAAGCAAAGTCGGGTTTAATTCATAAATGCGTTCACGAATACTCGGATGAATATTCATCCAGCTTTGAGGGCTAAGTGAGTTTGCAAAACACATATGTGCGATTGATTCGGAATAAGCACTATGAATTTGAGAACCCGAATGGTGGACGTAAATACGCAATAAAGTCTGAGTATTCGAACTATTTTTTAATAATCGTACTGTTTTTTGGTCATTACGAAATGTGCGTCCACTCAGAGTTAAGTATTTAATAAATCGAGTGATCAATACCCCAAGGCTACCCGCTAACCAAATTACACCACCCACCGCAACAAAGACTGTTTCAAATTTATGTTTATAGCCTGGGCTATAGCGTTTAAAACCTTGTTTCGCTAATTTACTGCCCCACTGGCTAAATGTTGTTAAACCACTATATAAAATCTTTAATTTAGTGTTTTCAACTGCTTCACCCGATAAAATTTGATTAAACTCATGGCCCAACAAGCCATATAGCTCAAGTTTATCTAGATTTTGCAGGGCTCCCCACGTCAAAATAATCACAATATCTTTAGGGTGAAAACCTGCTGTGAGTGCATTAACCCCAACTTCATCAGGTAAAACATACAAGGTTGGAACTTTTAGTGAGAAATTCTGCGCCAAATTTTCTGTAATTTTTAATGCTGCAAGTTCTTCTGGGGTACTTTCTTCTTTCACCAAACGGCGTGCTTTAAGTTGTTTCGCTAAAGAATGTCCACCTTTACGCAGGATATAAAGTTCGGTAACTACAGACCAAACCATAATAAAAAGTAATAGTGCGACAAAATAAGGACTTAAAGTGTGCCACCAAATGGGCTGACTATAATCAAAAAAATGAACGAGCAAACCTAAAATTAAATTTAAAATAAAAATAGTAAGCAGCACAGCAACCAAACACATAGTGATGGACCATGCCATATTCTTATTTTCGATTAGATAGTGGCTTACTTCTTTCAATGTAAATAATCCCAATTACATTGTTAGGTTTCATCATAAAAGAAAAAAGCGGGAAACACCCGCTTTTTTCAGCTATTCCTATTCTTCTTTAATGCCTGTTAAATCTACAGAAGCTGCGTCAACATTCACATCAATGTAACCATCTTTTTTCTTTTTAGCAGAATCATTACGCTTCTGCTCCAAATTATTTAGATAAGCACCATCAATATCACCTGTTACATAGATTCCATCAAATACAGAGCAATCAAACTCAGTTAGATCAGGCACTTTGCTGGTACGTACAGCATTTTTCAAGTCTTCCAATTCTTGGAAAACCAAACGATCCGCACCAATAATTTCTTGGATCTCTTCTACGCTGCGTTCTGAAGCAATTAGCTCAGTTTTAGCAGGCATATCAATACCGTAAACGTTTGGATACATAACCTGAGGTGCAGCTGATGCAAAGTATACTTTTTTTGCACCAGAATCACGCGCCATCTGAATAATTTCGTTACAGGTTGTACCACGAACAATTGAGTCATCAACTAATAAAACGTTCTTGCCTTTAAATTCCAACTCAACAGGGTTTAATTTCTGACGTACAGATTTTTTACGCTGTTGCTGACCTGGCATAATGAAGGTACGACCGATATAACGGTTTTTCATAAAACCTTCACGGAACTTAACACCTAGAATATTTGCAAGTTCTAATGCTGAAGTACGGCTCGTATCTGGAATTGGAATAACCACATCAATATCGTGGTCTTCACCCCAGTCACGTAAAATTTTATGAGCAAGCTTTTCACCCATTTTTAAACGGGCTTTATAAACTGAAATTCCGTCAATGATGGCATCAGGGCGTGCAAAATAAACATATTCAAAAATACATGGGCGGTATTTTGGATTAGCTGCACATTGTCTTGTGAACAATTCACCATCAGCAGTGATAAAAATTGCTTCACCAGGTTCAATGTCACGCTCAATTTTAAAACCAAGCGCTGTAATAGCAACTGATTCAGAAGCGATGATGTATTCCATCTCGCCTTGTTCAGTCATACGTGAACCATAAATGAGTGGGCGGATACCGTTTGGATCGCGGAAACCAACTAAACCATGACCGGTAATCATCGCCACTACGCCATATGCACCTAGACAGCGCTCGTGTACGCGAGTAACTGTATGAAAAATATCATCTGGTGTAGGGTTTAAAGTACCGTTCTTCTGCAACTCATGCGCGAATACGTTCAAAAGAACTTCTGAGTCCGAATCTGTATTCATATGACGTAAATCTGTTTTAAACAGGTCATCATGAATGTCTTCAGCATTGGTTAAATTACCATTATGTGCAAGCGTAATACCGTAAGGTGAGTTCACATAAAATGGTTGTGCTTCAGCACTGCTAGCAGAACCAGCAGTTGGGTAACGCACATGGCCAATACCATAATTACCAAGTAATGCTCTCATATGACGAGTATGAAAAACATCACGCACCATACCGTTATCCTTACGAAGGAAAAGACGGCCTTCATGGCAGGTTACTATTCCAGCTGCATCTTGCCCACGATGTTGCAACATCGTTAAAGCATCAAACAACATTTGGTTCACTGGCGATTTACCGGCTATACCAACAACTCCACACATAGCAACCTCGCAGACAAGCTAGGAATTAATAAAAAGGATTCTTTGTCGAATGGTCGGATCGGTTTTCTAAATCTTCCGATTCGTCCATTGTTTTTGAAGGGGTGCTTGATGCACTACCTCCAGATGTTATTTGATGAAATGCCTCACTCGCTGCATCTTTAGACAGCTCAGTCGCTAAAGGTGCATAAGGCAGTAAAAACTGTATAAGTATGGACTGTTTCCAGTTTGGTGAACTTTCAACCCAAGGCCCTACGCCCTGCATTGTAATCAACACAACTAACAAGCCTTTTAAGGAACCAAAAGCACCACCTGCTAAACGATTTAATGGCCCCAATTTTAGACTTTTCAAGAGGCCATTTAAAAATGCAGTGACGATCCATGTTAAAACAATGATCATAAGTGCTATAAATGCGAAAGCTGCAATTTTTTGAACAACCGGATCATGACTTAAACCCGACATGGACGGCGCAAGGAGGACAGCATATTTTGCACCCATAATTAATGCAATGATCCATCCTACCAAGTTCGCAAAGGCTTTGATAAATCCTTGTCGCAAACCGTTTAGCCCCCCAATGAGCAAAAGTATCAGAATAATGATATCAATTGTGTTCATATTCACTTAAGTCATGGCTGCAACACATTGTTTCACTAATATAGGACCGGTATAAATCAATCCGCTATAGATCTGTACTAGTGTTGCTCCAGCTTGCTGTTTGGCTGCTGCTTGTTCACCCGACAAAATTCCACCCACGCCAATTAACGGGATTTGTCCTTTTAACGTTTGGGCAAATAAACGTAAGCATTCGGTACTTTTTTCAAAAACAGGCGCACCTGATAAGCCACCCGACTCATTACCATAAGGAAGATTTTCTACACCCTCTCTAGATAAAGTCGTATTGGTAACGATTAAACCATCAATTTTAAATTGCAATAATTGCGCTGCAATAAACTCAACATCTTCTGCTGTTAAATCAGGCGCAACTTTTAAAACCAAAGGAACATAATGGTTATATTGCTCGGCAAGCTCAAGTTGTCTTTCTTTTAAGGTTTGCAATAATTCAGTTAATGCATCACCACTTTGTAAACTTCTTAAGTTCTTAGTATTTGGAGATGAGATATTAACGGTAATATACGAAGCGTAGTTATAAACTTTCTCAAGGCAAATCAGGTAATCATCAACAGCCTTTTCTACAGGCGTATCTGCATTCTTACCAATATTGATACCTAGAATTCCTTTAAATTTTGAAGCTTTAACATTCTCAACAAGTTTATCAACACCATCATTATTAAAACCCATGCGGTTAATAATGGCTTTCGCTTCAGGAATACGGAACAATCGTGGTTGTGGATTACCCGACTGAGGACGAGGTGTAATTGTTCCAATTTCAATAAAACCGAAACCCAGTCCGGCTAAAGAATCAATATGTGCACCATTCTTATCAAGCCCAGCCGCTAAACCTACCGGATTTGGAAATTCAATTCCCATACAGGTTGTCGGTTTTGATTCTACGCTCTGGCGGAGCAGGCCGAACTTATGTGCTTTATCAAGCATAGATAATGTTAATTCATGGGCACGCTCTGGTGCTAAACTAAACAACATCGGGCGAGCAAGTGAATATAACATACCAATCACAGTCTACTGATTTTAGGTAGGCATATTATAGGCACAGGCAGCACAAAACACCATGCTTAAGAACAGCATATTTTAATATGTTATTGAACCGTCGCTGTTAATTTAATCTGTCCATCACTTGAAACCATTTCCATTTTTTCAATACTTAAGCCCATTTGCGCAAGTTGGGTTAAAAAGTTCGCTAAAATTGCATAATTCTGATGAGTAACAATAATTTGTAACTGCTCACCATTTTGTTGAGAAGTGACTGTTAAGCCTTGTTGCTGAGCTACTCGTTGTATTTTTTCCGATTGGCCTAATTCGAGTTCATTCGCTGGCTTCATGGTAACTGCATTACTCTGCATCCATACCATTAAATCTTTTAAATCATTTAACCGTTTTTGCTGTTGTTCTGCCAACGAATGCATTTTCCAAAGTGAAGCACCCACAATGGTAACCACAACAAAAATTGTAGTAAAGACCACCATAACCCGCTCACGCACAGTTAGACGATCTAAATATTGAGTGACTTGTTCAATCCACTGGTCAAAGCGGTTTTGCAATTGAGTTATCATTTTCATTATTGTATTTTCACCACCCCAATTGCCCCACCACCATCAGCTTGAACATTACCCAGCTCAGCTTTGAATCCCTGCTGGTTAAGTTGCTGTGTTAAAGCTTGCAAATCATCTGCCGACTTTGCTTTTAATGCCATGGTCAGTGTTGAAGCATCATAATTTAACTGCTGAGCTAAAATTTGTCTTTGCATTAAAATAGGTCCAACACGGCTCAATAAAGAAAGTGCTTGTGTATCACCTTGCTTACTCATGCGTAAATGACTTTCAAATTGGCTTTTTATATTTTGCTCATTTACCCGACTTGAAGGACCAAACCAATATTTATATTGCTCGACCGTCTGTTCGGCGGTTTGATTAGCCACATTTCTTAACTTTATCCAACGCAAAAAATCATAACTAAACTGGACCACTATAATTGCTAAAACAATAGCGGCACACGCTTTCCAGTACCCAGAAACAGTATGCTCTTGTCCTTTAGCTTTAGGCAGAACATTAAAAAGATGCTGTTTGGGTTTATCTAAACCCTGAAATTGATAAATAAATTCAGAATGATGTTCTGCATCCGAGGCTGCCACCAAGCTTTCGAGTTGCTCTGTTGTCAAACCACTATATTGATAATGAGTTTCGACTGATTGAAACTCTAAAAATAATGCTAAATCATCTAGCGAATTACCCACCCATTTACTTTCACGCACAAGTAATTTCTGGTCAATATTACATAAGACCACTTGCTGCTCTTGAGGTTCCGGTAAAATCAGAAAGTCTGGCAATAAAGCAACGAGTTTAATAGGCAGCAAAGCCATTGCATGCTGCCATGTTTCAACTGTTGTTTTTGCCACTCCCAATACGGTTAATTGATCAGCATGAAAATGATGCACTACTTTCATATGATCAATAGGCAAAGTTACAAATTCTTCAAGCAAATATTTAACACCATCTGCCCCTAGTTGCTTGTAATGAGACTTTGCCATGTGCTGCTGGAGTACCTGAGCATGGCGACTAGGGAAAAAGATGACAGCTTCTTTTCCTTGATGTAATTGCAGGTCTTGTATTAATTGATCAAGACTTGCTGCCTGCAACCAGTTTTCTCCGTTAGACCAATGCCATATTCCATTGGTTTCAGGCATCCATAAATACAGCATAATGGGCTAAATGACCTTTTAATTATATTGTGGGTATAAAACTATTTTTTTGTGTTGATAAACCAGTTGCAATAACAGCCTGATCATAAATTCGGGCTTCGGCAAGTGCAAATGGATTAAAGTTTTCATGTGTTAGTAGTTCAGCAATATGCCCTACCACGTTCATATGACACACGACTACAATTGACTCATAAGGAACCTGAGACAACCACTCAACTGCTTCTTTCGCATTATCATCTGGTTTAATTTTATCGCATAACAGCACAGGAACATCTTTAAAATAAGCTTGAATATGCGCCAATGTCTCTTGAGCACGCAATAAAGGACTAACTACAAAAATATCAGGCTTAACAATATCTTTTAAAAATGTTGCTGTCTGCTCAGCTTGAGCATGCCCACGAGCGGTAAGTGGACGCTTAGTGTCATTACCATTCACTGGAGGAGCGGCTTCCCCATGACGAACCAATGTCAGTTGCATAAATATTCCTTGTTAATAATTCTTGCATTATAACCGTAATTTATGACATTTCTTCTTCAGACTTCATGATGAGGTAAAACAAACTCAACATCACTACGGTGTCCATTTTTCATAAGAGATAAGGCAATATTTAAAGGTGGCGCACCCTCGAAAATAACCTCATATAAGGCATTGGTAATAGGCATATACACGTCAAGTTCTTCTGCCTTACCACGCACCTGAACAATCGTATTAATTCCTTCCGCAGTTTGCCCTAACTCTTTACTCGCTTGATCAAGTGTTTTACCTGAACCTAAAGCATAACCAATCTGATAATTACGGCTTAAAGGACTATTACAGGTTGCAAATAAATCACCAACACCAGATAGACCTAAGAACGTTAGCGGATTTGCTCCTTGTTTGACTGCAAAACGGCTCATTTCGGCCAAAGCACGCGTTAAAATCATACTCTTGGTATTTTCACCAATCTTGTAAGCAGCGCCAATTCCCATTGCAACTGCATAAATATTTTTAAGTGCGCCCCCTAATTCAACACCATGCACATCATCACTACCAAAAACTCGGAATAAAGCACTATGAAGAGCATGCTGCACAGCATAACGAACTAATTCAGAATCACTGGCAATAACAGTACCAGATGGCATACCTGCCATAATCTCCTTAGCGAGATTTGGTCCAGATAACACCCCATAAGGAACTTCTGGCAATTCTTCACGAATAATATCGCTCATGAAGCTAAAAGTTTTAGCCTCGACCCCCTTCGTTAGAGAGACAACCGCTTGTGCAGTAATAAAAGGAGCAATTTGTTTTAATACATCACGAAATGAATGACTAGGAATTGCCACCAAAATAATATCTCGATCACATACGGCTTGTTCAAGGTCAGACACAGCGCGTAATGATGACTCTAAAACAAAGTCTGGCAAATAACGTTTATTAATATGGGTTTTATTAATTTCTTCTGCTGTTTCGGCATCACGAATCCAGATCATGGTGTCGCAACCATTACGTGCAGCTAAATTGGCCATCGCCGTACCAAAGCTACCTCCACCTAACACAGTAATACGTAATGCTGTTTTTTTATCAACCGCAACAGGTTCCACTAAATCTGTAAACTTAAATTCAGCCATGCTTTATTATCCTATTTCTTACTTTTGAGGCTCGTTAAGCCTGCCAAACCTTTACAAATTCTTTACTTTCAATCTCTGCACGCGGTGCAATCGCTTTAGCTGCTGTGCCCACATAAATAATACCTGAAATTAAATCATGTGGTTGCAATCCTAAATGCTGCTTTAACCAATTTGATTCAACAATCGCGCCACTACGCCACATGGTGGAAAAGCCTTGAACTTGTAAAGACAATAAAAGGTTCTGTACGGCAGCCCCTGTACTTAAAATCTGTTCAAAATGCGGAACCTTAGGATGGTCTTGCAATTGCGTAAGCGCTAAAATTAGTAAAGGCGCGCGGAAAGGATGTTGCTTAACTCGTTCAAGTTGCGCTGAGTCAGTTTCACCCAAATCAGCCAGTGCTTTTGCTAAAACCTCACCAAATGCAGCACGTTGTTCAGCCTCGATAACAACAAAACGTGTTGGTTTAAGTCTATGATGGTCAGGAGCAGTTAAAGCAGCTTGAAAAGCCAACTCTAATTGATCTGCATTTGGTGCAGGCTCAATCAATTGGCCAATAGATTGACGTTGGTGAATATTCTGATGAATTATCTGTGTTGCTGAATCCGTCATTAATATTGATCTAACTCAAAAAATTCAAAATAGATTAGCATAATCTACAGATAATCCACCATTGTATCTAGAACATAAAAAACAACGAGCTCATGCTTTGACATATTTTTAAGACAAAACATCAAAACTAATACAACGTCTTCAAAGTCAATTAGAAAACTTGTGTTCAAATAGTGAGATCTTTTGACGATTAACGATATTAGGTGAAACATGAAAAAAATAATTTTAGCGAGTGCGTTGAGCAGTGTTGTTTTATTACTAGGAGCTTGTGCCACTACCCCTAAAAACACCTTGGCGGTTCAAAAAGAAAATAATCAATTTGAAGTCACAGGCATTGGTAAAACAAATCTAATTGCAAAAAATAATGCGATTACTGCCGCTCAAAAAACTTGTTCAAAAAATACTACGCCCGTTGTTGTAGATGAAAAAACAACATACAACGGCGTATTAAAAGATGTGGTAAGCGAGAAAACAGGCCAAATGGTTGAAGCAGCAGCTGGTGTGATTGGCACATTAACTGGTAAAAATGCATCTCTAGCGAAAGATGATGATTATCAAACAACACTTACTTTCTATTGCAAAATTAATTAATTAAAAAAAATCCCAATCAAATGATTGGGATTTTTTTATTAGCAATAACCCTCTATACGGGTTAATGGCAATTTCTTACCAATTGCTTTTTCAATTTCCGGCAAGTAAAAAGCATCATCTTCTGAAAGAAAACTAATACTTACACCTTGTGACCCAGCACGGCCTGTACGACCAATACGGTGCACATAATCGTCTGACTGCTCAGGTAAGGTATAGTTAACCACATGAGATACGCCATCAACATGAATACCACGGCCAGCAACATCAGTTGCGATCATGATGTTATTTTTACCCTGCTTAAACTGGTCTAACATTTTTAAACGTTTATCTTGAGCAATTTCACCTGAAAGCATCCCGACCCGATACCCATCTCTCTTTAAATGGTCATAAAGACGGCGCACTTGATCACGTCGATTAGCAAAAATCATGACTTTATCGATAGGCTCTTCGCGTAAAATATCTTGCAGCAAACGATATTTATCTTGTTTAGCCACTACATAAACACGTTGCTCAACATCGTTATTGGTTTTTTGCTCAGGCTCAATTTCAACAGTGATTGGCTCAAACAACCATTGTCTCGCCAAATTAAGCACATCATAACTAAAAGTAGCCGAGAACATGAGGGTTTGACGTTCTTCCTTACGCGGGGAATAACGCACGATACGTTTTACAGAAGGAATAAAACCCATGTCCAATAAGCGGTCTGCTTCATCAATGACTAGGAATTCAATTTGATCGAGCCAAACTTCTTTTTGTTCTACAAAATCAATTAGACGCCCAGGTGTTGCAACCATGATATCGACAAAATTAGCATCTAGCTGTTTCTTTTGCTTATCAAAATCTACACCACCTAATAGTGTCACGACGTGTAAATCTGAAAATTTTGTGAGTAACTTCGCATCGCTTTCAATTTGCAATGCCAATTCACGAGTAGGCGCCAAAATCAAGGCACGTGGCTCACCACGAAAGCGCTGCTCTTGAATCGGGTTATGTAACAAGTCATTAATTACACTAATCAGGAAAGCAGCAGTTTTACCTGTTCCTGTTTGTGCTCTACCAATTGCATCATGCCCGCCCAACGTATATTTTAAAACCTTTTGCTGAATCGGGGTCATTTGCTTAAACCCTAAAGCATCAATCGCCTTTTTAAGTTGCGGATGTAAATTCAAGGTTTCAAAACCAGATGTCATAAATACGTGCTCTAACAAACAATCTCTCTAATGAGAAGATCATTATAAACAAAAACGCCCCAATTCAAAAATTGGAGCGTCCGTGATTCATCAAAAGATGAATTAGTCTAAAGGCTGAACGTTCTCAGCTTGAAAACCTTTTTGACCTTGTACTACACTAAATTCTACGCGTTGGCCGTCACGTAAAGAACGGTGACCGTCACCAACGATTGCACGGAAATGAACGAATACGTCGTCACCGCCGTTACGTTGAATAAAGCCAAAACCTTTAGTGTCGTTAAACCACTTTACTACGCCTTGTTCGCGAGCTGTCATAAGTCAATCCTCAGATGTTGAAAAAAGGACCTTCCGGTGTTGCAAACAGCAGAGCAAACAAGTTTTTAAAATATTTATAATCTTAAAGCTTGTAATCATTCTGTGAAACTATCAACAATTTCCGGTTACATCCATTTGTTATAGGATTTTTAAACCAATTTAAGTGTGTGGTAAATCCTAAAACGGTTCGAGCTTACCACGGGTTTATGACAATTAATAGAATTTTTTTCAATTATTCCCCCTATTTTTAGTCCTTTTTTTAAACAGCTTATTACAATATTTTTTATAGGTAATTGCTTGTTTCTTCTTTTATAAAATGTGCGGTGTTTATAAAAAAATTTGTTAGAATAATCTTTTTAGTTGTTTTGATGATGAATGACCAACACTTCTTCTACTACAGCACTTATTGAAATTAATGCCTTGGGCCAACCTTGTCCGATGCCTTTATTAATGCTTAAACGCGAACTCAAAAAAGTATCGGGTAAACAGCTATTTTTATTAAAATCTTCTGATCCCCATAGTGAAATAGATGTAACTCGTTACTGTGGTTTACATCATTTTATGTGTCAAACCACACATATATCCGAAAGAGAATTTCACTATTTAATTGAAACTCAATAATTCTTTGATAAACTAAAAGATTAGAAATTGCATAAAATTTTACATTTCTCTACCCAATTTTCCTTAATTATGAAGCTGATTCAAACTAAGATGAATTTATTGGTTATCCCATCCGATCCTATAAGGAGAAATCATGAGTGACAGCAGCAATCAATTGATGCCCCTGTCATTGTCTGCGCCCGGTGTAAACCTTGGTGCATATATCAGTACTGTCAATCAGATTCCTATTTTAACGGCCGAGCAAGAAAAAGAACTTGCTGAACGTTATTATTATGACCAAGATCTTGATGCCGCAAAAATGCTGGTAATGTCGCATTTACGTTTCGTCGTTCACATTGCGCGCAGCTATGCAGGTTATGGCCTACCACAAGGCGACCTTATTCAAGAAGGTAATTTAGGCTTAATGAAAGCCGTGAAGCGTTTCGACCCAAATATGGGCGTGCGTCTTGTATCTTTTGCCGTCCACTGGATTAAGGCAGAAATTCACGAATACGTTATCCGTAACTGGCGTATTGTCAAAATTGCAACGACCAAAGCACAACGTAAATTATTTTTCAATTTACGTAGTTTAAAAAAATCGAGTAAAAAATTAACGCTCGAAGAAGCTCAATCGATTGCGAATGACTTAAATGTAACTGCAGAACAAGTTCTGGAGATGGAAGGTCGTTTAACCGCTTATGATGCTGCTTTCGAAGCTCAAGGTGACGACGACGATGACACCCCACATACTGCACCGGCATTGTATCTTGAAGATAATCGCTATGATCCAGCCCGTTTAGTCGAAAATGAGGACTGGGAAGAGCAAAGTACATCTGCCCTACATAATGCAATGGATCAGTTAGATGACCGTTCGCGTAATATTTTACAACGTCGTTGGTTAGATGATGACAAATCTACTCTCCACGAGTTAGCGGCCGAATATAATGTATCAGCAGAACGTATTCGCCAGCTTGAAAAGAATGCAATGGAAAAAATTAAAATTGCCATGTCTGCAAGCTAAAATAAGTTTAAAAATAAAAGGGCGATTAGCCCTTTTGTTTTATCTGGCTATGTTTAGCCAACCCAATCTATGATAACGTTGCCCTTCATTATTCATTTGCGTTTTTTGTTATGTGGATTGCCATTTCAGCCCTTAATCTTGCCTTTGCAGTCATGTTGGGTGCTTTTGGAGCACATGGTCTTAAAGCTCACGCGAGTCCTGAGCAACTTGTTTGGTGGCATACTGCAACCGACTACTTTTTTTACCATGCTTTAGGTCTCTTAGCACTTGGTATTTTAAGCAAAGTTATCCTTACGTTCCCCATTAAATTGCCATTCATATTGATTCAGATTGGTATTTTATTCTTCTGTGGTTCACTCTATATCATGGCGCTTGGATTACCGAGAATTTTAGGGGCAATTACCCCAATTGGTGGAGCATTTATGATAGCTGGATGGCTCGTTTTGGCTTGGAATGCCCTCAAATACGCAAAATAATTGGAATGTGATCATGCAAATTTATTTAAATGGCGAATTAACGGACACGCCTTGTCAAAACCTAATGCAGCTCATTCAGGCTTTGGCACTTGAAGGAAAAAGATTTGCGGTCGAATACAACCAGCAAATTATTCCAAAAAGCAAATTAGAGCAGATTTCTATCGCTCAACATGACCGTATCGAAATTATTCACGCTGTTGGCGGCGGCTAAGTCGGAGTTATCCATGCAAGACACCCCTCTCATTATTGGTTCACGTTCTTTTCAATCTCGTTTATTGGTAGGAACTGGCAAATATAAAGACTTAAATGAAACAGATTTAGCCATTCAAGCGAGTGGTGCAGAAATCGTTACTGTTGCAATCCGCCGTGTGAATATTGGACAACATCCAGATCAGCCAAATTTACTCTCTGTCATTCCGCCAGAAAAGTATACAATTTTACCAAATACCGCAGGTTGTTTTGATGCTGACAGCGCAATTCGTACTTGCATGTTAGCGCGTGAACTTCTAGACGGTCACAACTTGGTAAAACTTGAAGTTTTGGGTGACGAAAAGACCTTATATCCAAATGTAACCGAGACTTTAAAAGCGGCACGTACTTTGATTGATGACGGTTTTGAGATTATGGTTTACACCTCTGATGACCCGATCATTGCTCAAGAACTTGAAAGTATGGGCTGTGTTGCAATTATGCCTTTAGGCAGTCTCATTGGTTCAGGTTTAGGTATTTTAAACCCCCATACTATTTCAATTATTAAAGAAAATGCAAAAGTGCCAGTTTTGGTAGATGCAGGCGTTGGTACAGCAAGTGATGCAGCTATTGCAATGGAACTTGGTTGTGATGGCGTGTTGATGAATACCGCGATTGCAGCTGCTCAGAATCCTATTTTGATGGCTTCTGCAATGAAAAAAGCTGTTGAAGCAGGACGTGAAGCATTTTTAGCTGGTCGCATGCCACGTAAACGTATGGCAAATGCAAGCTCACCAGAGACAGGTTATTTCTTTAAATAATTTATTTCTAAGGAATCACTGATTTTTCAGTGGTTCCTCCCCCCCTCATATAACCATTTTTAATTTTCTAAAAGTTTTAAAATCTATATCGCTTTATTCAAATCAACAGATCTAAATTCTTATATTTACTTAGGCTATGCCTAATGTCCTCTGTAAATTTTGCTTTGCTCTTAACTCAAAATTCTGTTGAAAATAAGTCGTCTGATAAAGTGGCTCAGACTGATAAAAATGCGCTAGAACATCTTTTCTTTTGATTGAATATACTTCTGGATCGACCCAAGCATATTCCTGCTGAATTTGCTGTTCATATTGCATAAAACGTTCTGGAGTTGCTGCCAAAATAGCTAAATCGATATCCAATAAAAATTGTAAATCCAACTCATCAGTCGGTATATGTTTTTGTGTGGCAAGAATCCACTGCTTTATTTTCTGAGCGGTATTTACTGGTAAATCTTGAGCCATACATTGCTCAAAGAGTTCAGCACTTTTAAACTCATTGTCTTTAGCTTGTGGGTTATAGATCGCATCGTGGAACCAGAGTGCCAATGCAACCGCATAGGCATCATTCAAATCAGATCGAACTGATTCGAGTAAAGCCAAGCATTCATATAAATGTTGAACCGTATGATAGGCCCGCTGCTTTTCACTATAAGCAGCGATGAGTATATTTAAGATTTTTTGTGGCTCAGAAAAATGATAATGCTGATGCAGCTCAAACCAAACATGTTCCAGTTTTAATAAGTAAAGCTGCATCATCATATATTAACCACGCTTAGGATTATTGCTCATCGCGTTTAAATACTAGCTCTTTTGCTGATGAGCTTTCAGCATCAAAGTAGTATCCATCGGTATTGAACGCTTTAATATCCTCAGCTTTATTTAATTGGTTTTCAATCATAAAACGAGCCATTAAACCGCGTGCTTTTTTCGCATAGAAACTAATGACTTTATATTTGCCATTTTTCTGGTCAAGAAAAACAGGCTTAACAATTTCAGCCTTAATTTTCTTCTCGTTGACCGATTTGTAATACTCATCTGAAGCTAGATTTACAAGTAACTCAGATTTAATTGCCGCCAAGTCTTCATTAATCTGGTTCGTGATAATTTCACCCCAGAACTCATACAAATTATGACCACGTAAATTTTTTAATTTAGTGCCCATCTCAAGACGATAAGGCATCATTAGATCTAAAGGACGTAGTAAACCATATAAGCCAGATAGCATACGTAAATGCTGCTGTGCAAAATCAATATCTTTATCTTTTAAATGATAGGCATCCAAACCTGTATACACGTCACCTTTAAATGCATAAATTGCCTGACGAGCATTTGAAAAATCAAACTCAGGCTTCCAATCTCTAAATCGGTCTGCATTCAATGTGGCAATTTTTTCACTAACACTCATTAAACTCGCAATTTCCGAAGCAGAAAGTTTACGGCTAACATCAATTAATTGTGCTGAGTGTTCTAACAAGCGAGGCTGAGTAAACTCATCTGTAGGTAACGCTGTTTCATAATCCAAAGTTTTTGCAGGAGAAATTAAAGCAAGCATAGACAACCTGAAAAAATTATTCTTAATCCCAACTATAACAGTAGATATTTTTTAATGCTAACTCGTGTTTTCAATGACGACTATCGGTAAAATAGCATCACGTATTGTTATTTAGCGGTTCTTATATGTCTGAGCAAACTTTCATCCAGGGTCCAGTAGGTAAAATTGAACTTTTCGTTGACCGCCCTGAAGGTGAAATCAAAGGCTTTGCGGTTGTTTGCCATCCGCATCCATTGCAAGGTGGAACCCCTCAACATAAAGTCCCTGCCCTTTTAACCCAAATCTTTAATGAATATGGCTGTATTGTTTATCGCCCTAGTTTCCGTGGCTTAGGCGGCAGTGAAGGTATTCATGATGAAGGCCATGGTGAAACTGAAGATATCTTAGCTGTAATTGAACATGTTCGTAAGCTTCATGAAGGTTTGCCATTTTATGCAGGTGGCTTTAGCTTCGGCTCACATGTTTTGGCAAAATGCTTTGCACAGCTTAATCCTGAATTACGACCTGTACAGTTAATTTTGTGTGGTTTACCAACGGCTACCGTAGTAGGTTTGCGCCACTATAAAACTCCAGAAATTCAAGGTGATATTCTACTCATTCATGGTGAGCAAGATGACATTACCTTGCTTTCAGATGCGATTGCATGGGCGAAACCTCAAAAGCACCCAATTACGATTTTACCGGGCGCTAACCACTTCTTTACAGGCTATTTAAAACAGCTTCGCCAAATCATTACACGCTTTATTATTATGAAATAAGCAGTAGTTTGATGGACATAGATTGAGTCTATGTCCATCATTTCATAAGCCCTGTAACTACTAAAAATTATTCCAACTTAATCCAAAACGGGCCAAATATTTTTTCACTCGATCACTATCGTTCGTTGTATTACGTTGTTGACGAGACACCGAAAAGAGTTGTCTTCCCACCTCTGCCATTGATTTTGAATTTTCACAAACCTCAAGTACCCCACGTAATTGAATCTGGTCAAATTCATCTATTTGCTCTAGTTGTTCAGAACTCAAATAGTTCAATAGAATGTCTACATCTCTATTTCCATCATTGCAAGATGCGGTCTGAATAAGCCAAAGTTGCTTTAACCGTTGAATTTCTTTTTCTACAGTTTCACGGCGAATTAACTCACCTTGCGATAAAGTTGCTAAACGAGTCACGCTCGCGGCTAGATCTCTAAAATTTCCTTGCCATGATGCATCTGCTGATTTAGCAAATTTTAAATACATTTCTAAAGCATCACGTTGAAAACGTAATTGTCTTTGATGAATTGCTGCAAAACGTTGTAGCTCAAAATCAATGTTGGGGGCAATATCTTCTATACGGTCTTTTAAATTTGGTAAAAAGAATGTCCATGTATTCAAACGGGCCCATAAATCTTCACGAAAACGACCAGCCCGAACTTCATTACGTAAATCACGGTTAGTACCCGCTATCAGCTGAAAATCTGCCTGAATTTCCTTATCACTTCCAACTGGAAAGAAGCTTTTGTCTTCAAGCGCTTTAAGAAGCATTGCTTGTTCATCAAGCCCTAACTCACCAATTTCATCTAAAAACAAAATGCCTTGGTCAGCACTTTTTAGTAGACCAGCACGAGAAGCAGCTGCTCCTGTGAATGCACCTTTTATATGACCAAATAAAGTGGACATGGCACTATCACCACGTAAAGTCGCACAGTTAACATCAATAAAACGACCGCTTAATTGAAATTTATCTTTCTTTAACTGAAAAATCTGTTTTGCCAAATGAGACTTACCAACACCTGTTGCACCCATAATTAAAATAGGCGCACTAGAGCGAGTTGCAACTAATTCAACCTCCTCAATAAGCTGATTAAAGGCTTTATTATGAGTAGAAATATTTGCTTTAAGTTGTTGCCAATTTTGCTTTTGTTCATCATCGAATCGCTGTTTTAAAACATCGTATCGAGATAAATCCAGATCAATAATTCTATATTCACCTTCTGAGGTCTTTTGTTGATTAGGTGAACTCTGAATAAGTTGAGCTGGAAAATAATGTGCATCAACTAATAAATACCAACAAATTTGGGCAACATGTGTTCCCGTTGTGATATGCAATAAATAGTTATTTTTTTCGACATCAAACGGATATGTTTTTACAAAATCATAAAGTGCCCCATACACCTCTGCAAAATCCCAAGGATCTTTAATACTGACCTTATGTCCAGAAATCTGTGTTTGTGGAGAAATTTCTTTCGCGTCTGCTGCTATAGATTTAACTAAATTATGATGTTGCCGATCATGTAACAACACCAATTCATCTACAAGCAAATCTTCATGCATTAACAGGCTAATTGTAGGACGCCAACGCTGCCAGCGATCTGGCCTTCTTCCCTGATCAAGTGTAGAACCGACAAAGCCAATAACGACTGTTTTCTTTGCATCCGCCATAATTTCTATAAAATTTTATAAGTGTCTATAATATACAATACGCATTTGACCAAAAAATTCCAAGAATATGCTTCATTTTACTTTTTTAGGCACATCTTCAGGTGTACCCACCCTGACACGTAATGTTTCAGGATTAGCGGTTCGTAACAGCAAAAATAAGGACTGGATTTTAATTGATGCAGGAGAAGGTACACAGCACCGCATTCAACAAGCTAAACTTTCATTACAAAACCTAGTTGCCATTTGTATTACACACGTTCACGGCGACCATTGTTATGGTCTAGTTGGTTTACTTGCAAGTGCTGGCATGAATGCCCGCAGCAAACCATTAATCGTGATTGCACCAAAAGAAATTCAGCAATGGTTTGAAATCACCGCCCAACTTACAGATTTATATTTGCCCTATTCACTCCAATTTATTGATGTGAATGAAGCGACACAGCCACAGCAGATCACCGATGAATTCATCGTTCAAGCACATCCACTAAGCCATCGTGTTCCAAGTTTTGCTTTTAGCATCTATATCAAATCTATTCACAAGAAATTAGATACCCAAGCTCTAACTCAGCTTGGCGTACCTCAAGGAGATATGTGGGGCCATTTAAAACGAGGCTATGATGTTGAATTTGAGGGACAAACTCTAAAAGCTCAAGACTTTATCAAAGTTCAAAACCAGCAAATTCATGCAGTTATAGGTGGAGATAATGACCAACCTGAACTGTTAGCAGACGCTTGCAAAGATGCTCAACTACTCATTCATGAATCAACATACTTGCAAACAGTTTTAGATAAGGTGGGCAAAGGTCCAATGCATAGTTCAGCAAAAATGGTGGCTGAATTTGCAGAACAACAATCTCTGGGTAATTTAATTCTGACGCATTTTAGCCCTAGACATCAGGATAGAACTGGACAGCAAGCTATTATTGAAGAAGTTCTCCAGTTTTATAAAGGTCATTTTTATTTAGCAAATGATTTTGATGATTTTACTTTAAACGAAGCTGGACAGCTTTTAAAAGTCGATAAAAATCGTAAAGCCCATTAATAACATATATCTAAAAAGATATTTAAATATATTTTTAGATATATATTAAACGTTAAAATCTCCAATAAAAATTAATCACACAGAGAAAATAATTATTTTTATATATTATTTTCAATAACTTATATTTTAATTAAGTGATTTTTAAAAAAGTTGGCACACTCAGTGCAATAGTACAAAGCACACAACATCATTGGGATATTGTGAATAACACCTGCCTGCAAACGCTTGGCAGGCAGGCTTTGAAAGGAAAAGAAAATGTCTGTCATTGAAGAAATTAACCAACAAGCTCAATTTGAACAAAAGCAGCAAGAACCTGCTTACCAAGTTCTGCAAAATGAAAAAACTATGCCAGTCAAAATGTGGACTAAAGGCGTGCTTGTTGATGACAACTCAAAACAACAATTATTGCAAACTGCTCAAATGCCTTTTATTTATAAATGGATGGCTGTAATGCCAGATGTACACTTCGGTTTAGGCGCAACTATTGGTAGTGTAATTCCAACCAAAGGGGCAATTATTCCTGCTGCTGTGGGTGTAGATATTGGTTGTGGAATGATGGCAACCCGTACAAGCTTAACTGCTTCAGATTTACCAGATAACTTACATGCTCTACGTACTGAACTAGAACGTTTGATCCCACATGGAATGACTAAACGCGGACGCGATCGAGGTTCATGGGAAACTCCACCAGAAATGGTAGATCAAGCTTGGGCTGATTTGGTTGCAGATTTTGAATACATTTGTGCCAAACATCCACGTTTGAAAAACACCAATAACCGCAAGCATTTGGGAACTTTAGGTACAGGAAACCACTTTGTCGAAATCTGTTTAGATGAGCATGATCATGTGTGGATTATGTTGCACTCAGGATCCCGTGGTGTAGGAAATGCTATCGGTAATCATTTTATTGAGCTTGCACGTAAAGATATGCAGAAGCATTTTATTAACTTGCCAAATAAAGATTTAGCATATTTAGTCGAAGGAACTGAACATTTTGATGATTATTGGTTTGCCGTAGGTTGGGCTCAACGCTTTGCCATGAAGAACCGAGAAATCATGATGCAATCTGCGATTAAAGCCTTGGCTACGATTGTACCAAAGCCTTTTCAGGCACGTTTGGAAGCAGTGAACTGTCACCATAACTATGTGGAAAAAGAAGAACACTATGGTGAGGAAGTGATGGTTACCCGTAAAGGTGCAGTCCGCGCGCGTTTAGGAGAATACGGAATTATTCCCGGTTCAATGGGTGCAAAGTCCTTTATTGTACGTGGACTTGGAAATCAGGAATCTTTCTGCTCATGTTCGCATGGCGCAGGCCGTGTTATGAGTCGTACTGAAGCAAAACGACGCTTTACTGTTGAAGATCAAATTGCCCAAACTGAAGGTGTGGAATGCCGTAAAGATGCTGCAGTTATTGATGAAATTCCTTCTGCATATAAGCCTATTGAAGATGTAATGAAAGCTCAAAGCGATTTGGTTGAAGTGGTTTATACATTAAGACAAGTGGTGTGTGTTAAAGGGTGATTATGAAAACTTTATTTTTCCCCTTGCAACTAGAGTCAATCAAACTCGAAGAAGGTAGCTTATATGTCTCTCCTTCTGATAATGGCAAGTTACAAGTCATCAAAATATTAAAACTTGATGACTATGGCGCTCATATTGCAATGTATGAAAATCAATATAAGCATTTTCCCAAATATATAGATGAGACGACATTAACTTTTGGAAAATACAATACAACTAATGAAGTTTTAAGTATTGGGCACTTACCACTTTCTTATTCAGCATTAGCGACCTATAAATTACTTTTTGTTCAAAGCGGCATAACAGGTGAAGAAGAACTTGAGGGTTATAAAATGTGGCAAGAGGCCTCAGGTGGTTATTTCTAATATTAAGGAAATAGAATAATGAAACTCGCAGAAGCTCTTTTACTGCGAAGCGATCAACAAAAAAAGCTCGCTTCGTTAAAACAACGTATCAATGCCAATGTATTGGTACAAGATGGTGATGAACCAAGTGAAGACCCTAATGAACTCATCAAACAGGTGTTTGCTTTAACCCAAGAAAGCAATCAGTTGATTTATCGTATTCATCTAACCAATACTCAAGCAAAGTTAGAAGATGGAAAAACGTTATTATCACTACTGAGCTTAAGAGATAGTTATGCTGAACAGCATAAGATCTTAATGGATGCGATTGCCAATACACATCGTGAATCTGATCGTTATAGCTCACGTGAAATTAAGTGGAAGAAAGTCATTCCTGTTTCTAGCTTACAAAAGCAAGCTGATGATATCAGTGCGAAACTCCGTGACTTAAACGTAAAAATTCAGGCTGCCAATTGGCAAATTGATCTAATCGATTAAACAATAGATTTTGTGAAATCATTTTCACAACCAAAGTTTGGGCATACTGGGCGAGTACAAGATCCTGCGTTACTCCGATCTGAGGGATTGAAGACAATTCAGGCGGCTATGGCAGCATGTGAGCCGTGCATCGATATTCACTTATCAGGCTCAGCACTATGCACCTAGTAAATCTTTGTCGAAAGCAAAGTTACACGTTACTTCGCACTACCATGTACTGACAGTATGTTCATTAAATTAAAAAATAAGGAAAATAGAAGTGAATAAAGCTTTGGCAAATATGCCAACAACCATTCAAATTGATGGCTCACAAGGTGAAGGCGGTGGACAGATTTTAAGAACTGCCCTTGCCCTTTCAATGATTACAGGTCAGGCATTTGAATTAACTAATATACGTGCTGGGCGTAAAAAACCAGGTTTAATGCGTCAACATTTGGTTTGTGTACAGGCATCTCAACAAATTAGCCAAGCTTATGTAGAGGGTGCTGAATTACATAGCCAACGTTTATATTTCACACCTCAACATGTTCAAAGTGGGAAATATCAATTTCAAATCGGCTCCGCAGGAAGTACCACACTAGTTTTACAAACACTTCTACCTGCTTTGTTATTACAAAATGAAGTCTCTGAGCTTACTATTTCAGGGGGTACACACAACCCACTTGCACCAACAGCAGATTTTATTGAACACTGCTTTTTACCTGCTCTAGCGAAACTTGGCATTAACGTCGATTTTAAATTAAACAAAGCAGGCTTCTTTCCAATTGGTGCGGGTGAAATTCAAGTTACGATTCAGCCGTGGCAACATCGCAACAAACTAAATTTATTAGATCGTGGTGCTTTGCAATGTACTGAGGCGTTTGCAGCAGTATTAAATCTTTCAGAAGAAGCGCAAATTGCACAACGAGAATTAGCGACTTTAAATAGAAGACTGAAATTGGATACACAAAAGCAATTTCAGCTGAATGGAATCAGCCAAGGTAATACAGTTTACGTAAAAGCCACCCATCAACATCACACTCAACTGTTTACAGCTTTAGGTGAAATGCGAAAAAGTGCAGAGCAAATAGCTGATCATTTAGCAAAAGATGTAAATCTATATTTATCTTCGCAGGCTGTTGTAGATGAGTATTTGGCAGATCAATTGCTTCTACCTTTAGCTTTAGGGCAAGGTGGCGAATTCACCACACAAAGTATTAGCGAACACACTCGTACTCAAGCAGCCATGATTGAAAAATTTATTGATTGTGAAATCGGGTTTGTCGAGTTAAGTCCAGATCATTTTCATGTAAAGGTCAACGTTTAAGAAGCTCACTAATGAGCTTCTTATTTCTAAAAAATTACTCTACAGATGCCAAAGCCGTCACCAACAACTTCCAGCAATTATCTACAGTATCAACTTTTACTCGCTCACCCGGTGCATGTGCACCTTGAATATCAGGTCCAAATGAAACCATCTGTAAATCTGGATAGTGCTCGGCAATAATCCCGCACTCTAGACCTGCATGAATTACTTTGAGCTTTGGCTCAATGTTAAACGCCTTTTGATAGGCTTGCTGTAAGCACTTTAAAGCAGCCGAATCTGGATTTGGCGTCCACCCCGAAACCAACGGCGTGAGTGTAGAAGCGATATTAAATTGACTAAAATGCGCCTGAATTTTCTTTGCAAAATCTTCAGCTTCTTGGTTCACCATTGAGCGGACCATTAAGACAGCTTTTCCACCCTCTCGATTTAATTTTACAACCCCAATATTATTTGAAGTCTCAACCACATCTGGAAGAGCTTGACTCATACTTGCAACGCCGTATGGACTTGTTGCCAAAGCTTGTAGCCATTCATTTTGCTGTTGTTGAATAATCACTTGATTCGTTTCAACGCTAGTAGCTTGAATAGTTAATCGCAGGTTGTCATCAATACCCTGTAGCTGTTTTTTCCATGTCGTTTGATATTCAGCGAGTAATTTTTCTAATTCAGGTAATTGGTTAGGCGAAATCGCAATAGTTGCAACTGCTTCTCGAGGTAGTGCATTACGAGCTGAACCACCACTAAACTCAACAAGTCTTCCACCAAGCTTTGCTAAATACTCATTTAAAAAGCGGGCCAGAATAACATTGGCATTGCCACGTCCTAAATGAATATCTACACCAGAATGACCACCTTTGAGGCCAGCAACCTGAATATTTACAATGGTCAAGTTTTCAGAAATTTTTTCATAATTAAGTGGCTGCTCGACTTCAACATCAATACTACCAGCACATCCGAGATATAACTCGCCCCACTCTTCTGTATCAATATTGAATAACCATTTGCCTTTTAGCACACCTGCCTGTAAAAGCCGGGCACCACTCATGCCTGCTTCTTCATCAACTGTTAAAAGAACTTCAATAGGGCCATGAGCAATATCATTTGAATCTAATACAGCTAAAGCTAAGGCTACCCCAATGCCATTGTCTGCACCCAAAGTGGTGTCTTTGGCAATTAACCAGCCATCCTCAAGTATTGGGCGAATCGGGTCTTTAAAGAAGTCATGTACAGTACCTGTGTTGGCTTGTGTGACCATGTCTAAATGGCCTTGAAGAATGACTCCAGACACATCTTCCCTCCCCGCAGTCGCATTCTTGCGGATAATCAAATTTCCTACTTCGTCTATGTAAGTTTCTAAATTTCGACTTTGTGCCCAGTTTTTTAAAAACTCACGCAGTTGCTGTTCATGCTTTGATGGACGAGGAATAGTGCAAAGTGTTTGAAAATGCTGCCAAACGACTTGAGGAGATAACGCTGCAATATCAACTTGTGTCATGAAAACCACACTCTAATTATGTAAATATCTTAATAATTTCAATATACACAATGCATTAAAGATAGGTAGGGATTTCAGGAAAGATTTTGTATTTTTATCTTTAATCTAAAGAGAGTACGACTTTTCTAAAAGTCGTACTTCATTAAAAAGTTTTAAGAATCGTTTTATTTAATTTTTCCATTCAAATGCTGAAAAACTTTGATCGGCTTTCAAACTATTTTCAACTGCCTGTGCGAGCTGACGAATAATGCTTTGTGTTTCAATTTTCTCAAACCAGTCTTGTTCTTCATCTGGATTGGCAGAAATTTCACACATCAAATGCCCATCATGGTCTGTTTTTTGGCAAGTAATAGACAAAGGTAAAAGATGATTATCAATACTCACTTCTACTTTTTCATGTTCATGCACAATATGTTGTGCATCAAAACCATAATGCCCCAATTGTTTAAATAATAAAGCCGCTACATATTCTTGGGTGATATGGCATTCATTTGGTGGATGATCAAGCACCCCATGTTGTGGGCAACTGGCAATAAATTGTAATTTTTTCATCCTTTGTCCTAACACTATTATCATTATCTGCACTTAGCATAAGCAATAAACAAACAGCAGCCAAGCATTTAGCCCGCTGCTGCCGTTGCTATTGTGTTAGCAATTATAAAATGTGTTAGGTAAAAAGTTATTGGCTAACTTCAATCGTTAAGCCTGCACGATTCGCCAACTCAGTAAAAGTTGGGAAGCTTGTCGCAACTGTTTCAGTGCCCTGAATCGTAATCGGACCAGAATTACGAAGGCCTGCCATACTAAAGCTCATGGCAATACGGTGGTCATGGTGTGATTCAACTTCACCACCAGTAAAAATTGGTGACCAATCGCCAGACTTACCCTTACCTTCAATAATGATGCCATCTTCAGTTGGTGTGCAGTCAATGCCCATGATTTTTAAGCCATCTGCCATCACTTGAATGCGGTCAGACTCTTTCACGCGAAGCTCTGCTGCGCCAGTCAATACCGTTTGGCCTTCCGCACAAGCTGCTGCAATAAATAAAGCTGGGAATTCATCAATCGCTAAAGGTACTTGGTCTTCAGGCATGTGAATGCCTTTAAGCGTGCGTGAACCCTTAATATGAATATCAGCAATCGGCTCCCCACCAGCAATACGTTCATTTTCAACAGTGAGGTCAGCACCCATCTGTTTTAAAATTTCGATCACACCAGTACGTGTTGGGTTAATACCTACAGCTTCAAGCACAACGTCGGCGCCTTCAGTAATTGCAGCACCCACCATAAAGAAAGCAGCAGATGAAATATCTGATGGCACTTGAATGTCAGTGCCCACTAATTTACCGCCACCAACAAGGGAAATTTTGTTGCCTTCAGTCTTAACATCATAACCAAATGCACGAAGCATGCGTTCAGTATGATCACGAGTTGGCTCTGGTTCAGTTACCGAAGTTTCACCTTCAGCCCATAGGCCAGCAAGTAGAATGCCTGACTTTACTTGAGCAGATGCCATAGGTAAATCGTATTGAATACCTTTTAATTGCTGGCTACCCGTAATGCTTACAGGTGGTGTACCTTTTTCACCTGTAGTCTGAATTTGTGCGCCCATTAAACGCAATGGCTTAGCAATACGCTCCATTGGACGTTTAGAAAGTGAAGCATCACCTGTCATGACTGAATCAAATTTCTGTGCTGATAACATGCCTGAAAGCAAACGCATGCTTGTACCAGAGTTACCCATATACAATGCACTTGCAGGTGCTTTTAAACCATGCATTCCTACACCATGAATGGTCACTTCACCATTCTTTGGGCCTTCAATGCTTACGCCCATATCACGGAAAGCTTGCAAAGTTGCTAACGCGTCTTCACCTTCAAGGAAGCCAGTGACATGAGTCGTGCCTTCGGCAATAGCACCAAACATAATGGAGCGATGTGACACAGATTTGTCACCCGGTACGGTAAATTTACCTTTAAAAGTTTTATTTCCCGGTAAGATACTGAATTGCTGTGTCACCTTATTTTTCTCCATTAAAGGTTTTTTGGCTAACATATGATTGAAATGCTGACGGGCTGCCTGAGCATGGCCAAGCAAACCCATTAATGCATGAGAGTCTTCGTTTTCAATCAATTTTCTAAGTACAGTAAGCTGCTTTTCGAAGCCATCTACAGCATTTAATATAGCTGTTTTATTGGCAAAGAAAATGTCATGCCACATTTGGGGATCACTGGCAGCAATCCGCGAAAAGTCACGAAAACCACCTGCTGCATAACGGAAAATATCGAGATTATCTTCACGGTTTGCAAGTTGCTCGACCAGATTAAATGCCATCAAATGTGGTAGATGACTCGTATGGGCCAACACTTCATCATGCTTGGCAACATCCATACAAATGACTTCGGCTTTTGCTGCCGACCAAAGTTGAATCAGTTTATCAACAGCCCATTCTGCACTTGTTGCTAACGGCGTTAAAATCACTTTATGATTTGCAAATAAGTCAACTTTACCCGCGTGAACACCTGTATGTTCACTACCTGCAATAGGATGCCCTGGCACAAAACCTTCTGGTAAATCTTCACCAAATACAGCTTTTGCTGCATCAACGACATTACCTTTTGTACTTCCCACATCGGTTAAAATTGTGGTTGCTGACAAATAAGGTTTAATTTGCTCAAGCACTTTTTGCGTAGCACGCACTGGCAAGGCTAAAACGACTAAATCTGCCCCTTTCACGGCTTCAACTGGATCAGAAAATCCTTCGTGTATTAAGCCAAGTGATTTTGCATCTTCTAAAGTTTTATGTGAGCGCGTAGATGCCACAATAGTTGTCGCCAACTTTTCTGCAACAATAACACGAGCTAAACTCGACCCGATGAGTCCTAAACCAATAAATGCAACTTTTTTAAATAGGGGTTGTGACATAACTTCAACTTTGCTTTTGCTCAAAGATATTTAAACCATTGAGCAATTTGTTTTTAAGCATAATGACATGCTTATCTTAATGCATGTCATTATTCCAACATAAGTGATTACAGAACAGCAGCAGGATAAGAACCTAAAATACGGATCTCTTTCACCATTGGGCGAATATCATTAATCGCAGCAGCAACATTCTCTTGTTCGATATGACCTTCTAAATCGATAAAGAATACATAGGCCCATTTTTCAGGTAATGCTGGACGAGTCTCAATACTTGTTAAGCTAATATTATGTTTTGCAAATGGCGCTAAAATTTCTAATAAAGCACCCGCACGGTCATGCGCTGAAATCAATAATGATGTTTTATCATTGCCACTTTGTGGAATTTTTTCACGACCAATTACTAAGAAACGTGTTGTATTTTCCGGATTATCTTCAATATTGCTATGTAAGATTTCAAGGTTATACATGCCCGCTGCGATATCAGATGCAATCGCTGCCGAATGCCATTCGTTGCGAATACGGCGCGCAGCTTCTGCATTTGAGTTTAAAGCAACACGCTCAACACCCGGATAATGCGCATCTAACCATTGGCGACATTGAGCCAAAGTTTGCTGATGAGCATAAATCTGCTTAATACTGTCTTTACGTGTATTTTCAGAAACAAGGAATTGATGATGAATACGTAATTCAACTTCACCAATCACGTTTAAATTCGATGTTTTAAAGCAATCTAAGGTATGGTTTACAACACCTTCAGATGAGTTTTCAACTGGAACTACACCGTAATGGGCACTACCTGCTTCCACTTCACGGAAGACTTCATCAATTGTTGGAAGTGGGCGTACAACCGCATCTTTACCAAAATGCTTAAGTACAGCAGATTGAGTAAAAGTACCTTCTGGCCCTAAAAATGCAATACTTTGCGGCGCTTCTAAAGCAAGGCAAGCAGACATAATTTCACGGAACAAACGCGCCATGGTTACATCAGACAAAGGACCTTGGTTACGCTCCATGACTTTACGTAAGACTTGCGCTTCACGTTCAGGACGATAAAACAAAGGATTCTCTTCGGAAGCAAATTTAGCTTTCGCAACTGCTTCAGCAAGGCTTGCGCGTCGATTTAATAATTCTTGAATCTGTTGATCCACGCTATCAATATCTTCGCGAATTTGTTCTAAACTAAGAGAAGTCGTTTTGTTTTGATCATCGTTGATCATTGGAATGCAGCCTCAGCAAAATCATCTTTTAAACGAGAGTATAACAATAGTCTGCTTTGATTTGTTAGGCAATATGGCTGTATTGGCTTTTTTCATTAAACCATCTTGGTCGGATTCCTCAGATCGCTTTATTTGATAATGATTTTCATTTATCATTTACATAATAAATTTTATTCTTGTTTATTATGCATAACTCATTTTTCTTTTTATCTTGCAGTTTTCTTTTGAGCTCATTAGTAAGTGGCTCTGTTTTTGCTCAAACTTCTACACAAAATCAATCAAAAATTGTTTTTCAAAACAATCAGGCACAATTTCAAATTAACTCTAAAAATACAGGCCATGATTATCTTATCCAAATTTATAAACCACCCGTTGCCCCACCGCAACATGGTTATCCGGTACTTTATATATTAGACGGAAATGCAACCTTTCCAAGTGCAGTCAATATCGCTCAATCTATTGGGGCAGGTTCTACAAAATTAGGTCTAGACCCGCTCATGATCGTTGCGGTCGGTTACCCCAAACAAAAAACTTTTGATGTACAAAAACGTGCTTATGACTACACCCCAAAACCTTCTGCTGAATTTCAGGCTCAAGGTAAATATAAATATGGTGGTGCTGATCAGTTTATTGCATTTTTAAATAACGAACTCAAACCGGAAATCGCCAAACAGTTTCCAATTAATAGCCAGCAGCAAAGTATTTATGGCCACTCATTTGGAGGGTTATTTGTGCTTTATCAATTTTTTCAAAAACCTGAAGCATTTCAACGTTACATTGCAGCCAGCCCTTCCCTGTGGTTTGATCAAGGCATGCTATTTCAAAAATTAAACTATTGGCAGAGTCAAAAACAAAGTAATTCTCCGATGCTTTTGACTACAGTCGGCACCCATGAGCAAGGAGGACCTCGTACTCAATCTGATCATTACTTTAATGAAAAAGATTTCTTTAAAACTTTGGAAAACCGCCGCTCAGCCCAATTTGCTTATTGGCATTTTTATAATCCTGCTGAACAACATATTACCAATTTGTATGCGAGTTTGCCGAAAGCACTTATGTTTGCTGCATGCCAAAACTTAGAAAGCTGTAAACCTTTATTTGATGAGCCTACAGAGCAAACAACTGAATAAAACCCACTTAAATTTAAAGTGGAGCATTTCACTCCTCTTAAAGACAAAGCTCTTAATCGATAGATTAGTTATACTGTCTGAAGATGTCATAACAACAGTAAAATAGAATGAATAAAATTATTGTTTTAGGTCTACTGAGTTTAATTAGTGTCAGTCTAACGGCTTGTGGCGGCTGTCCCCTCATCGCGGGGTGCAATGGTACTGATCCGTCCCCGTACTATATGACGACTGCCAGCAATCAAGTTCGGGGCATTCCCGTGCCAGCCCAGACTAAACTCACCTACAAGTCACAACATTTTAGGCAGGAATTTCAGCAAACACATGCCTTAAAAGAGAAAAATTTAACAGCTATCGCGTTACCAGAAAATACGGCAATCGTTTGGGGAGGCATGCCAGTAGACATGTTTATACAGTTTTATAATCCCGAAATGAAAGGATTTTCAGTCTATCCTGCGAAAGGATTTAAAACAGAATTATCAAATGATTTTTTACGTTTATGGAAAAGTTGTGAAAGTGATTTAAACATTAACCTAAAGAATCCTAATGACTGGTCATTTAATCCTAAAAATATGGAAATAACTGGTTGTGGTGTCGTCTTTCAAAAGCGCAGTGAGTATACCGAAGACTCATTCCGTCAAGATGAAGCAGATGAGTTTTTAAAAAAGATGAATCATGCATTACAGCAATTACCGAAACAACAAGACTACCCTGTCATTCAACAGAAGACCAAATAGTTAAAAACAAAACAGCCCGTTCTAGGACAGGCTGTTTTTTCTCTGCTTAATTAGGCTTTGCCAATTAATCCACGTGCTACGATTTCTTTCATAATTTCATTTGTACCACCGTAAATACGCTGAATACGGGCATCTACAAAGAAACGAGAAATTGGATATTCGGTCATATAGCCATAACCACCAAAAAGCTGAAGCAAGTTATCTGCGACTTTCATTTGCATATCGCTACTGAAACTTTTCAATGCCGCAGCCGTTTCTACATCTAGTTTACCTTCTTGATATAAGGCAACGTTTCTTTCATAAAAAGCTGCTGTTGCAAGCTCATCAATTTTTGCTTGTGCCAAAACAAAACGCGTATTTTGGAATTGTGAAATGGGTTGACCAAATGCTTGGCGTTCTTTTACATAAGCCGTTGTCAAATCAATTGCACCGCGGATTGCACCAATTGCAGTGGATGCAATTGCAGTACGTTCACGTGGTAATTCTTGCATTAAATAAGCAAAACCTTGCCCAGCTTGACCAAGTAACTGGTTTTTAGGCACTTTCACATTGTCAAAAAACAGCTCAGATGTGTCTTGAGAATGTAGGCCGATTTTGTCTAGATTTGTGCCTTTTTTAAAGCCTTCCAGATGTGTATCTGCTAGTAATAAGGACACACCTTTCGCCCGTGCTTGAGGATCAGTTTTTACTGCAAGCACAACAAGATCAGCATGCTGTCCATTTGAAATAAAGGTTTTTGAACCATTTAGCAAATAATGGTCGTCTTGCAAAATGGCACTGGTACGCATTGATTGTAAATCCGAGCCTGCTCCAGGTTCAGTCATACCAATTGCACCAACCACTTCACCTGTTACCATTTTCGGTAACCAATATTGTTTTTGCTCTTCTGTCCCGATGTGTAAAATATAGGGTGCAGCAATTTCAGAGTGGCAAGAAATGGCTGTTGATAATGCACAAAAACCGGCACGTGCAGACTCTTCAACCAACATTAATGAATAGTATGTCGGAACCCCATAACCACCGTATTCTTCAGGGACATCCACACATAAATAGCCATTTTCACCCAGTTGATTCCAAACTGAACGAGGCATGATTCCTTCGCGTTCCCATTGGTCGTAGTGAGGCGCAATATGCTCACTCATAAAACGTTTAAAATTATCACGGAATAATTCTAAATCTGCATCGTATGCCAACATAATATTTTCCTTCAGCTTTATTGTTTTATCGAACCTCGTTGTTGTGCATGCTAATCATTTTTCAAGCAACTGTCATGGCATAGCTGCTCATTAAAACTGTACTTTTCAGTCAGCCAATAAAAAAGGAAGCCACAGCTTCCTTTTTTATATAGGTTTATTCGAATTAATCTAGACCTTCAGCGACTTGAGGAGTTTTTTGTTCCATCATTTTTCTGTCGACTTCATCAGGATTGTTTAATGCTTCATTCAGCTTATCTTTATCTAAAGCACCCACCCATTTAGCAACAACAATCGTTGCTAAAGAGTTACCAACAAGGTTGGTTAAAGCACGTGCTTCTGACATGAAACGGTCAATACCTAAAATCAATGCTAAACCTGCAACAGGAATATGTCCTACAGCAGACAACGTTGCTGCCATAACAATAAAGCCAGAGCCAGTTACACCCGCCGCCCCCTTAGATGAGATTAAGAGTACCAATAACAAAGTGATCTGATGTTGAATATCAAGCTGAGTATTCGTTGCTTGGGCAATAAAGATGGCAGCCATGGTCAAATAGATTGATGTTCCATCAAGGTTAAATGAATAACCTGTTGGAATAACCAAACCGACTACAGACTTTTCACAACCTGCAATTTCAAGTTTACGCAACATACGCGGCAAAACAGATTCAGAAGAAGATGTACCAAGTACAATTAATAACTCTTCACGAATCATGCGAATCATCTTGAGGATACTAAATCCACTAATACGGCTGATTGTACCCAAGATCAAAAAGATAAAGAGTAAACACGTAATATAGAAGCAGATAATGAGTTGCCCTAATTGTACGAGTGAACCAACACCATATTTACCAATGGTGAATGCCATTGCGCCAAATGCGCCAATCGGTGCCAGTTTCATTACCATGTTCACAATGTTAAAGAACACATGTGCAACTTGATCAATAAATTTTAAAACTGGACGTCCTGCATCACCTAACTTATGTAAAGCAAAACCAAAGAGAATTGCAAAAAGAAGGACTTGTAAGATTTCACCATTTGCAAATGCACCAACCACCGTATCAGGGATGATGTGCATTAAAAAATCAATGGTAGATTGTGACTCACCAGAACTGACGTATTTTTGAATGCCCGAAGTATCAAGAGTAGTAGGGTCAACATTCATCCCTACACCCGGTTTAGCGATGTTAATTACAACAAGGCCAATTAGAAGTGCAATTGTTGAAACAACTTCAAAGTATAACAAGGCAACGCCGCCAGTTTTTCCGACTGACTTCATGCTTTCCATGCCAGCAATACCGCTCACCACGGTACAGAAAATAACTGGAGCGATGATCATCTTGATCAAACGAATAAAGGCATCACCTAATGGCTTGAGTTTTTCACCTAAACCTGGAATATGCTGTTCGACACCATTGACAATTTGCGTTGAGCTTGGGGAAAAATGCCCTACCAAGATACCCGCAATAATCGCAATAATCACTTGAAAATAAAGTGATTTATAAATCGGTTTTTTAGCCATAACTTTACTTCAATCTATATTTCCAAGTCCGTTGGAAATACCAAAATGAAACGTCTATTCTTTACGAATACACAGCCCTAACCTTTCACATGAACACCGCAAAAGGGAAACGGTTCTTTGTAAACAAAAAACCTTCCTACTACCTCAATGAAAACAAAAAAGCTGTTTTCTAAAACAGGAGAATACCTGAAGTTCCTAACCACTTTGAGTAGTTAGAAATAACCTCTTACTTTTTAATAAAAAGCTGAAGATATAGGAGAATCACAGAAAATTATGATATGAGTGCTCAAAAAAGCACGAGAAAGTGTACTCGAATTAAATAATGATTCGATTAAATTTTTGGCTAATACGCGCAAAAAACACCCATGTGGCCCTAAGACTTTAGTATAAGAAACACTTTTGATATTTTTTCGACAGTTTTTTATGTCATATTGATTAAATACTTGTGGACATTTCATTTTGAGCTGCCTGCATCCCATCATTTTTATTGTTTTTGAACTACGATGAATACTAAACGTAATATCTATAAAGATGCTGAACACCCCTTCGCTCAATATGTCCGTATTTTAGGTAAGGGAAAAAGTGGTTCACGTTCCTTAAGCTATGAAGAAGCGTATCACGCGTTTACCATGATTTTAAAAGGTGAAGTGCTTGATGTGCAGTTAGGCGCTTTTTTAATGCTACTTCGGGTTAAAGAAGAATCTATTGATGAACTCGCAGGATTTGTTCAAGCGACTAGAGACCAGCTTAATTTTCAGCCTTTAGAAGTTGATTTAGACTGGTCATCTTATGCAGGTAAACGTAAACATTATCCGTGGTTCTTGTTAGCAGCCCTTACCCTTGCTCAACACGGTTATAAAATTGTTATGCACGGTGCATCAGGCCATACCCTTAACCGCGTCTATACTGAGCAGGTTTTAGAATATCTTGGTTATCAAATTTGTCATTCTGAACAAGAAGTGCGTACTCAGTTAGCAGAGCAAAATTTCGCTTACTTACCTTTAGACGTGATTTCACCTGTTTTAAGTGAACTGATTTCTTTAAGAAATGTGATGGGATTACGCTCGCCTATTCATACTTTAGCCCGCTTAATAA
Source organism: Acinetobacter sp. AOR14_HL (assembly GCF_027855175.1). Lineage (NCBI taxonomy): Bacteria > Pseudomonadati > Pseudomonadota > Gammaproteobacteria > Moraxellales > Moraxellaceae > Acinetobacter > Acinetobacter sp. AOR14_HL. The sequence continues at coordinate 327,958 of NZ_JAKTII010000005.1, read as the reverse complement.
ATCCTTTTAATGCAAAAGCCACCTTACAAGCTATATTCCATCCAGCTTATAGAACTTCCCATCAACATAGTGCACTGCGCTTAGGCTATCAAAATAGTGCAGTCATTAAGGGTGAAGGCGGTGAATTTGAGCGAAATCCAGATGCAAAAACATTAATTTGCGGTATTAAAAATGGTGAGCTTTATGAACACGAGTTACCAAAACTCACGCCTGAACGTAGTCCAACTGAAGAAGAGTTAGATTTAGCAACTTTTAAAGCAGTGTGGCTTGGTCAACAGCACCATGAATACGGTGAAATGGCAGTAACAGAAACCATCGGAATCGCACTATATACCATGGGAGTTGTTACTAGTTTTGAAGAGGCAATGCTGAAAGCAAAAGCATTATGGAATAGTCGTTTCTAATATATGTATGACCAAGGTTATATCGGATAGCCTTGGTTTTAAGGCTCAATATAATAAAAATCTGGCCAAAATGGATATTCCTGACCTGAAGAATGAATATTTCTTAGTTTCAAGTGATCACCTATTTTGATTGTAATCTTATTAGAATCGTAGGAACCCGAAAGATAAGCATCTCGTTGTTGACCAATAAGTGTCTTACAATATAAATGATGTGCTTTGATCTTTTGGGAGCTTCGTATTGTTTGCGACTCCAGCACCTGAATCCCAATCAATAACATGGGATAACCGTCGTTCTTTATACTTGTATATTTAGCTTGAGGTGAAGTGTATTTCCGACTCGCAACAACCTTCACGTTGAGTAAACATTCAATCGGCTGTTTGGCTAATGCAGCACCACTAAACAATATTAGAAATAATAGTACGTAAATAGGTTTTAAACGTTTCATAGGATTCTTTATTATATTTTGATAAACATAAAAAAAGCCCAGTAATCACTGAGCTTCTTAAATTAAACAAAACGAATTGGCTTAAATTCTGGCTCATGCTTGTGATGATCATCATCACACTCTTCACCTTCCTCTTTCGTACCACGGTCAATATAGCCGCTACGCTGTTCTTCTGGTAAGTTTTTCAACTCCCAAGCAATGACAGCTTGCATACAAGTCTCACGCTGCTCTTTTGTTAAAACAACGCCATTTGGCCATTTACCAATTTCTACTGCTGTTTTTAAACGCTCTACAATTTCAGGGTTTAAAACAGATAGCATTTGTTCAATATTCATGATTCATCTCTTTGGAAAGATTCAAAATCTTGGTTCCAACCAAGTTTGGTACGGCAGGCCATATAGAAATCATAACCTGGTGGATGCAATAAACTTAGTTTAAATGGATGTTTGCGGATGTGTAAACTATCTCCGACATTCAGCGATATACTATGTTGTCCATCAGCACTCACCATCGGCAAAACTCGATTTTCGCGAATAACAATTTTAATTTCGCTTTGCCCACCGACTACGATGGGACGTGATGACAATGTATGGGGATGCATTGGAACTAATGCAATCGCATCCATACTTGGATGTAAAATTGGTCCACCGCCTGACAAAGCATAGGCAGTTGATCCTGTTGGAGTAGAAACAATTAAACCATCACTATGCTGGCGATAAACATATTGACCATCAATGTTGAGTTCAAAGTCAATCATATGGACGGACTTACCCGAATGCAAAACAACATCATTTAAAGCGATTGCATCATAAATAACTTCGCCATTTGTTCGTACTTCCATTTCAAGTAAGAAACGGCGATCAAGTTGAAAATGCCCTTGAAGCACTTGGTCAAGTTTAAAAATGGCTTCTGAAGGTTTGATATCAGTTAAAAAACCTAATCGCCCACGGTTAATGCCAATAACAGGGGTATTATAACGGACCAACGCTCTGGCTGCATGGAGTAGAGAACCATCGCCTCCAACCACAATAACTAAATCAGCAACTTCACCTAATAGATGACGGCTTACTATCTGTGCATGATCATAAGGCACTAATTCGGCTGTTTCCTGATCAAAAATGGGGTTCAAACCTAAGTTCAATAAATGATCATGAATTAAACATAGTGTTTCTACAACTGATGATTTATCTGGTCGACCGATTAACCCGACGTTTCTGAAGGACTTATGTGAAATTTGCACGAATGAGTAAGCTCCGCTGCGATACTCGCATATAATAACATTAACCCGATTAATTTAAAAAAACATAACTACAAGATGCTGTAAAATTCAATCTAACTTTTCCAATTATTCACAGTTTTATCATTGCAAATTGATGACAAGCTATCGCATCATTACAGGCATTGTTAGGGTTTTATCTCATTTTTATGAAGTTTGAACGTGGTATCGGTTTCTTTGCACTAATCTTTTCCATTTTGGTCATTGGTGCTTTTATTGCTCTTAGTATCTATCTGATTCGTTTAGATAATATTATCCGTGAAAAATTTGAAGGACAGCGGTGGGATATTCCTGCCAAAGTGTTTGCAAGACCTTTGGAAATTTATAACAACGCGCCTATTTCTCAAGCAAATTTCACTCAAGAATTAAAGTTATTGGGTTACAAAACTTCAAGTAATTATGACAAGTCTGGAAGCTATGTTGCTCAAGGCAGCAATATGTATATCCACACACGTGGTTTTGACTACGGTGACAGCGTTGAACCAGAACAAGTCTTAGAGTTAAGTTTTGCAAATGATCAAGTTGTTGAAGTTAGAAGTACTAAACCCTCTTCAACCGGCGTTGCACGCTTAGAACCGCTACTCATTGGAGGAATTTATCCTCAGCACAATGAAGACCGTGTACTCATTAAACTGAATAATGTCCCTAAACCACTCATTGAAGCTTTAATTTCTACAGAAGACCGCAATTTTTATCATCATCATGGTATTTCAATTCGCGGTACAGCTCGTGCATTGGTGAGTAATGTCACTGGTGGAAAACGTCAAGGTGGCTCAACCCTGACTCAACAATTAGTTAAAAACTTCTATCTCACCCCTGAACGCACACTCAAACGTAAAGTCAATGAAGCATTAATGGCTTTACTCATCGAACTGCATTACAGCAAAGATGAAATTTTAGAAGCGTATTTAAATGAAGTGAATCTGGGGCAAAATGGTAGCTACTCAATTAATGGCTATGGTTTGGCTTCACAATTTTATTTTGGTTTACCATTACGTGAACTTAGCGTTGCACAACAAGCTTATTTAGTAGGTTTAGTGCAAGGCCCTTCTTTATATAATCCTTGGAAAAACCCTGAAGGTGCAAAAAAACGCCGTGATACTGTCTTAAATAATATGCGTGTGATGGGTTATTTAACTCAAGCTGAATATGAAGATGAAATTGCACGTCCTTTAAATGTGTTAAGTAAACCAAGTTTAGGGCCTGCAAAATTCCCAGACTTTTTAGATATTGTACGTCGTCAATTACGTACAGAGTATCAAGAAAGTGATTTAACCAATCAGGGATTACGTATTTTTACGACCTTAGATCCAATTACTCAAACTCAAGTTCAAAACGCGTTTAAAGCTTCAGTAGACCGTTTGGCTAACAGTAATCCAGCACGTTTGAAAAATCTACAAGGCGCTGTATTGATTGCACATCCTGAAAACGGTGAGTTAGTTGCAGCGGTTGGTTCTACACAAGACTTTACTGGTTTTAACCGTGCTTTGGATGCGAAACGTCAAGTCGGTTCTTTATTGAAACCTGTGATTTATCTAAGTGCTATTGAATCTGGACGTTATAACTGGGCAAGCCAAATTGAAGATGCGCCGATCAGTGTTCCTGTAGATGGTGGTAAAAGCTGGACACCTAAAAACTATAGCGGTGGTGGACATGGTGTAGTCAGTCTGAGTGAGGCATTAGCAAACTCATATAACCTATCTGCTGTACGCTTGGGTCAAGAATTTGGTCTATCTACATTTAGCAATAATTTAAGAAAGTTTGGTGTTGAGTCAACGATTCCTGCCTACCCTTCTATTTTCCTTGGGGCAGTCAATATGTCACCAATGGAAGTACTTGGAATTTATGAGAACTTCGCTACAGGCGGTTTTAAATATCCAACTCGTGCGATTCGATCTGTCGTAGACGCGAATGGTCGTCTGCTTGACCGTTATGGCCTTAATGTTCAACAAACGATTGATCCTTCTGTCGGCTATATCATGAATTATGGCCTACAACAGGTGATGTCTTCGGGTACTGGTCGTGCAGCTTATAGCAGCTTATCTCCAGCTTTAAAATTGGCAGGTAAATCAGGTACGACTAACGATACACGTGATTCATGGTTTGCAGGTTATTCGGGTAACCATGTCGCTGTAGTATGGTTAGGTTTAGATGACAACAAAGTGACTGGCCTAACAGGTTCATCTGGTGCATTGCCAGTATGGACTAACGTGATGAAACAGTTACGCCAAACTCCTGTGAATATACGTCAACCAGACACTGTACAGTGGCAGTGGATTGACCGTGCAACAGGTGATTTATCTGCTCAGGCTTGTGATGGCGCTATGTATATTCCGATGCTAACGCATACGGTTCCACATCGTGCTACGCCATGTGCAGCACCGTATTATCAAGTTGATCCAACATATACGCCACAAAGTGATAACACAACTCCTGACTCTCAGGATGATAATACCGACAGTTATATTCGTGAAAGTGAAAGCCAGATGCAACAAGATCTGTCAAATAACTCACGTGTGATTTCAAGTGGTAGTTATAACAACTAAGCGTTAACAGGAAAGTAGGATATGTTGAAGAAAGGTGTTTTTTATATTGGTGCTGTACTTATGGTCGGCTGTACAACTTTGCCTGATCATTCCGACTCCAAAGAGAAAACACCTGCCCCACCAGTGAAGAAGAATACGGAGACTCCATCGGGTGTAAAAATTACACCTTATGAACATCCGGAAATTCAACGCAAAAATTTACAGGTTATTGTTCCGCAGCAAAAAAAGCCTCAACATTTTAGTGATGATGGCAGCCAGTTACCTGCATTTAAAGTCTTAATGCAAAAAACACAGCAGGCTTACAAAAACCAGCAATGGTCAGAAGCTGAACGCTATGCGCTTCAAGCACAGCGTTTAGCTCCTCAAGCCGCAGAAACATATCTATTTCTTGCCCTTACGGCAAATCATAAACAGCAATATTCTAATGCTGAATCTCTAGCGCGACGTGGTTTAAGTTTTGCCCAAAGTCAGGCCATGAAAAAGCAACTTTGGTTGACCATCTTAAAAGCTGGACAACAACGCAATAATCAAAAAACTGTTCAAGAAGCGCAACAAGCATTAAAAGCCCTCTAGCTTTTAATGCTTTTCTATTTTCTTATTAGAAATTACGAATACCTGCTAAGCCATATGCACCATGCTTTTGTGCAGTAGCTAAATCATCAGGACTCATACCTCCCAATGCAAAAACCGGAATCTGGCTTTTTTGGGCTAGATCAGCAAAACGTTCCCAACCTAATGCCAAGGCTTCTGGATGGGTCTCTGTTACTTTGACAGGACTTACAAAAACAGCATCACAGCCAATTTGCTGAGCATGCTGTAAAGAAACTGCATCGTGGCAAGCAGCAATAAAACGTAAGCCTACTGTTAAATCGCCCTTATGCAAGTTCATGAGCTGAGATTGTTTTAAATGAACGGTCTTAATCTGTTTCTTTAACTCAGGGCTCAACTGCTGCCAAATATCTGTATTAATAATTAAGTTTGATAACTGATTTTCATCTAAAGCACTTAATTGTTCTAAATACCTCTGATCAGCATCAGCTTCTTCTATACGCCAATACAATAAAGCATCACTGCCCTCTACAGGTGTAAGCATATTGCTGATTTTGATGAGATGCGGCCAATAGAGTCGCTTTATGATGTCTTTATTGGCTTTTGGAAAGTTTAAATGAAGCAACTGTTCACGTGTGTACCATGCCCATGGCTGATGAATAAGATTTAATAGTTCATCAGGCACATAACTATGGAATAAATGTAAATTGACAATAATGTCGTCATATTCATGGTGAATATAATCAAATTGATGCCAATCTTTTAAACCAATACCCACTTCTTCATAGATTTCACGGCGACAGGCTTCTTCGGGTGTTTCACCCTGCTCAACCTTTCCTCCTGGAAACTCATGCTTTCCACCTTGATGCTGCTGCTCTTCGCGCCATCCGACTAATATTTTTCCACGATGGATCAAGATTGCTATAGCGACATCGACTATTGGTTTGGGCATCTTTTTACTCTCTAAAACTTTTCTCAAGTGTAAGCAAATTTTATCATTTTATAAAATTTTAAAAATCTCATTGACAGATCTATTCGATAATGATTATCATTTAAATCGTTCAAGAACATACCACGGAGCACAACAAATGAACGCACCTTTTAGCTTATTTACTCGTAACAATGAAACAGCTCATGCCTTACCAATGTTACATTCTAACAACCTCTTTGCATTAGGCCGTGAAATCCGCATTATGCATGCTGGCGAGGAATATCGTTTACGCCTCACTCGCAATAATCGTCTGATTTTAACTAAATAAAAATACACTCGCGTTTCAATAATATTCGTGGGAAAACAAAAAATGGATAGCATGGGTAACCATGCTATTTTTTATAAAGGTAGATTAACCTCCACCCTCAAACCACCCTGTTCAGCATGCATAAAATGTAATTCACCATTATGCAATTCAATAATTTTTCGTGTAATCGAAATTCCCAACCCTGAACCTTGCTGCTGAGTACCTAATACTCGAAAAAAACGCTGTCCTAAACGTTGCAATACCTCATCATCCACACCATTTCCTGTATCTTCTATAGCGACCTTAATTTGCTGTTCATCCTGACCAATCTCAACATAAATAGAGCCTAAAGTCGGGCTATAACGAATGGCATTATCGAATAAATTTCTAAAAGCAATAAATAGTAATTCTTCATTCGCAAGGGTTTTAGTTTCTGTCGACAAGGTATTTGTCTCTATCAACATCTGTTTAGCTTGTGCATCTAAAGTTACAGTTTCAATGACTCTGGCCAATAAATAATTTAAATCGATAATCGTCTTGGGAAGTTGTGGCTGCTCTGCTTCATTGGGCTCTAAGCGAGCGAGAAGGAGTAAATTTTCAAGTATTTTTGTACTTCTAGAAACGTCTTCTTGTATACGTTCAAAGTCCTGATGAAGCTCTGGAACATGTTGATATTTACGCTGTAAAACCTGAAGACGCATTTGTATGGCAGATAACGGAGAACGTAACTCATGAGAAGCATCTGCGGTAAAACGCTGTTCAGCGACTAATGCCCTTTGCAACCTTGCAAGTAATTGGTTTAGCGCATCAATCACAGGCTGAATTTCTGTAATGACATCTGGTTCTTGAATGGGTTCTAAATTTGATGCGGTTTTTTGAGCAATTCGTCTAGAAAGCAAATTTAGTGCAGCCAATTGATGCTCGGTACGCCAACTTACAATGACCCATTGTAGCAGCCAGAACAACACCATAAGGCCGCTATACCCAGCAAGTGCTTTGAGTACTTCTTCAATACGTGTACTGATTGGCTGAAAAACTTCAACTTGTAACTTTGAGTCTTCTTGCTGTGCAGCTAAGCTACGCCATAATTGGCCATCAAACCAAAAATATGAAAAACCTTCTGATAAATTACCTTGTTCAAAAAGCTCGTGCTGATAGCTATGAGAATGAGTAAGTAATTGCCCAGAACTTAATAATTCATACTGAATATCAAATTCATCACTGAGTTCATCAAACTGTTTCATAGAGTGCCCAGAAATATCAGAAACCAGCAAAGTATCTGATATTTCATCCATGATTTCGTCTTGCACCGACATGTTGTGATAAATAGAAAATATGGTGAGTAAGCTTAAAGCCAGCAAGCCCACCACGATACTACTCCACATTGTGGTTTTAACCAGTTGCGACTGCAAGGATGAGCGATTAGATTTCATTTTAAGTCTCCCATACGGTAGCCTAACCCCCGTATGGTTTTAATGCTGCTACTTCCGATTTTTTTTCGAAGCTGATAAATAAATACTTCTATTGCGTTACTTTCAATTTCCTCACCCCATGCATAGAGCGCTTCTTCTAATTGATCACGCGTAATAATATGCTCAGGATGGACCATAAGCTTACGTAATATTTGGAACTCTTTAGCTGTTAAATCAATAGACTTGCCAGCGCATGAGACAACTTTTGCTTGTGTATCGAGTTGCAGATCGCCCCACGTTAAGACTGATTGCTGACTCAACGTTTGCTTACGTAATTGAGCGCGGATTCGGGCAGATAACTCTTCTAAGCTAAAAGGCTTAACCAAGTAATCATTTGCACCTAAATCTAGTCCTTCCACCCTGTCATGAATACTGTCACGCGCTGTAATAAAAATAACAGGAACATTTTTTTGTTTATGGCGGATCGTTGTTAAAACTTTTTCACCAGCCAGTTGAGGCAACCCCCGATCAAGCAAAATACAGTCATAGTCATGCTGCTCGATTGCCGTAAGCGCATAATCGCCTCTTTCTACCCAATCTACCTGATAACCGTCTAACTCTAGCCAAGATTGAATACTTTCAGCTTGAGAGCGATCATCTTCTGCAAGCAAAATTCTCATCTATTTTTCCTGTTATATCCTGATTTGATCTTGCCAAGCCTTTCTAGAAAAAGCAAAGCCGCATTATTAAAATGCGGCTAAAGGTAATACATCTAAGATTATTAATTAAAACTGAACTTGATCCACATCAATTTCTACACGTTTTAAAGGCTTATAATCGATGTCTACTTCACCAATTAAAGTTACATTTGTATTTGGTGAAATAGGACGACCTTGCCAAAGTTCATCATCTACATCAACCGTAATGCTACCTGTCTTGTCACGAAATTGGTATTTTTCATCGCCTAAAGATTTTACAACCTGACCATGTACTTTGACCGGTGTATTATCTTTAGCCGTTAATGCATGCTTAACAGTTGTTACAGCTACTGGAGCAATTGCTGCCTGATTCACAGGTGTATTCGCCATAGCGACACTAGCAGCTGTTAGACCTGTAGTCATTAGTATTGCTTTAAGCATTTTCATAAGATTACCTTTTTAATCACATCTTGGAATAACATAAGTACATCATGCATAAATGAGGTGAATCTTAAGAAAAAGTTAATTTAATGGCACAACCCGTAATACCTCTTCTAATGTCGTAAGACCATCAATGACTTTGCGTGCACCCGCAATTCTCAAGGGTTCTATACCTTCTTTTTTAGTTTGTGTCCTTAAATCATTTAAGGTCATATGGCTACTAATAAGATGCTTAAGCTCTAGACTGACTGGCATAAATTCATAAATACCGACTCGCCCTTTATAGCCTGTATGACGACATTGTTCACAACCTACTGCCTGATAAACTTTTTCTGGCATGTCCATAATGTAATCGAATGTGAGGTGTTGCCACTCGTCCTCATTAATATGAGTTTGCTGTTTGCAGTGCGGACAAAGCTGTCGTACTAAACGCTGTGCGAGAACACCCAAAATTGTGGCTGCTGTTAAAAATGGTTGCACGCCCAAATCGTGTAATCGGGTCAAACTAGACGGTGCATCATTGGTGTGTAAAGTTGATAATACTAAATGACCTGTGAGTGCTGCCTGAATTGCCATATTCGCTGTATCTTGATCACGAATTTCCCCAATCATAATAATATCGGGGTCTTGACGCATGAGCGCACGAACACCATCTGCAAAGCCTAATTCAATTGCATTGTTGACCTGCATCTGGTTAAAACTAGGCTCTAACATTTCAATTGGATCTTCAATGGTACATACATTAACCTGATCTGTTGCGAGCTGCTTTAAAGAAGAATATAGCGTGGTCGTTTTACCTGAACCTGTAGGACCAGTGACTAAAATAATGCCATGGCTATTTTTTGTTAACTGTTGCCACTGTTGTAAGAGACCCTCTTCAAAACCAAGCTGATGAAAGGAACGTACCAACACATCGGGATCGAAAATACGCATAACCAGTTTTTCACCAAATGCAGTAGGCAAGGTTGATAAACGTAGCTCTGTTTCTTGCCCCTTTGGCGTCCGAGTTTTTAATCGACCATCTTGTGGTTTGCGCTTTTCGGCGACATTTAAACGTCCTAAAATCTTAATACGTGCAATCACTGCGGTCAGTGTATTTGAAGGCATGTTGTAAATGGTGTGCAAAACACCATCGATACGAAACCTGACTTTGCCATTGTCCTTACGCGGTTCCATATGAATGTCACTGGCACTCTGCTCAAACGCAAACTGTAAAATCCAGTCGACTAATTTCACAATATGCTGATCATTGGCATCAGGGTTTTGACTATCCCCAAGTTGTAAAAGAGCCTCAACATTTTTATTATCACGATCATGAGCTGCATCTTTTTGAGCTGAGTTTACCGCTCGACTGACCTGATAATATTCTCGTAAATAACGTTGCAACTGTTCGGGATTAAGTAATACCCGCTCAATTTTTTTAGGAGCTAGACTTCGTTCAAGATTATTGAGCCAATCTGTTTGAAATGGCTGGTCTGTTCCAATCACAATTCGATCGGCATGGATTTCAACAGCTAAAATATGATTACGAATGGCAAATTCTTGCGACATTACCTGTGTTAAAGCACTCACATCCGCTTTTAAAGGATCAATCACAAATAAAGGTAGCTGAACCCGATCTGCAAACCATAAACACAAACGGTTTAAACTTAAATGGGCCTGTGTGTGCTGCTGATCTTTTAAATTAAAATGTGCAATCCACTGTAAAGGATGCCACTTCAACTGATCTTTTTGGCGGTGGCTTGACTGTACCAGTAATTTATCTCGTTCTGTGATACGGCCTTCTTGTAATAGTTGTTCTAGACACCAATAGGTATCTATTTCTACATGTGCATTCATGCGTTATCCCCAATATATTTTCATAATATAGCAGAGATGTTTTAGATTTAGCTCACCCCAAAATCGTTAAATTCATTATTTAAATATCCTTCAACTTCAAATAATTAAACTAATTCTCAACTTGATATTTTTTTGCGTCATAGGTCATGTTTATAAAAATATTTTGTATGTTGCTATGCCTAAAAAAGATACTATGCTGACTATAATAAAAAGCATAAACTGGAAACGAACACATGATTTTAAAATGATTAAAATCCACATATAACGATAAGCATAAGAGGAAGTAATATGGAACTTCCAATGACAATGTCATTACAAACTGCATCCTTTGAGGAATTCATTACTATAATTGCTGCTGCCCTTGGCTGTGGCTTATTAATTGGTTTAGAACGAGAGCGCAGTAAACTCAAACACGAATATAAAACTTTCGCTGGTTTCAGATCTTTTGCAATTAGTGCTTTATTAGGCGCGATCTGTTTTTTATTCGGCATTTCAATTGGGATTGTTGGAGCTTTAATCATCGGTGCAATCAGCATCGTTTCCCTCAAAAACCAGCCAAATGATCCGGGCGTTACTACCGAACTTGCATTTATCATGACTTATTTCATTGGAGCACTCTGTATTTGGAATATTTCATTGGCAGCAAGTTTAGCAGTCATCATGACGGCTATCTTAATAGCTAAGCAGTCTATGCATGGTATTGCTAGCCAATGGATTACCGAGGCAGAATTGCGCGATGGAATTTTTCTACTCGCCTTACTTTTAATTGCTTTACCTTTAGTCCCGAATAAACCCTTTTGGGGTCCAGTTTTAAATCCGAATGTTATTTTAAAATTACTGACTTTAATCTTATTTGTGCAGGCACTGGCACATATTGCCAAACGCTTATTATCTTCTAAAAATGCCTTATTACTTTCGTCTTTGGCTTCAGGTTTTGTTTCCAGTACAGCAGCTATTGCTAGTCTGGGTTTAGAAGTACGTTCCGGTCGTGCAAATGCAACGACTAATGCAGGCGCTGCATTAATGTCCTGCGTTTCAACACTTATTCAAACTTTAATTATTGTGATAGGTATCAGCTTTGCTTGGTTTAAGCTAATTATATTTCCTGCCATTATTGCATTAGTTGTTTTAGCGGTATGGGCTTTTATTTTATTACGTAAAGCAGAGCCTAGTACTACTTTACCCGAACTCGACTCAAGAATGTTTAGTCTTAAAGAAGCCATTATTATTGCTGGAACACTTACACTCATTCAGGCAGGTGTTTATGGTTTAAGTATATCTTTAGGCGATGCAGGATTAATAGCCGGAACGTTACTCGCTTCTTTGTTTGAGATCCATGCAGCTATAGCCGCAGTAATTGTACAGGGTGAACCTAATAGTGCTCATATGTCCCCTTTATTAATTGCTTTTATGGGAGGCTTTGCAGTGCATGCAATTGCCAAAAGTATAAACTCTGCAATTTCGGGCGGGCTGCCCTATGCACTTGCTTTCGTTCCCGCCCAGCTTATTCATATGGTTATTTTTATTACTTTACTTTGGCTCAACATCCATTGGTTTTAAAATAGCGAATCAGCTTTGGACCACATCCACTACGGTAACTTCAAACTGACCGACTTTAAAATGAATATCGAAACTAGAAAATTTCATTTTATAAATTCTGTCTGGATCTTCTTGATAGGCAGGCCGTGGGTCTAAAGCCAATACTTGCTCAAGCTCATCAATGTATTGATTATTCATATCTTTATTTTGTAAAAAATATTTTTGAGCATTTAGAGCAGGTTCAGACCAAATGACTGATTTACGTTTTGGTTCTGCATGTGCATAACCACTTTGTGCATCAGCAATCGCATCAGAATATTGAATATAGGGTTTGATATCTAGAATTGGAGTTCCATCTAATAAATCGCTGCCAGTGACATACACTCGGACTGACTTACCGACTTTTTCCACTTTATTCAGCTTTACCACTGACAGTCCGATTGGAGATGGTCGATACATGCTACGTGTAGCAAATACGCCAATTTTTTCATTACCCCCTAAACGTGGAGGACGAACCTGTGGACGGAATTTATCTACATTGCCCTGATTTTTATTGTCATGAAACTGCCAAACTAGCCAGAGATGACTAAATTGTTCAATTCCCTCAAAAGCCAACAAGTCATTATAAGGTTCTACCATGTCGATATATGACTCGATATTTACCAAATTTGGCTGGCGTGGAATACCGAATTTTTCTCGATATGGAGAGCACATGTGGCCGATTATCGGGAAGGTGACAGAATTGATCATCACTTTTTCTTATAAACACAATTAAATATATTCAGTTTATCGGGAATGAATTTAGATTAGAATAGCAATCTGTTTTCTTTTAATCGTGATCGAGACCTTTAATGGCTGCTTTTAACGTCGAACGCATTACTCATGTTCACCACTGGAATGACACCCTTTTCAGTTTTAAAACTACACGCGACACTAGCTTACGTTTTAAAAATGGTCAGTTCGTAATGATCGGACTTGAAGTGAATGGCAAACCGTTAATGCGTGCGTATTCGATTGCAAGTGCAAACTACGAAGAAGAGTTAGAATTCTTCTCAATTAAAGTACAAGATGGTCCTTTAACTTCGATTTTGCAAAAAGTACAAGTTGGCGATGAAATTTTAATTTCTAAAAAACCGACAGGTACATTGGTTCATGATGACCTTTTACCAGGTAAAAACTTGTACCTTTTATCTTCTGGTACTGGCCTTGCACCATTCTTATCAATTATTCGTGACCCAGAAACTTACGAACGTTTTGAAAAAGTAATCGTTGTTCATGGTACACGTTATATTTCTGAATTAGCTTATCAAGACCTTATCTTGAACGAATTACCAAACCATGAGTTCTTTGAAGAATTAGGTATTAAAGACAAACTTGTTTACTACCCTACTGTAACTCGTGAACCTTTCCACACTCAAGGCCGTGTAACAACTGCAATTGAAACTGGTGCTTTATTCGAAAAAGTTGGTTTACCACGATTTAACCGTGAAACTGACCGCGCAATGCTTTGCGGTAGCCCTGCTTTCTTGAAAGATGTTGCTGCGTTACTTGACCAACACGGTTTAGTTGAATCACCTCGTATGGGTGTAATGGGCGACTACGTAATTGAACGTGCGTTCGTAGAAAAATAAGTTTTTCTAATTAAAAAAACCGAGGACTTTACCTCGGTTTTTTTATATCTGTTTTAGAGGTTAATCGTACCATCGATACAGGTAACAGCAGTTCCACCCACTAAAATTTTATCTTGATATAAATTTAGTTGAAGCTGTCCGTCACGCCCTAAAACGCGACCTTGTGAAGACATTACCTGATCATTTTGTGCGGGCAAAATACCATGGTAACGAATAAAAGACGCTACGCTACCATTACCACTACCACAAACTGGATCTTCATTTATTCCAATTGAAGGGGCAAATGAGCGAACTTCTATATGTTTTTGCTCATCATTATTTTCATAAAAACCATAAACCGTCGCTCCACCAACTTTCATTTCTAAATCATGTTGTTTTAAAGCAGCGAAGTCTGGTTGAGTCGCTAAAACAGCTTCGGCATTGACAGCTTGTAATACAACCCAACGCGCCCCAACATCAACCAATGCAGCATTCCATTGAGTGTCAATCTGACATTTTAAAATCTCTGCCAATTTTTGAGTCTGTGTCGTATCTAATGGCGTAATTTTAGGTTGTGGTAGTTCAAAGGAAATATGATTCAATTCACTTACAGTAAGAGCAACTAAACCTGCACCACATTGCTGTACCAATTTTCCTTCTTTAGCAGTAATTAGACCAGCTTCAAGTAAAGCATGGGCTGTGCCGATTGTAGGATGGCCTGCAAATGGTAATTCATTTTGCGGAGTAAAAATTCGAACCTGATAATCTGCTTGCGAATCTGTAGCAGGCAGTACAAATGTAGTTTCAGAGAGATTGGTCCAATTGGCAATCGCCTGCATTTGCTCAGATGTTAAGGTACTAGCGTCCATAATCACCGCGACAGGATTTCCTTTAAATGCTTGTGAAGTAAAAACATCAACTTGTTTAAATGCTACAACGGACATAGACCCACTCCTACTCATTTTGATATTAAAAATTATGGTTTTAAATCCTCACCATGCTTTTGATCTTACTGAGATATCTTTAATGGTTACAGTATCAGTTTTTATTAAAAATAATAGACACAGTTTTTAAGTTCAGAAATCGATTAAATGGACCAACCTAAAGTCATCACAATATTTGAGATAAATAACAGATCACTATAAAGTGTACCCATTACTTTGGCTTTTTAATGAATTGATATGTACAAATATAAAAAAGTGAGTGATGACTTAACACTTCAAATCCATAATGGAAGGCAGCCTATTGGTTCACGTCTACCTTCAATACGAGACTGTGCAAACCATTATCAAGTCAGCATTAACACCGTAAAAGAAGCGTATCGTCAACTTGAAGATCAAGGTTTGATTTCTGTTCGTCCTCAATCTGGTTACTATGTTTGTCATGCACCTTCAAACTTGCTAGAACTCGAAGAACGTTATGTCAGTGAAGAAAAAGTTCCCCTTTCTGGCATTAGCTGCTTTCTCGCACAAATCGTTAAAAAGCAAATGGACCCAGCCTATATTAATTTGGCTCTAGCTTGCCCCTCAGGAGAAAATTTCTACCCGATTGAACGTTTAAAACGCTTAACTGCTCAAGTTTTACGTACACAACCAGATATTTTTAAAAGCTATACCTTACCACCAGGGTCAACACGACTACGCACACAAATTGCTAGACGAAGCTTGCAACTCGGTATGTTTCTTTCAGCAGATGATATTGTGCTGACTCATGGCACCATGGAGGCTTTAAGTCTCGCGATTATGGCAACAACTCAAGCAGGTGACAGCATAGCCCTTGAGATCCCGACTTTTCATAATTTGTACCCACTCCTGCATAATTTAGGCCGAAAAATTGTAGAAGTACCGACTTCGCCGCATACAGGCATGTGTCTAGATACGCTTGAAGAACTCTTAAAATCTCAAAGTGTACAAGCCATTTTAACTATTCCAACCGGACACAATCCTCTCGGTTTTAGTATGCCTGAAAGCAGCCGCCGTCGATTGGCAGAGCTAGCTAATCAGTTTCAAGTTCCTGTTATTGAAGATGCGATGTATGCCGAATTGCAACTAGCCGAACCTCTCTTACCCAATATTAAGGCATTTGATCAAAATGGATGGGTTCTCGTATGTAGTAGCTACACCAAGACTGTAGCACCCGACTATCGAATTGGTTGGTTAGAAGCTGGGCGCTTTCGTAATATTGTGCAGCAACTGAAATTTACAACAACGGTAGCCGAGCCTGCTTTGCTCACTGAAACCTTAGGACTTTTCTTGGAAAATGGTGGTTATGACCTGCATTTACGTCAGTTAAAAAAACGCTATCAACAACAAATTGACACCATTAAGTCTTATATTTGTCGCTATTTCCCACTCGGTACTCGAGTCAGTCGCCCACAAGCTGGATTTATTTTATGGTTAGAGTTGCCCGAATCTATTGATACGCTGGAACTCTTTCATCAAGCTATGGATGAAAAAATCTTATGTATGCCCGGAATTTTATGTTCGGCTGATAAACGTTTTAGTCATTGTTTACGTATTGCAGCTTGTTTTGAGTTAAATCCCAAAATGTTAAATGCTTTGATGCGCTTAGGAGAGTTGGCAAAAAATATGCTACCCATACAAAAAGATATAGGCCAAATTCCTACTAATTCAGTAGGTTGAATCAAAAATGCAGAGTTAATAAAATAAAACCATATATTTTTTATGCCTTTTATTTTATGAATACTGAACTTCTCTCTCCCGCAGGTTCACTTAAAAACATGCGCTATGCATTTGCCTATGGTGCAGATGCCGTATATGCAGGCCAACCACGTTACAGTTTACGTGTGCGTAATAATGCTTTTGATCATGACAACTTAAAAATCGGAATTGATGAAGCTCATGCTTTGGGTAAAAAGTTTTATGTTGTGGTTAATATTCAGCCACATAACAGCAAATTAAAAAACTTTATTCGTGATCTTGAACCGATTGTGGCTATGCAACCAGACGCACTCATTATGTCTGATCCGGGTTTAATTATGATGGTGCGTGAACATTTTCCTGATGTACAAATTCATCTATCGGTTCAAGCCAATGCGATTAACTGGGCAACTGTTAAATTCTGGAAAGATTACGGCCTAAGCCGTGTGATTTTATCGCGTGAGTTGTCTTTAGAAGAGATAGAAGAAATCCAGCAACATGTGCCCGATATTGAACTTGAAGTTTTTGTGCATGGCGCACTATGCATGGCCTACTCAGGTCGCTGCTTACTTTCAGGATATATGAACAAACGTGATGCCAACCAAGGTGCTTGTACAAATGCTTGCCGTTGGGACTATAAGCTGCATGAAGCCCAAGAAGATTTGAATGGTGATGTGATTCCAGTCACTCAGCTCAATGAGTCAGAAAAGGCTTGCTGCTCATCAGCACAATCAGAAACAGCCTCGGCTCAAACCCTATTAGTACAACGTAATGATGAAGAAATGTTTGCTGCCGAAGAAGATGAACACGGTACCTATTTTATGAACTCGAAAGATTTACGTGCTGTACAACATGTAGATCGTTTAACAAAAATGGGCATAGCCTCGCTTAAAATTGAAGGCCGTACTAAATCATATTTTTACTGTGCCCGTACTGCTCAAATTTATCGAAAAGCGATTGATGATGCATTAGCAGGAAAACCATTTGACCCAAGCTTAATGTCTCAGCTTGAAGGTTTGGCAAACCGTGGTTATACCGAAGGCTTTTTAAGACGTCATGTGCACAGTGAATATCAAAACTATGCCGATGGCTCATCACATTTTGACTATCAACAATTTTGTGGAGAGGTTTTAGAACGTCACGGCGACTATATTCGCATTGAGGTTAAAAACCGTTTTGTGGTTGGGGACTCACTTGAACTCATGACACCGCAAGGCAACATTACCTTTAGCTTAACCGAGATGCGCGATTTAAAAGGTAACCCAATTATAGATGCCAAAGGTTCGGGGCATTTCGTTGAAATTCCGCTTTCACAAGATGTTGATATTAGTTATGCACTACTCGTACGCAACTTACCACATGCAAAGGAAAGTATTACTGCATCGACATTAGCTTATTCAGCGAGTTAAAAATGGCACTTTTAATTACAAGTGAATGTATCAATTGTGATATGTGCTTAGCTGAATGCCCGAACATCGCTATTTTTGAAGGGAGCAAAGTTTATGAAATTGATCCACTTCGTTGTACCGAGTGTGTAGGCTTTTACGATGCGCCAACATGTAAGGCGGTTTGTCCAATCGATTGTATAAAACAAGATCCAGCACATATTGAAACCCAAGATCAACTATTAGATAAATTTAAGGGATTAAATTTGCTCGGCTAATCTATCTTTTAAAAAGTTTATAGAGGATCAAGCTAAAGTCGCTGATCCTCTAAATGACTGCACGGATCAATGATTAAATAAACGAATAAATAGCTGAGACCACTTTGCAAGTGATAAAATCAAATGATCAGTTCAGTTTAATTTACTTGTATTTGTGTACCAAAGAAATTGAACAATCGTTAAAACTGATCTAACCATTTCAATATTTCATATAGATTGATTAAAACTCATTCTGGCGCAGCTCCCCATGTCTTATCTTTATTTAGCAATTGCGATTGCTTGTGAAGTCATTGCAACCTCAGCTTTAAAAGCATCTCAAGGTTTTACTGTTCCAATTCCTTCGATTATTACTGTTGTGGGTTATGCAATTGCTTTTTATTTATTGTCTCTGACGCTAAAAACAATTCCGATCGGAATTGCATATGCTATTTGGTCGGGTGCAGGTATTATTTTAATTTCTGCAATTGGCTGGATATTTTATAAACAGCATTTAGACTTGGCAGCCTGCATTGGTCTTACTTTAATGATCGCAGGCATTATCATTATTAATGTGTTTTCTAAAAATACTCATCTATAAAATATAATTAAAAAACAATCGAGTATGGTGAGAATCTTTTATAAAAAATTTCACCATACTCGGTATGAACAGCTTATTTTAAACTGCCTGTTAGAAACTGCTTTAAGCGTTCACTTTTCGGATTATTGAGTACTTCATCAGGATGACCCTGTTCTTCAATCTTCCCTTGATGCAAAAAAATTACTTGATTAGACACATGACGTGCGAAGCCCATTTCATGTGTCACCACAATCATGGTACGTCCTTCTTCCGCCAAGCCCTGCATTACTTTGAGTACTTCACCCACGAGCTCTGGGTCAAGCGCACTGGTTGGTTCATCAAACAACATAACTTCCGGTTCCATAGCCAAAGCACGAGCAATCGCTACACGTTGCTGTTGACCACCAGATAAAAATGCAGGATATTTACTTTCAACGCTTTCAGGCAAACCAACTTTGCGTAGATATTTCCGCGCACGTTCTTCTGCCTCAGCACGTTTTACCCCAAGTACGTGAATTGGCCCTTCAATCACATTTTCTAGCACCGTCATGTGTGACCATAAATTAAAATGCTGAAATACCATCATGAGCTGGGTACGCATTTTTTGTAGTTGCTTTGGATCAACCACTTTTAAATTGCCTTTTTTATCAAAGACTGTGCGTAGTTTTTCACCATTAAGTTTAATAGTGCCATTGCTTGGTTGTTCTAAAAAGTTAATACAACGTAGCAAGGTACTTTTACCTGAACCAGATGAACCAATGATACTAATGACATCACCAGCATTTGCATCAAGTGATATCCCTTTAAGTACTTCATGATCGCCAAATGTCTTATGTAAATCACGAATCACTAGTTTTGCAACTTGTTCCATTATTTATGTCTCCTAATGATTCGATGGCTTTAAAAATGCCAACCAACGTTTTTCCAACTTACGAAATAGCCAAATCAAAATAAATGCCAGCATCGCATACAACACTGCGGCAATTCCAAAAGCATTGAAGGTGTCATAGGTTGCCGCATTCACATCACGCGCAATTTTTAAAATGTCAGGAACAGTTGCTGTAAATGCAATGGTTGTTGCATGCAACATTAAAATGACTTCATTACCGTAAAATGGTAAAGCACGGCGCAACATCGATGGAATAATAATGCGGGTATAGCGTTTCCATTTTGACATTCCAAAAGCTTGTGCAGCTTCAATCTCGCCATGTGGAATAGAACGAATCGCCCCAGCGAAGATTTCAGTCGTATATGCACCAGTATTGAGCGCGAATGCCAAAATGGTGCAATTTATGCCCTCTCGAAAAAACGCATCAAGCGTCTGATGTTCATGGATGTAATCAAAGCTGTAAATGCCTGAGTAAATAATCAGCAATTGGATGTACAGTGGTGTGCCACGAAAAATATATGTATACAACCAAACTGGGCCACGCAACCAAAGATTTTCTGATACTCGTGCAAGTGATAAAGGCACAGCAAGTACAAAACCAATACCAATAGAAAGCACCAATAACCAAGCAGTCATCGCTACTCCGGTCATTTGTAAACCATCGGTCCAAAGGTAGGCCTGCCAATATTGTTGAAGGATTTCAATCATAATTGTCCCTTCCTCACACCAGCAGAATAACGACGCTCAAGCCACATTAAAATGAGGTTCGACACAGTGGTAATTGCCAAATAAATCGCGGCAGCCACGATGCTGAAAAAGAACAGTTGCATGGTACTTCTACCTGCATCTTGGGTAATTTTTACAATGTCAGTCAGGCCAATAATAGAAACCAGTGCGGTTGCCTTAATCAAGACCTGCCAATTATTGCCAATACCTGGCAATGCAAAACGCATCATTTGAGGGAATAATACACGTCGAAAAACCTGCCAAGGGGTCATACCATAGGCCATTGCTGCTTCAATTTGACCCGTTGGAACAGATTGAAATGCACCACGAAAGGTCTCGGTAAAATATGCACCATAAATGAACGCTAAAGTAATCACACCCGCCACAAAAGGATTGATATCAATTTGATCCATTTGCAGTGATTCAGTAATTTGGTTTAGACCCAACTGCAAGCTATAAAATAACAACAGCATAATGACCAAGTCAGGCACACTACGGATGAGTGTGGTATAGGCGGTCGCAATATAGCGTAAGGCTTTAAAACTAGAGAGTTTTGAGCTCGCACCAATCAAGCCAATAATGACAGAAAGCAAAAGTGACAACAGCGCAAGCTGGAGGGTCATCCATGTCCCGCTGAGAAGGAGTGGCCCATAGCCAGATAAAAACATGACTCATCTTCTCCTTAAAAACAATATCTAATATTGATGAGATGAGAATAGATTTAAAAATGTCGGCACTAAGCCGACATTTTTCACATCATTAGTAAATGTTAAAGGAGAAATATTTTTTCTCTAGTTTCTTGTATGTACCATCCGCAATGATTGCTGCGAGTGCTTTATCAATATTCGCTTTCAAATCTGCATCTTCTTTGCGTAAACCAATCGCTGCGCCTACACCCAGTGTTTTTGCATCAACTACATTGCCACCGACAAATGCAAAGTTTTTGCCTTTTGGTTGTTTTAAGAAAGCACCGTCAACCATGATTGCATCTTGTAAAGTTGCATCTAAACGACCTGACATCATATCTTGATAAATCAAATCTTGGACTGGATAAGGTACAACGGTTACACCTTTTGTTGCCCAATAGGTTTTAGCATAAGTTTCTTGAATTGTGCCCTGTTGTACACCTACACGTTTACCTTTCAAAGAGGCAGCTGTAGGCAATAACGGCGAGCCTTTTTTTGCAACCATGCGCGTTGGCGTATTGTAGATTTTGCTACTAAACAAAATTTGTTTTGCACGTTCATCAGTGACCGTCATTGATGAAAGAATGCCGTCAAATTTTTTCGCTTTAAGTGCTGGAATCATCCCATCAAAAGAGTTTTCAACCCAAACACATTTGGCTTTGAGTTTTGCACAAATGGCATTACCCAAATCAACATCAAAACCAGTTAACTTACCATCCGGTGTTTTATATTCAAACGGCGCATAAGAGGACTCAGTACCAAAACGAATCACCTTCCAATCCTTTGCTTGAACATTCGTCGCAACAGCAGCCAAAACTAAGGTTGTTGAAACGAACATTTTTTTCATAAAGCTTGCCATCTTGAAGCTTCTCCTTAAAATCCAAATAAGGTGATAAAAACTTGAGTATTTCTAAATTACTCTTCTGCCGAAATAATTGCAATTTCTATACCATAAGTTAAGGATTTATGAAGATGTCTAAGCAATGGATTGTACCAACTGATTAAATGTTGAAAAATCACTCAAACTGCGAGGTTAATTTTTGAGTGTATAAGCCTCTGCCATATTTTCATTTTCAACCAATGTCCGAATGGTGTATTCATGGTTATGTTCTTTGGCACTGGCAAATTCACATTTCTGATCCCATACCATTGAGCAACCACTCAACAATGGACAACCTGCAAATAATTCGGCCACCCAATCAACAAATACTCGAACTTTAGGCGATAAATGACGGTTTTGTAGATAAACGACTGATATTGGCATGGGTGCTGGCAACCATTCAGTCAGCACTTCCTTGAGTGAGCCATCCTCCAGATGTTTTGCTACCATATAATATGGGCATTGAATTAAGCCAAAACCCTGTACAGCCAAATCAACATATGAATCACCATCGTTAACAGAAACGCGCCCTTTCACGCCAACGCTATGAATCTCACCATCAACCATAAAATCCCAGTCGATATTACGTCCGGTACGACTATTAAAGTAATGCACGACCTGATGTTTTTGTAGATCATCAATGGTTTGCGGTTCACCATGTTCAGCCAAATAACTAGGTGCAGCAACAGTCACACACTGAATTGTTCCGATACGACGTGCAACCAAACTTGAATCTTTCAACTGACCAATACGAATGACACAGTCCACCGCATCTTGTACCAAATCGACTGGACGATCACTCATTCCAATCACCAAATCAATATCGGGATACTTGGCATGAAAATCACAAAGCATCGGAATCAGGATCAGCCGCCCAATCGAGGCTTTAACATCAATACGTAGTCGGCCTCGTGGTCCACGTTCCGAGTCATGAAAATTCGATTCGACATCTTCAACATCGGCTAAAATTCGCGAAGTACGTTCATAATAAACCGCACCATCGGGTGTCAAACTGAGTTTACGAGTGGTTCGGTTCAATAAGCGAACTTGTAAATGTTTCTCTAAACCCTGAATGGTTGTGGTCACAGAAGCACGCGGTAGGCCTAAACTGTCAGCCGCTAAACTGAAACTATTTGTTTCGACAACTTTGTTAAATACTTTCATGGCATGAAATAGATCCACACGCACACTCCTATCAATGCATTTTTTAATTCAAATACATCAATTGTTATAAAAATACGAATAGTGTTATCGAATTTAATATATTTATTCGTGATTGACAAACTTTTATGCTCCGTCCATCCCCCAAACCCTGTTTCTCCCATACGGACCATAATTAAAAGTCTGAAAACAGGTATCCAAATAAGTAGGAGCACCTCATGTCATTTTCCCGCAAACAGTTCGCACTGTCTGCCATCTTTGTTGCCCTTTTAGCAACAGGAGGCAGTTTTATATTTCTACATGAAAATGCCGATGCAAAAGCTGCACCGACCCAAGCCCAACAAGCTGCTACTGTTGATGTCTCTCCTGTCGTCAGCAGAACCATTACCGACTGGCAAGAATATTCCGGTCGCTTAGAAGCCATTGATCAAGTTGATATTCGGCCTCAGGTTTCGGGCAAACTCATTGCCGTTCATTTTAAAGATGGGAGTCTGGTTAGAAAAGGCGAGTTACTTTTTACAATTGACCCTCGTCCATTTGAAGCAGAACTCAATCGTGCACAAGCACAACTTGCTTCAGCCGAAGCGCAAGTCACCTATACAGCAACCAATCTTTCCCGTATTCAACGTCTAATTCAAAGTAATGCTGTATCACGCCAAGAGCTTGATCTGGCAGAAAATGATGCACGCTCAGCCAGTGCCAACCTACAAGCAGCCAGAGCAGCCGTTCAATCTGCACGCTTAAATCTGGAATATACCCGTATTACTGCACCAGTTAGCGGTCGAATTTCGCGTGCCGAAGTAACCGTGGGTAATGTTGTTTCTGCTGGCAACGGAGCACAAGTTTTAACAAGTTTAGTGTCTGTATCGCGTCTCTATGCATCTTTCGATGTTGATGAACAAACTTACCTGAAATACATCAGTAACCAACGTAATTCTGCACAAGTTCCTGTCTATATGGGACTTGCCAATGAAACTGGTTTTTCTCGTGAGGGAACCATCAACTCAATCGACAATAACCTAGATACAACCTAAGGTACGATTCGTGTTCGAGCGACTTTCGACAATCCAAACGGAGTTTTATTACCGGGTTTATATGCTCGAATTCGTCTTGGTGGTGGCCAACCACGTTCAGCGATTCTCATTAGCCCAACAGCCATTGGGGTCGATCAAGATAAACGCTTTGTCGTTGTTGTCGATGCTAAAAATCAGACGGCTTACCGTGAAATAAAAATCGGTGCACAACAAGATGGCTTACAAATCGTGAATAGCGGATTACAAGCGGGCGACCGTATTGTGGTGAATGGTTTACAGCGTATTCGTCCGGGTGACCCTGTTACGCCACACCTCGTCCCGATGCCGAATGCACAAATCACTGCGAGTACCAACACACCTCAACCTCAGCCAGCAGAAAAAACATCAACTCCGGCAAAAGGTTAATCACATATGAATATTTCTAAATTCTTTATTGATCGGCCAATCTTTGCTGGTGTTTTATCAGTACTGATTTTACTCGCTGGTCTACTGTCGGTATTCCAGTTACCGATTTCCGAATATCCAGAAGTTGTACCGCCATCTGTGGTGGTACGTGCTCAATATCCGGGTGCAAACCCAAAAGTAATTGCCGAAACTGTTGCCTCTCCGCTTGAAGAATCGATTAACGGCGTAGAAGACATGCTGTATATGCAATCTCAAGCGAACAGCGACGGTAACTTAACCATTACAGTGAACTTTAAACTCGGTATTGACCCAGATAAAGCTCAACAATTGGTTCAAAACCGCGTGTCTCAGGCAATGCCTCGTTTACCTGAAGATGTACAGCGTTTAGGTGTCACCACCTTAAAAAGTTCTCCCACTTTAACCATGGTTGTACATCTGACTTCACCAGATAACCGCTATGACATGACTTACTTACGTAACTACGCTGTACTGAATGTAAAAGATCGTTTGGCACGCTTACAAGGTGTAGGTGAAGTCGGTTTATTTGGTTCTGGTGACTACGCTATGCGTGTGTGGCTCGACCCACAAAAAGTAGCGCAACGTAATCTCACAGCCACTGAAATTGTGAATGCAATCCGTGAACAAAATATTCAGGTTGCGGCAGGTACAATTGGTGCGTCACCAACCAATTCACCTGTACAACTTTCAGTGAATGCTCAAGGTCGTTTAACCACTGAGCAAGAATTTGCAGACATTATTTTAAAAACTGCACCCGATGGCGCGGTCACCCGATTGGGTGATGTTGCTCGTGTTGAACTTGCAGCCTCACAATATGGCCTGCGTTCATTGCTTGATAATAAACAAGCTGTAGCGATTCCAATTTTCCAAGCACCTGGTGCCAATGCATTGCAAGTATCCGATCAAGTGCGTAGCACGATGAAGGAGCTTTCAAAAGATTTCCCATCTTCAATTAAATACGACATTGTTTACGACCCAACTCAATTCGTACGCTCTAGTATTAAAGCAGTCGTTCATACTTTACTTGAAGCAATTGCACTGGTTGTTGTGGTTGTTATTTTATTCTTACAAACATGGCGTGCGTCGATTATTCCATTGCTCGCAGTACCGGTTTCTATTATTGGTACATTTGCACTTATGCTTGCCTTTGGGTATTCCATCAATGCGTTATCACTGTTTGGGATGGTACTTGCCATCGGCATTGTGGTCGATGACGCGATTGTCGTCGTCGAAAATGTCGAGAGGAATATTGAAGCTGGCTTAAGCCCAAGAGATGCAACTTATCGCGCCATGCGAGAAGTGAGTGGCCCAATTATTGCGATTGCCTTAACCCTCGTTGCAGTATTCGTACCGCTAGCCTTTATGACGGGTTTAACAGGGCAGTTTTATAAACAATTTGCCATGACCATTGCCATTTCAACTGTCATTTCGGCATTTAACTCCCTTACGCTCTCTCCTGCTTTAGCAGCCATGTTACTGAAAGGACATGACGCTAAACCAGATGCTTTAACACGCCTTATGAACCGTGTATTTGGACGTTTCTTTGCGCTGTTTAACCGCGTATTTACCCATGCGTCAGACAACTATGGTAAAGGCGTAAGTCGTGTTATCTCCCATAAAGCATCGGCAATGGGTGTCTATGCAGCACTTTTAGGTTTAACCGTTGGTATTTCTTATATTGTTCCGGGTGGCTTTGTTCCCGCTCAAGACAAACAATATTTGATTAGCTTTGCTCAATTACCAAACGGCGCGTCTTTAGATCGTACCGAAGCAGTGATTCGTAAAATGAGTGACACCGCACTTAAACAGCCCGGTGTAGAAAGTGCTGTTGCCTTCCCAGGTCTATCAATTAACGGTTTTACCAACAGCTCAAGCGCCGGTATTGTCTTTGTGACCTTAAAGCCATTCGATGAACGTAAGGCCAAAGACTTATCTGCAAATGCAATTGCTGGTGCTCTCAACCAGAAATATTCAGCCATTCAAGATGCCTATATTGCGGTTTTCCCACCGCCACCAGTGATGGGCTTAGGGACCATGGGCGGCTTTAAACTCCAACTCGAAGACCGAGGTGCCTTAGGCTATTCAGCTTTGAACGATGCTGCACAAAACTTTATGAAAGCGGCACAATCAGCCCCTGAACTTGGTCCAATGTTCTCAAGTTATCAAATTAACGTACCTCAGCTGAACGTAGATCTGGACCGTGTAAAAGCCAAGCAGCAAGGTGTGGCTGTAACCGATGTTTTTAACACCATGCAGATTTATTTAGGCTCTCAGTACGTCAATGACTTTAACCGCTTTGGTCGTGTTTATCAGGTTCGTGCTCAAGCCGATGCTCCTTTCCGTGCGAACCCTGAAGATATTTTGCAGTTAAAAACCCGTAACAGTGCCGGACAAATGGTGCCTTTATCTTCATTGGTGAACGTGACTCAAACTTATGGTCCGGAAATGGTGGTGCGTTATAACGGCTATACCTCAGCGGACATTAACGGCGGCCCTGCACCGGGCTATTCATCTAGCCAAGCTGAAGCTGCTGTTGAACGTATTGCTGCTCAAACCTTACCACGCGGCATTAAGTTTGAATGGACTGATTTAACTTATCAAAAAATCTTGGCTGGTAATGCAGGACTGTGGGTTTTCCCAATCAGTGTATTACTCGTGTTCTTGGTATTGGCAGCACAATACGAAAGCTTAACTCTGCCTTTAGCTGTGATCCTCATTGTGCCAATGGGAATCTTGGCGGCTCTGACAGGTGTCTGGCTTACGGGTGGAGATAACAACATCTTTACGCAAATTGGTCTGATGGTACTAGTCGGGCTGGCCTGTAAAAATGCCATCTTAATTGTCGAATTTGCAAGGGAACTTGAAATGCAAGGTGCAACTGCATTTAATGCCGCAGTTGAAGCGAGTCGTCTGCGTTTACGCCCAATTTTAATGACATCAATTGCATTTATTATGGGTGTAGTCCCACTGGTTACCTCAACAGGTGCAGGTTCTGAAATGCGTCATGCCATGGGTATTGCCGTGTTCTTCGGCATGATCGGGGTAACGTTGTTTGGTTTATTCCTCACCCCTGCCTTTTATGTCCTGATTCGTACACTCAACAGCAAACATAAACTGCATTCGGCAGCCGTTCATGAAGCGCCATTAGCTAACCCACATGATCACTAAGGAGGACATTTGATGACATCATCAAAACAAAAATGGTTAGTGTCCTCACTCATGGGAAGCCTGCTCCTTGCAGGCTGCTCATTGGCTCCGGAATATCAACCTGCAAAGGTCATAGTTCCTGTTAAATTTAAAGAGTCAGACCCTAAACTTGAAGATAGCAACTGGAAAATTGCTCAACCTGCCGATGCACAATCACGTGGCGAATGGTGGCGTGTTTTTAATGACCCACTGTTAAACGAACTAGAGCAACAAGCAATTGCTGGCAACCAAAACCTTAAAGCGGTGGCTGCCAATATTCAGGCTTCACGTGCATTACGTTCAGCAGCGCAAGCGGAACGCTTACCAAGTATTGGTGCTGGCTTTGGCCCAACTCGCCAAAAACCATCTCCCGCTTCACTGGGTTTAGATGACAATGCCCATACATCTGCACAAACTTTATGGCGTGCTCAAGCGAGTATTTCATATGAGCTCGATTTATTTGGTCGTATTGCTAGTAGTGTCAATGCAGCAACAGCTGATGTACAGCAACAAGAAGCGTTATACCAGTCTGCACTTTTAGCATTACAAGCAGATGTTGCTCAAGGCTATTTTCTAATTCGCCAGCTTGATGCTGAACAAGTAATTTATAATCGCACTATTAAGTTACTTGGTGAGACTCGAGATCTAGTTCAAACTCGATTTCGCAATGGTTTAGTCAGTGAATTAGATGTTTCTCGCGCACAGACTGAACTGGCTACAGCCCAAACCAATGCACTAACGATTGCCCGTAACCGAGCAACTGCGGAACATGCACTTGCGGTTTTACTTGGAAAAACGCCAGCTGACTTCAATCTAGCAGCTCAACCATTAGCAACAAACAGCATTCGCCTTCCAGCAGGTCTACCTTCAACTTTGCTTGAAAGACGGCCTGACATTGCTGCTGCTGAACGTGCTATGGCAGCAGATAATGCGCGTATTGGAATTGCACGCGCTGCTTTTTTTCCAAAACTAGATCTAACAGGTGCTCTTGGTTATGAATCATCAACTTTAGGTGATTTGGGTAAATGGTCGAGCCGCACATTCTTGCTTGGGCCAGTCGCAGGCACTATTTTATCTTTACCCTTGTTTGATGGTGGGCAACGTAAAGCTGGAGTTGCTCAAGCACGAGCCGCCTATGAAGAAAGCATCGCAAACTATCGCCAAACTGTGCTAAATGCATTTCGTGAAGTCGAAAATGGGTTGTCCGATCAACGTATTCTCGATCAACAAATTCAAGCTCAAAACCAAGCACTCTCTTCTTCTCGTCACGCAAATCAGCTTTCTCACCTACGTTATCGAGAAGGTGCTATTAGCTATCTTGATGTAATTGATTCTGACCGTACTATTTTGCAACAAGAACAACTTTCTGCTCAGCTTAACGGCAGCAGAATGATGGCTAGTGTAGATTTAATTCGGGCATTAGGTGGTGGATGGCATGATGCAGATTCATCGCTAAAAACTAAAAGTTAATTCTTACGTAATTAACTAGATATAAAAAAAGCGCCATATGGCGCTTTTTTTATATCTACAACTTATTGTGCGTATACAGGGAATTTTGCACAAACAGTTTCAACTTTTGCTTTTACGTCAGCAATAACTTTTTCGTCACCTTTGCTGTCAATCACGTCAGCGATCCAACCAGCAAGTTCACGAACTTCAGCTTCACCGAAACCACGAGTTGTTACTGCTGGAGTACCGATACGGATACCAGAAGTCACAAATGGAGAGCGTGGATCATTTGGAACTGAGTTTTTGTTAACAGTAATGTGAGCAGCGCCTAACCAAGCATCTGCCTCTTTACCAGTTACGTCTTGTTTGATTAAAGATAACAAGAATAAGTGGTTGTCAGTACCGCCAGAAACAACGTCATAACCACGAGCGATTAATACTTCAGCCATAGCTTGAGCATTTTTCACAACTTGTTGTTGGTAAGCTTTGAAGTCATCAGACATTGCTTCTTTGAAGCAGATTGCTTTAGCAGCAATCGCATGCATCAATGGACCACCTTGGTTACCAGGGAATACAGCTGATTGAAGTTTTTTCTCGATTTCTTCATTCGCTTTCGCAAGGATTAAACCAGAACGTGGACCACGAAGTGTTTTGTGAGTCGTAGTTGTGGTTACATCAGCAATTTGAACTGGGTTTGGATATACACCCGCAGCAACTAAACCAGCAACGTGAGCCATATCAACAAAAAGGTAAGCGCCAACTTTGTCCGCGATGTCACGGAAACGTTGCCAATCTACAACACGGCTGTAAGCAGAGAAACCAGCAACGATCATACGTGGCTTGTGCTCTAATGCTAAACGCTCAACTTCTTCGTAATCGATCTCGCCTGTTTCAGAGTTTAGACCATACTGAACCGCATTATAAGTTTTACCAGAGAAGCTTACTTTTGCACCGTGAGTCAAGTGACCACCGTGAGCCAAGCTCATACCTAAAACAGTATCGCCTGGGTTAAGAAGCGCTAGATAAACAGCAGAGTTAGCTTGTGAACCAGCGTGTGGTTGAACGTTTGCGTAATCTGCACCAAAAAGTTCTTTAGCACGATCAATCGCCATTTGCTCAATAATATCCACATATTCGCAACCGCCATAATAGCGTTTACCTGGATAACCTTCTGCATATTTGTTCGTAAGTTTTGATCCTTGCGCTTCCATCACAGCAGGAGAGCAATAGTTTTCAGATGCAATTAACTCGATATGTGCTTCTTGACGCTCACCTTCAGAAGCAATTGCTTGAGCTAATTCTGGATCAAATTCAGAAATGGAAATATTGGCAAACATTAGCGGGGGTCCTATAAGTAGGGCTTTTAAGCCGTGCTAAGATTGCGACATATTGTAGCATGAAGTTTATAATTAAACAGAATCAAGTTAGCTCAGTTTTAAATAAAAATGGCTCAAGTTTTATAAAAAATGAGCCATTGTTTATAAATCAATTAAAAAGCCCGCTTAAAGCTTATATTTTTTAATTTTCCCATCATTAACTTTATCTTACAACAATGTTAAAAATACTTTAAATATCAATAACTCTATTGTGCTGTTAGCAAAGTTTGAACATTTCCAACGATGTTGTCTACATTAGTACTCATGACCGTACCATGGTCCCAATTACCCGTAACATAACTATTAATTTTAGTACCTACTACTGTGGCATTAGATATCAAGATATCCGTTGCGACTTTAGGTACTGTCGTATCGCCTACCCCTTGATAAATAATAATCGGTGTGGTGACTTTTGCTTGCAGCGGCTGCGAATCTTTATCTAAAAAGGTTTTAACCAACGCCACTGCCATAAAGTTAGGTTGTGTACGCGTATAGCCATCCAGTGTTCCATTATGGTCTGTAGCATACTTAGTCATGCTTGCACCAAAGGCTTGGCCCAATGGTCCAGAGCAAAGAGTTTCTGCTTGTGCGGCAATACCTGAGATTTGCGAAGTAAATACTTGTGAATAATCAAAGTTCGGCTGTGTGTTATGCATACCCGCCGTAACTAGAGCGGTATATGTATCAAGCTGTGCATACATCGGAATCTTTTTATCCAAAGTTGCATTCACAACAGATTGCTCCCCTGCTACTAAAATAAAACCTAAATTAGAAGCTGGTGCTACCGCTACCGTACCTTTATAGTCTAGCTGCGCACGACTCGCATATTGTGCAGCGCTCAACGCAGCATGCCCACCTTGGGAATGCCCGACTGTAAGCCATTTTTTTGAAGTTAATAAATTACGCTGTGATAAATAGTTACGTGTTGCAACTACCGCATCCGTAATTGAAAAAGCCTCACTTTTAACATTTAAAAATGGATGTATTCCTGGTGTGCCCAAGCCTTCATAGTCAGGTGCAACGACAACATAACCTGCTGCAAGTAGCTTACTAATTAAATCTTTTGTACTGTCTGCTAAAGCTGCTTTACTTGGTGCACAAGTATCTGCAACACCTGTGGTTCCATGTGCCCAAACTACAATTGGCCAACCGCCTGCTGGTGGCGGTGTATTTGGTGTGAATACCAAACTGGTTGCCTGCACCTCTTGCCCACTTTGGCCCAACATTTTATAAGTCAAAATACTACTTTCTGCAGCAACTGATCCTAAGTTGGTACTGGTGTAAGCATCAACTTTAACAACTGGATTTTGTATGTTGTTGGCAGGAGTACCGGATGGATCAACAATCGGTGAGTCATCATCACTACTTCCTCCTCCACAGGCGACTAAAAATAAACTCGTGCTGAGAACGCTGGTCATTAATAGTTTTATTTTCATTGATATATCCCTTAAATTCCATTTTTGTTGTGCTTTAGTTTTTTAATCAACATTTTCCAATGCCTTAAAAATAATTACGCCTAATCTTTATTTTTCGCAAGTTCTATTTGATGAAATTAATCCATGAAAGACTCTATTTTTAATATAAATTGTCATTCTCATCACTTTCTAGTTGCACTTCATGTTTTAAAGTGAATAGCCAACTGTTACCATTCATAGCTACTCGTAATTATTTAAAGGGCCAGATATGCAAGCCATTATTTTAGATACAGAAACTCATACACTAAATGGTTTGCCTATTGAAATTGCGTATGCTCCGATCGAACTTAATGAAGGTAAACTCACCTTAGATAAAAGCAAATTGTTTGATCAGTTATATCAAGTGGGTGCGCCTATCTCTTATGCTGCGATGGCAGTACACCACATATTAGAAACAGATTTAGAAAACCAGCCTCACTATAAAACCTTTAAATTGCCAGAGACTACAACTTATATTATTGGCCACAATATTGATTACGATATTGCCGCGATTGCTCGTTGTGGTGTTGATGTATCGAATATTAAACCGATTTGTACTTTGGCTTTAGCACGTAAAGTTTGGGCAGATGCAGAGGCTCATAATATCTCAGCACTCATCTATATGATTTCTCAAGGCAGCAGCAAAGCTCGGGAAATGCTTAAAGGTGCTCACCGTGCCGATGCCGATATTATTTTGACTGCTAATATTTTGATGCATATTGTCTATCATTTAAATATTCAAGATATTGAAGAGCTCTACCGAGTTTCTGAAGAAGCACGTATCCCCACTACTGTTAACTTTGGTAAGCATAAAGGCACAGCAATTGCTGAACTTCCTAAAGACTATATTCAATGGCTACTACGCCAAGATGAGCTTGATGTCTATCTTCGCAAAGCATTAGAAAGTGCCTTTTAATATTTTAACCAAATGATATTTATAGATTATTCATCATATTGTCATTTTTAGGTTTTATTGTTAACCCCATTTATATTTTATTAAAAACAGTACTGTTCGACTCAGAAGATTGGACAGTCTGATTTATTTTTTATATTGGGGAAAAATAATGGCTGGTTTTTATAGAACCAATTTGGGAAGAGTTGCGCTTCAACAACGCAATATTGTTTTAAATGCAAAACAAAGACGTTTATTACTCTTAATAGACCATGAAGATTTTCAGAACTTAAATGGTGAGTTTAAAAAACGTATTGCATCTCCAGAACTTATTCAACAACTTATAGACTTAAAACTTATTGCTCCAATTGCCTCTACCGATACATCTACTAATGAAGAAATTATTCTAAAAACATCAGCCATAAATAAAGTAGAAGAAAATCAAAAAGAATCTGTTGATAGTTCTATACTGCATTCCCCTCATCTTGTTGGAGAAATCCAACTTTCCGAGCAAAAAACTTTAGATCAGTCCAGTACTACATATTTTCAACCAGTAATATCTTCTGAGGCTCTTTCTTTCGAAGAAATACAACAGTTAATGATAAAAACACTTAGCAGCTATTGCGGACTAATGACTAAACCACTTGTTCAAAAAATAGAGAAAACTGCAACAATACAAGAGCTTAAATTATGTCAAATGCAATGGATTACTAATTTACAAGAATCACGCATTCCCCCTCAAGAACTTGCAAGAGCTTTACGTACAATTAACTATTCAATTCAGCTTCTGTCACAAAGCATATAAAATATTGAACAACTTGCTGTTTAATTAAGCATTAAAATCACTTGGCATGTATTTCGTGCTTTACCTGCAAGTGTTTTTTTCCTATGATGTGCCCCACACATGCGCTCGTAGCTCAGTTGGATAGAGTACAGGTTTCCGAAACCTGGGGTCGTGGGTTCGATCCCCGCCGGGCGCACCAGCTTTTATATAATAATTTCTCAATTTATCTTAATTTTATAAAATTCCGACTATTTTACTTGGTTTATTAATCATTATCGCTCAAAATATACCCCTCTTTCATAATGTGAGAATTTCATGACTGATGCTTTGGTTTTAAGAGATTTGTCCAAAACATATCGTAATGGTTTTCAGGCGTTAAAAGGTATTAACCTCACTGTGCCTGAAGGTGAATTTTATGCGTTGTTAGGCCCAAATGGTGCCGGCAAATCAACAACCATTGGTATTATCAGCTCCCTCACAAAAAAAACCTCAGGAACAGTTGAGATTTTTGGGCACAACCTCGATACCCATCCTTCTCTGGCAAAACAGCAGCTTGGCGTCGTTCCTCAAGAATTTAACTTCGGGCAGTTTGAAAAAACATTCGATATTTTAGTCACTCAAGCTGGCTATTACGGTATCCATAAGAAGATTGCAGAAAAACGTGCCGAACATTATTTAGAAAAACTCGGTTTGTGGGAAAAACGTAATATACAAGCACGTATGCTGTCTGGTGGTATGAAGCGTCGTCTGATGATTGCCCGCGCCATGATGCATGAGCCTAAACTGCTTATTTTAGATGAACCTACTGCTGGTGTAGACATTGAATTACGCCGTTCTATGTGGGATTTTCTAACCGAAATGAACGAAAGCGGTACTTCTATTATTTTAACGACCCACTATTTAGAAGAAGCAGAAATGTTGTGTCGTCGCATTGCAATTATTGACCGCGGTGTAATTAAAGAAGATACCAGCATGAAGAGCTTCCTTAATCAGCTCAATGAAGAATCATTTATCTTCGATTTAGCCGAACCAATTGGGCCGCTCCAGTTAAACATTATTGGTGTCAAATTCAACTTAATTGATAGCAATACTTTAGAAGTAACGATGGATAGAGCGCATACATTGAATGACCTATTCCAGTTATTAGAATCTCAAGGTATTCGTGTTCACAGTATGCGTAATAAATCGAACCGTCTAGAAGAGTTATTTGTCAAAATGGTCGAGAAAAATCTTGAAGGAGAGGCAAAATGAATTTTAGCCAACTGCAAATTGCTCTCTGGACCATAGTTCGTAAAGAAGTACGCCGATTTCTACGCATTTGGCCACAAACCTTATTACCACCAGCAATTACAATGAGTTTGTACTTCGTCATTTTTGGTAATTTGGTTGGTTCACGCATTGGACAAATGGGTGGCGTTAGCTATATGCAATTTATTGTGCCTGGCTTAATTATGATGGCTGTCATTACCAATAGTTATGCCAACGTGTCTTCCAGTTTCTTTAGCGTAAAATTCCAAAAAAGCATTGAAGAACTCATCATGAGTCCTGTGCCACTACATATTATTTTGTGGGGCTATGTGATTGGTGGTATTTGCCGTGGTGTATTAGTTGGTGCAATTGTAACTGCAATGAGCATGTTCTTTACTGACCTTTTCATACACAACTGGTTCGTAACTATATATACCGTCTTAATTACTTCGGTTCTTTTCTCATTAGGTGGTTTTATTAATGCAGTCTATGCAAAATCATTTGATGATATTTCTATTATTCCAACCTTTGTTCTTACACCCTTAACTTATTTAGGTGGTGTGTTTTATGCCATTAGTGCACTTAGTCCTTTTTGGCAAAAACTTTCTTTAATTAACCCTATTGTTTATATGGTTAATGCTTTCCGTTTCGGCATTTTAGGTCATAGCGATGTGAATGTTTCATTCTCTTTAATCATTGTGACATCATGCTGTGTTGTACTTTACGGAATTGCTTACTATTTACTTGCTCGTGGTTCAGGAATGCGTGAATGAGTGTCGAACAGTCTTTATTGGGTAAAGAAACCCAATATCCAACTAACTATCAACCTGATGTTTTATTTCCAATTGCCCGTGCTCAGTCTCGTGAAGCCTACTCACATATTGAAGGCATCACACAAGGTAAAGATTGGTGGCATGTTTTTGAAATTTCATGGTTAAACGCTCATGCTATTCCGCAAGTTGCTATTGGCAGAATTACGCTACCTGCATCTTCACCGAATTTGATTGAATCTAAGTCATTAAAACTTTACTTCAATAGTCTTAATTTCACTCAGTTTGAGTCTAAACAATCATTTATTGAAACGGTTGAAAAAGATCTCTCTGCTGCGGCTGGTGCAAAAGTTGAGTTAACCCTATTTCAGGTAGATGATTTAGAGATTTCTAAACCTCAAGGTATTTGTGTTGATGACCTCACTCCAGATCGTTTAGAACAGCATCCTGATGCCACTCTCTTAAAACTCGATGATTCTGGTGAAGAAGTCGAAGTTGAATTGTATTCTCATCTTTTAAGAAGCAACTGCCCAGTCACGGGACAACCGGATTGGGGTACAGTTTTTATTCGTTTTAAAGGCAAAAAACCTTGTTATCGTAGTGTTTTAGCTTATATTATCTCGTACCGTCAGCATAACGGCTTTCACGAACAGTGTGTTGAGCAGATCTTTGCCGATATTTGGCAAAATCTACAGCCTGAAAAGCTGATGGTTTATGCAACTTATACTCGTCGCGGCGGACTTGATATTAACCCTTGCCGAGTATCGGATCTTTCATGGATGCCAAAACCGATTCGATTGGCACGACAATAAAACGAATAATTTGAGGATATACCATGCCGTTTTTTGGTTTTACCCCTTCTGAAGGCTTATTGAACGATATGCAGACTGGAATTGCGAATAAAAATTCTAGTGAACCTTTATATCCACTTCGCGATAAGATTGCTTTACAACTTAATGAAGAAATTATTGATAATGTCTTGATTCAGTTAGTTCAGCATTTTCCTGCAAGTGAAAAGCGCGATACTGCCGAAAAACTAGCAGGCTATGTCAAATCAACTGTTGCTGTTCTTTTAAAGCAATTGCTAAGCAAAGCACCAAATGATGTGGTTAAACAGTCAGTAGAGTTTTCTGAAAAAAGCTTATTTAAAGACCCACAAGGTCAATATAAAGTAGGCGTAAATTTAGATGCAGGTTTAGTGACCAACCTTAAGCATAACTTTACTGAGCTTGAAGCCGGCAATGACATTAATAAAGCTGCTTTAGCTGAATTATATAAACAATTCGGCGATGCGATGATCAAACACTTCATGTCTGATTTTAACAAGACATTAGATCTCGGTATGATCAAGCGTAAAGCAGCGGATATTGGTGCAGCAGCTGTAACAAAAGCTGTTCACATTGCAATCGACAAACTGATTCCAAGCTTAAATCGCACTGAACTTAAAGCGATGGCTGAATACCATGATGGTCTATTCTTTAACTAATAAAAAATAGACTATCGGAAACCTAGCGAGAGCTAGGTTTTTTTATTGCAAAATATTGATATACATTGCCATTCACCACGTTTATGTTAGCATGCGCCAAGCACTGATTGACCTTAGTTAACGCCGCATGTCTCCTAGCCCACAATATAAATTTTTACGCCAAGCTCCTCGAGATGGTCTTAGCACCGCTATGCAACCGTCAAAGTGGCAACAACTCCATATTGACCCTTGGTTATGTCTATTTCTGCTCTTAAATGCTCTATTAGGTTTAACCGTACTATATAGTGCTTCTGCACAGGATGTAGGGTTAGTGAGTAAACAAGCCATGAGTTTTGGTATTGGCTTTTTAGTTATGTTTGGTCTAGCCCAAATTCCACCCAAGGTCTATCAAGCTTTTTCTCCATATTTTTATTTGTTTGGCTTATTTTCACTTGTGGCAGTCATGGTGTTTGGCGAAGTCCGAATGGGTGCTCAGCGCTGGATTGATATTCCCGGTTTCGGAAGTGTCCAACCCAGTGAGTTCATGAAAATCGGCATGCCCATGATGGTTGCATGGTTTTTAGCACGTAAACCCCTTCCCCCTAGCTTTTCACAAGTTGTTTTATCATTAATGTTAATTGGTATTCCTTTTTTATTAATTGCAGAACAACCGGATTTAGGGACATCACTGTTAGTGCTAGCAAGCGGCATATTTGTTTTATTTTTAAGTGGACTATCATGGCGAATGATCGGTGCCGCAGGAGCCTGTGCTACGATTATCATTCCGATTGCTTGGGAGTTTCTTTTACACGACTATCAACGTCAAAGGGTTTTAACGTTGCTTGACCCAGAGGCAGATGCACTCGGTACAGGCTGGAATATTATTCAATCTAAGACTGCGATTGGTTCTGGTGGTTTTTCAGGTAAAGGATTTCTTGAAGGAACTCAATCACATTTGCACTTTTTACCCGAAGGTCATACCGACTTTATTATTGCTGCGTATTCCGAAGAATTTGGGCTCATCGGTGTACTTATTTTAGTTATTCTTTATTTTGCTATTATTTTTAGAACATTCCAAATCGGTTTACAAAGCTTCCATAACTATGGTCGTTTAGTTGCTGGCGCCTTTGGTTTGTCTTTTTTTGTTTATGTATTTGTAAATGCGGGAATGGTCAGTGGTATTTTACCTGTAGTAGGTGTTCCTTTACCTTTTATGAGTTATGGCGGAACAGCTATTATTACTTTAATGGCCACCTTTGGTTTAGTCATGTCCATTCATACACATCGATAATCTGGAATTTTAAAACGATATGTTGTCTCAACACTTAAATAAAACTTTAAAAATGCTCGCTTTGTGTACTGGTTTAATCAGTACAAGTCACTTCGCTCAGGCCAACGATTTTGCAACACATCCTGATTATGTAAATTTTAAACAAAAAACGATGAGCGCTTATGGGTTAAGTGGCGATCAAGTTGATGCAGCCATGAGTGGTGCAAAGAATTTACCAAACATTCTAAATATTATGACTCGTCCAGGGGAAAGCAAACCTTGGTATGACTATCGTTCTATGTTTTTGGTTGAAGGGACAATTCAACGTGGCGTCCGTTTTAAAAACCAATATGCAGATGCTTTAAACCGCGCTGAACAACAATAT
The DNA here is from genome assembly GCF_027855175.1 of Acinetobacter sp. AOR14_HL. Classification (NCBI taxonomy): domain Bacteria; kingdom Pseudomonadati; phylum Pseudomonadota; class Gammaproteobacteria; order Moraxellales; family Moraxellaceae; genus Acinetobacter; species Acinetobacter sp. AOR14_HL. The sequence continues at coordinate 289,003 of NZ_JAKTII010000005.1, read as the reverse complement.
GGTGTACCTCAAGCTGTCATTTTGGGCATTTTAGGTGTTGAAACAGGTTATGGCGCGAATAAAGGTTCTTTTATTACACGTGATGCCTTAGCCACACTTGCTTTTGGCTACCCTCGCCGTGCTGAATATTTTGGCGATGAGTTGGCTGCTCTTATTGCATGGACTTATAAAGAAGGTTACCCAACAAATAGTATTGTAGGTTCCTACGCAGGTGCAATTGGCTATCCACAGTTTATGCCGAGCAATATTAGTAAATATGGTGTCGATTATGACGGTAATGGGCATATCGACTTAAGAAACTCTGCGGAAGATGCAATTGGTTCAATCGCAAACTACTTAGCAAAACAAGGATGGCAACGCGATCAACCTATCGGCTTTATGGCACGTTACACGGGATCAAATCCGGAAAGTATTATTGCTAAAGATTTAACTCAGCCTTTTCCATATGGTGCATTAAAGACACTAGGTGTCTCACCATTAAATCCTTTAGTTAAAATTGATGATCTGGATATGGTGAATGTTATTCAATTACAAGACTATAACGGACCAATTTACTATTTAACTTACCCGAATTTTCAAGTGATTACGACCTATAATAAGAGTCGTATGTATGCGACTGCTGTATGGTTATTAGGCACTGAGGTGGCTAGCCGATAGGCTAGCTTTTTTGTGAGTTGTGTAAAAGTCAATAAATATTTTTGTTAAATAGGTCACAATGCGCACAAATTTAATATTTTGTTACACTTTTGATTATTTTTTAACCCATAACTGTAAGTTTTTGCCCTTTTTGTAACGATTTCTCGTTAAAGACTAGACACTCTCCGTAAGCGATGAATATTATCCACCCCAATGTAGCAATTGCAAAAGTGAATAATCAGACATGTTCACTTTAAATTTCAGTCAATCACTGAAAGAAAAAAGTACATGTTCTCAGGAGTTTATACAAATGCAGTTATCGCTGAAATACGTTCTTGCACTGACGGCTAGTTTAAGTATGGCCCCATTGCACGCTGAAATGGTGCAATCTTCATCATTAAATAATGATGTAGATGGCTCTAATTTAGCAGCTCGTGTATTGAGTAAAGATACTCAAAATTTTAATTCTCGTTTTTCTAATATTAACAGTCTTTCAATCACTGAACGTTCTGGCGACCAAATTCGTCGCCAAGCTATCGCAGCAAAAATTGAAATCCCTGAAGATGAGCCTTCAGTGATTGAAAAACTTAACACAGTAGCTTCAAACACTGTTCGTAAGTTTAGCCAAACTGGCATGGCTTCATGGTATGGTCGTCAATTCCATGGTCGTAAAACAGCAAATGGTGAAACATTCGATATGAATGCTCTCACTGCTGCTCACCGTAGCCTACCATTGAACTGTTACATCCGAGTAACCAACAAAGACAATGGTAAAAGTGTGGTTGTAAAAGTAAATGATCGTGGTCCTTTCCATGGCAATCGTGTACTTGACCTATCATACGGTGCAGCTAAACGTCTTGGCATTACCAATGCTGGAACTGCAAAAGTAAATATTGAACGTGTTGATGGTCCAACTTCATAAGTTATAGCCTCTAGAGTTCATGTAAAAAGCCGCAATTTTTTCTGCGGCTTTTTTATGTTTTAAACTATAAAAATAATTTCTAACTTAGGTTTAAAAAATTATCTTTTTTAGCCCTTCTCCACCCTTAAATTTGAATATTTTTTACACAAAAAAGTACGTTTATCTTATCCAAGCTTATTTTGCTTCTAAATTGCGTTTAGAGCGACTTTACTAAATTCGCGCTACCCTAGTACCATTTCTCTAAAATTAGGGCTATTTATGGCGTTTTTAGAGTAGATGAGTAGAGCTTTTTCATACAATTTTCCCACCTATCTCAAAATTACACTTTTTTTGATGATTTCATCATTTAGCAACCTATAAAAAATATTCTGAAATATTGCATCATTCTCAAGGTTACATTGAGTACTTTTTCTATCACCCAGACATTACGTTTTTCTCATGTTCTTTTTAAATCTTTATTGCCAAGTTCCTATAGTTGAATAATACCGGTTTCTTGTCGCCTACCTTAAGAACAGGATAAAATATACTCAGAAAAAATAAATCAAAGCTAAAACAAGGAGTGTGCAATTAATGAAATCCATTACAGAATGGTTTGATGAATATAGCGAAAGCCATCAAAACCCAACCAACAAACAAATTCACTGGCTCTGCGTTCCTGCCATTTTATTTTCTATTATTGGAATCATTGCCCATTTCAGCGCTTTACTCACAGCTCTATTACTTGTACTAACTCTCGTATTTTATGCACGTTTAGATCTTGTACTTGCTGTTGCAATGGCTGCTTTACTGGTGGTTATGGCGTGGCTTATTTACACCCTACCTGTAGGAGTAGGATTTTATATCGCTATTTTTGTAGTTGCTTGGGTCGGACAGTTTTATGGCCATAAAATCGAGGGCAAAAAGCCATCTTTCTTTAAAGATTTACAATTTCTACTGATTGGACCAGTTTGGTGCATGGATGCCTATCTAGGAAAAATCTTACCTAAATGGAAAAGCAGACAAAAACACGCTCTTTCCTAATGATTAAATTAAAGCTGGATCATCTCGATTCAGCTTTTTACATTTTACTGATTTATTAGAAAATTTATAAAATAGAAAAAAACTAAACTAGCGACAACACTTAAAAGCACTCTTTTTAGATAAATGGAAATCACAATACCAAAGATTGCTGCATAAATATAAGAATTATCTAAAACTCCTTTTAAATTATCGCCATCAAAAAAAACAATCGGAATACAAATTGCTGTTAATAAACAGGGAGCAGAATAATTAAGCATCTTATTCATAATAAGAGGCAGTTTAATTTTAACGTTAGGCTCTAAAAAATAATAACGATTAAAAAAGATGATTGCTGCCAAGCCTAAAATCATGAACCAGGACATATTATCGCTCCTTCTCTATTTTTTCAGTTAACACAGCAACCAACATCCCTAGTAATCCTGAAAGTAAAATCGCCCCTTCAACCTGATAAAATTTAAAGAAAAATCCGCTAAAACAGGTCATTAGCACACCAGCAAGTACAGGCAACCCCTTACATAACGGTACGATCATGGCAACAAAAATAGCCACAATTGAAAAATCTAAATGATAATTTAATAAATCAGGAATCACTGTTGCTAAAAGTATTCCTACCAAGCTAAACACTACCCAGAATAAATAAAAAGATAGACCTGCACCCAACAGATATTCTGGCTGCCTTTTTTCACCGGATGCACATACCGCAAATAATTCATCTGTTAATAAAAAACCCAAACTTAATCGTTTCGAAAGAGGCAAAATAGAAATGTCATTTCTTAAAGTTAATGCATAAATAAAATGCTGAGCTGTTAAAAAGAAAATCGTCACATAAATTGTAAAAGTGGATGCACCTTCCATGACCATGCTTAAGCTAACTAATTGTGCTGCTCCAGCAAAGACAATTCCTGACATCGCAAGCGCCTTATAGAAAGATAAACCTGCATGAATTGCCATAGAGCCTGCTAAAATTGCCCATGGAATAACAGAAATTGACAACGGTAAAATATCCATTGCACCGCGCAAAAAAAGATAGGATCGCCTATTTTTTGGAAACTCAACCGACTGATTAAGCTGAATATTCATATATAGAATCCAATATAAGAAGCATCTCTATAAAATGCTTGATGAGAGCCGACTTATATTGAATAAAATTGCTGTAAATAAATTTTTAATAATTTAGTTATTTAGACTAGCTACATATTGAGTTGGTGTCACTCCCATTGCTTTTTTAAAGTGGCGATTAAAATGGCTTTGATCAGAAAAGCCACACTGCTGTGCCACCATCGCAATTTGATCACCCTGTTTTAATAATTGTCTTGCTTTTTGTAAGCGCGCTTGAACAAGCCAAGCATGAGGTGGCAAGCCCACATATTTTTTAAATTGTCTTAAGAAATGCCATGCGCTCAAGCCCACCATGTCAGCCAGATCTTGCAAAGAAAAATTCGTTTCAGGCATTTCTACCAACAACTCTTTAACTCTTAATATTTTTGAATATGCCTCTGGCAGCTCACAAAAAGTCTGATTGGATTTACCATGTCTCTTCATTAGACAGGCTAAAGTAGACAAATACATTGTTTCTTTGAGTAGGAAATTATCTTTTTGTTCCAATAAATCAAAGAGTAAACAAAATTGTTGCGCTAAACCCAAGTCATGAATCACAGCTTGAGGAAACCACGGCGCCCCACGTGAATTTTCAAAAAAATCTTGACTGACTTCTGCCAACATTTCAGGTGTGGGATAAATCGCCCGATATCGCCAACCCGACTCAACAGCAGATGAACCCGTATGAATCTCGTCAGCATTTACTAAAATAATATCGCCTTTGGGAGCTACATGTAGCTGGCCTGTCCTAAAAAAAGACTGTGCACCCTCTTCAATCACGCCAATACAATAGCCTTCATGAGTATGCTTCGAAAATTGCGTTTGGTGATAATGTGCTTTTAATAACTCTAAACCGCCCAGCTCTCGCACATGCAGATAATCGGCTTGCTCCCGCTGCATAAATACGTCTCATCCATTCAATAAAAAAACCATAGCATGTTTTAAGAAACTGAATAGAATAAAATTGCTCTATAAAAACAATCTCTTTATTCGTTTATTCGGCTTTATTGATAGATTTGCCCATCATGTTTGAGCCAACCGCTTTCATGACGACTTTGTGGATCACGATGAGTCCAGTGTAATACACCACCTTTAGGGTTGTATTCATATTCGCCATAAAACTCTACCACGTCACCTTTTTTTAAATTAGGAATTTTAGGTGCTAAATCGATATTATGTGCGACTAAAATTGAAAGGCCATTTTTTAAAACAAGAATAAATTTCTGGTGTCTCGACCCATCATTATCATCTTTTAAAATTGCTTTTACTCGACCACTTCCCTGCACTTGAACATTACTTTGTCTCTGCTCATGAGCAGCTTTTATGTTGTCGACTCCATTACTTGGTAATGTAGTTTCTGTATGCTGGGCTTCGGGTATGGTTGTTGACGGTAATTGATTTTGCTTATGCCCAGATAAATCTAGACCAAAATATCCAGCAACCAATAAAATAATGACACTGCCAATACTAAGATTTTTTTTATTTATCATGCTAAGCCCTCATTTTAGTTGAGATAAAAAAAGCCCCAAAGGGGCTTTTTTTATCGTGATACGAATTACTTCGCAGCAGCTTGAGCAGCAGCAACTTCTTCAGCGAAGCTAAGTTCTACTTTCTTCTCGATACCTTCACCAACTTCGAAACGTACGAAGTTAGCAACAGTAGTACCAGTTGCTTTTAATACATCAGCAACTTTTTTGTCGTTGTCGATTACGTACATTTGACGATCAAGAGCAACTTCGTTCAAATATTTATCAACAGAACCAGTTACCATTTTTTCAACGATATTAGCTGGTTTGCCAGATTCTAACGCTTTCGCTTCAGCAATTTCTTTTTCTTTAGCGATAAGGTCAGCAGGAACAGCTTCAGCATTTACAGCTACTGGGTTGAATGCAGCAACGTGCATTGCAATACCTTTACCAGTATCAGCATCACCAGTATAAGAAACTACAACACCGATTTTTAAACCGTGCTTGTAGATAGCCAAGTTTTCGCCTTCAACGATTTTCGCGCGACGAACTTGGATGTTTTCACCGATTTTTTGAACAAGTGCAATACGAGCTTCTTCAACTGTTTGACCGTCTGCTAATTTTAATTCAGCGATTTTAGCAGCATCAGTTTCGCCAGCAGCTAATGCTGCAGTAGCAACAGCTTTTGAGAAGTTAGAGAAGTTTTCGTCTTTAGCAACGAAGTCAGTTTGACAGTTAACTTCAACTAAAATTGCTTTGTTGCCTTCTTGAACGATTGTGATTGCACCGTCAGCAGCAATGTTACCTGCTTTTTTAGCAGCTTTAGCTTGACCAGATTTACGAAGGTTATCAATAGCAAGCTCGATGTCACCGTTCGCTTCTGTTAATGCTTTTTTGCATTCCATCATTGCAAGACCAGTACGGTCACGTAATTCTTTTACCATGCTTGCAGTAATTGCAGTCATGTTGATCTCCTAAAATCGGTAGAAAATAAATCTTTTCAACAAAAACGGCCCAAAGAAACTCTGGGCCGTTTGCACTCTCGACGCTTAATTTGCCACCATTACATGTCGCAAAAATGACAAGCCTGCGTCAAAACGCATTAAGCCTCAGAAGCGTCTTTCGCAGCGTCATCGCCTTTTGCTTGAGCGTTCGCTTGAGATTGAGCGTATTCTTTACCAGCAAGAATTGCGTCAGCCATAGCTGAAGCATATAGAGTTACTGCACGGATCGCATCGTCGTTACCCGGAATAACGTAATCAACGTTATCTGGGTTAGAGTTTGTATCAACGATACCGATAACAGGAATACCTAAGTTCTTCGCTTCTTTGATTGCAATCGCTTCGTGATCAACGTCGATTACAAATAATGCGTCAGGTAAACCACCCATGTTTTTAACGCCGCCTAAAGAGCGCTCAAGTTTTTCCATCTCACGAGCACGTTCTAAAGCTTCACGTTTAGTAAGCTTAGCAAAAGTACCATCTTGAGATTGAGTTTGAAGATCTTTTAAACGGTTGATAGATTGGCGAAGTGTTTTCCAGTTCGTCAACATACCACCTAACCAGCGGTGATCTACATATGGTTGACCAGCGCGTTGAGCTTGTTCACGGATGATGTTAGAAGCAGCACGTTTTGTACCAACAAACAAAACTTTGTTCTTTTTGCTTGCTAATTGGTTAGCGAAGTTCAAAGCATCATTTAACGCAGGAACAGTGTGCTCAAGGTTGATGATGTGAATTTTGTTACGCGCGCCAAAAATGTATTGACGCATTTTTGGGTTCCAGAAACGTGTTTGGTGACCAAAGTGCGCGCCAGCTTGAAGAAGGTCGCGCATGCTTACGTTGTAATCTGCCATTTTCTTTACCTTAAAGTTTGGGTTAGGCCTCCATATATCCGCATTCTCCACCCTTTTACAGGCACCCAGAGTAATGTGACGATATATGTGCGGATTTTTTACCCCATCTATCAAAATTGTTCGTAAAAGATATTCACGAAAAGCATTTGATAAAATGGGCGGCTATTTATACCATAGACACTTGTAAATTACCAAAAGTTTTTAGAGATCATGAACAGTACTTATACAGCTCCACGTCGATTAATCAAAACTCCAGATGAAATTGAAAAAATGCGCATTGCAGGACGACTGGCGGCTGAAGTTCTAGAGATGATCAAGCCCTATATTAAAGCCGGTGTGAGCACACTAGAACTTGATACCATCTGTCGTAATCACATTGAAAATGTACAACATGCTATTCCTGCCTGTGTCGGCTATGGTGGCGCTCCTGGACGCCCTGCTTTTCAGCACTCTATTTGTACTTCGGTTAACCATGTTGTCTGCCATGGCATTCCTTCTGAAAATAAAACCTTAAAAAATGGCGACATCCTGAATATTGACGTAACTGTGATTAAAGATGGTTATCACGGCGATACAAACATGATGTATATCGTCGGTGGTGAAACTTCTATTTTAGCCAACCGTCTATGTAAAGTTGCTCAAGAAGCAATGTACCGAGGTATGGCAACTGTTAAAGATGGTTCATATTTAGGTGATATCGGCCATGCAATCCAGAAATATGTCGAATCAGAGCGTTTTAGTGTAGTACGTGAATATTGTGGTCACGGTATTGGAACTGTGTTCCATGATGAGCCTCAAGTATTACATTATGGTCAAGCCGGTACTGGTATGCGTCTGGAAGCAGGTATGACTTTTACCATTGAACCAATGGTAAATGCAGGCGTATGGCAAACTAAACTGTTAGGCGACAAATGGACTGTGGTAACGAAAGACCATAAACTTTCAGCTCAATATGAACATACTATTTTAGTGACTCAAACGGGCATTGAAGTTTTAACTGCACGCCCTGAAGAAGACTTATCTCGCTTCAACTAATAGTTTAACTACATTTAATAAAAGGCTACTTTATGTAGCCTTTTATTATTTATTATGTATTTTTAATTAATAAATATTGCTAAATATAAACAATTATTTCAAAAAAAATTACAATTATTAATTTTTAATAAACAATCATTTTAATAAAACGCGGTATGGTTGGCTCAATAAAAATCAGTAAACAAATGTCGGACATGGAGTCCTTTTATGATGAAAAAGTCATTATTTTGTATGACAGCTGCCTTTTTTGCTCTGCCAACAGTCACCTCTGCCGCTTCCCCATATTTTAGTTTAAAAGATGGTGATGGCTTCAAACGTTTTTCAGTCTCTGCTGGTCCCTTATATGTCAAGCCTACAGGAAAAGCTCAACCTTTCAGAATTAATACTTCTGTTAAAGAGAATGAGCAGTCTAAGGTCGGAGATATTAAAGTAAAAACCATTCAAGATAATATTTCGGACAGTAATAGTAATGTTGTGCTGGAAGAGCTCATTGATGTTATTGGTTTAGGTACTGATACTATTCCCGCATGGTTAAGTGGAACAGCTGAAATTCGCGGTTTAAGTCAGTGGGAAGCTGAGAATACAGGGCTAGAGGCCGATGACGTTACTACCTTAGGACTCATGAGTAATTACTTTTTTACAGATAATTTTTCATTGGAGTTAAAAGCTGGTATTCCCCCTAAAGTTGATCTACAGGGTAAAGGTAAAATTTATGCACCTTTTTCTGCTACTGCAAAACCTGCTGGTGGAATCCTTGGTTCGATGGAACTTGAAAATAATCTTTTCATTACAGATCTTGAAGGACATGGAAGTGCCGCTTCAGCACGCGCTTGGACACCCGCATTTGAATTTCAATATCATTTCGGCAAAACTGGCGTAAATAAATTTAGACCTTATGTAGGTCTAGGTGTGATGTATGCCTATTTTAGCGAATTAGAAATGAACCCAGAAATTGAGAAAGATTTAGTCAATGCTGGCCATATGATTGTGAATATTAAAGATGGTAAATCAGGAGCTGCTTTAGAAAGAAAAACTAGCTCTGGTGATCCAAAAGTTGACCTTGAAGCATCCGATGCTATTGCTCCAGTAGCAACTTTAGGATTTACCTATGACTTTAATGACAAATGGTACGCTGTAGGTTCTGTCTCTTATGCTCACTTAAAAACAGATACGACCATTACAGTGAGCGACGCCAAATATGGCGAATTAATTAATGCAAAAGCAGACATCGAAATTAACCCAATTTTAGGTTATGCAGGGATCGGTTACCGCTTCTAACTTTTGTTTTATATAAAGCTATAAAAACTTATGCACGTTTTTATAGCTTTCTTTCAATCTATAAACATCTACAAATTGCTTCTTTTTAAATCAAAATGCTAAAAAAATGAGCATTTTTTATAAACACAACAGATAAAACTAACTCCCTATACTCTTATAACCCTCCTCTCGTTTCGATCTTCTTTTTTTAGTTATTTTTATCTTCACAAACTAACTTAATAAAATTAGAAAGTAATTTTTTCTTTTTAGTAAAATTCATTTTTTGGCACGCTCTTTGCTTTATTCACTGCATAATGAATCAATGATGATTCAATGAATAAACCAAGACGGCCAACGATGTCCGCTCTGATCGGTCTGCAGATAGGCAACTTATTGCCATGCAAATTAAATTTCGTTCAGTTCAGGGGGACGGCGTATGTCTTCAAATGTAAATCTAGATGCAAAAAAAGCAACTGAGATTAAATTATTCAGTTTTTCAACTCCAGCAATGCGTGCCTTCCACATGACATGGCTCGCTTTCTTTGTATGTTTCTTCGCATGGTTTGCGTGTGCACCATTAATGCCCGTTATTAAAGGTGAGTTTGGCTTAACAAAAGACCAAATTGCCAATATTAATATTGCTGCTGTCGCCATTACGATTTTAGTTCGACTTATTGTCGGGCCACTCTGCGACAAATATGGTCCACGTATTACGTACACCACCCTCCTATTAGTTGGCAGTATTCCAGTATTTGGTGTAGCTGCTGCCAATAGTTATGAATCTTTTCTGTTCTTTCGCTTACTCATTGGCGCAATTGGCGCAAGCTTCGTAATTACGCAATACCATACAAGCGTTATGTTTGCTCCTAACGTTGTAGGCACAGCAAATGCAGCAGCGGCTGGTTGGGGAAATGCTGGTGGGGGTGCAACTCAAGCATTAATGCCTTTATTGCTCGGTGCCATTGTGATGTTTGGTGTTGAGCAAGCCATGGGATGGCGTGTGGCATTAATTGTACCCGGCGTAATGATGGTTATTGTCGGCATCCTTTACTGGAAATTAACTCAAGATTGTCCTCAAGGAAACTTTAAAGAAGTCCGCGCGCAAGGCATTGATGTTGGTAGTGGTAAAAAAGGCGGTACAGCAATTTTAATGCAAGCCGCTCGCAACTACCGTGTCTGGATTTTATTTGTAGCTTACGGCGCATGCTTCGGTATTGAAATTTTTATTCATAACGTTGCAGCAATGTACTATGTCGATCAGTTCAAAATGGATTTGAAAACTGCTGGTTTAACTGCTGGGATATTTGGTTTACTGGCATTATTTGCTCGTGCACTTGGCGGGATCATCTCCGATAAAGTTGCACTCAAAAAAGGATTAGATGGTCGTACAAAAGTACTCGTACTCATGATTTTAGGTGAAGGTTTATTCTTAATACTCTTCTCACAAATGAATGTGGTTGCCCTTGCAATCATTTCTATGACCATTTTTGCACTGTTTACTCATATGGCTTGTGGTGCAACTTATGCACTCGTACCATTTATTGACCGTAATGCATTAGGCGGCGTTGCAGGAATTATTGGTGCAGGTGGTAACGTTGGTGCTGTCGCAGCAGGGTTCTTGCTCAAAGGATTGCTTGATATTCAAACTTGTTTGTTTATTTTAGGTGGTTTAGTTATGGTCGCAGGCTGTAGCGTAATTTTAATTCGTTTCACCACCGAACATAAAGAAAAAGAACAAGTTCTTTTTGAACAAGCATTACTTGAACGCAATTCCGCAGCTTAATTTTATTGTTTATAAGAAGCAGAGATCAAATAGGCTCTGCTTCTTTTCTTTTTTTCACAAAGCAATACAACCCTACTTACTCTTTAGCTCACCTTAAATATTCTATCCAAACATATCGATATTACTCGATATATCTTCTACAATAAATCATCACATTATTATAATTTTCCATTAATCATGACTAAAACTGGCAATCAATTTTCTCAGCCCCTCATCTATATGTTGATTGGCAGTGCAATTATTCTAGCTCTTTCTCTAGGAGTCAGACATGGTTTTGGACTCTATCTGGTACCGATGAGTCATGAATTTGGTTGGGGGCAACATGTCTTTAGTCTTGCGATTGCTATGCAAAACTTGATCTGGGGAGTCGTTCAACCTTTTACCGGCGCAATCGCAGACAAATATGGTAGTAAAATTGTGGTCGCCATTGGTGGGCTATTTTATACCCTCGGCTTACTCTTAATGGCTTTTAGTTCAAGCGTATTAATCTTAAATTTAAGTCTGGGGCTAATTATTGGCTTAGCTTTATCAGCAACCTCATTTACGGTTTTACTCAGTGCAGTAGGTCGAGCTGCTCCACCAGAAAAAAGAAGCATGGCAATGGGTATTGCGAGTGCTGCCGGATCTTTCGGTCAGTTCATTATGTTGCCATCTACCCTGCTCTTACTTAAAACAGTGGGATGGTCAGCAGCCCTAATGGTGAGTGCACTATTAATTGCTTTTATTATTCCGCTAGCGCTTATGTTAAAAGGGTCAAGCAATCAAACACCAAAAGCAATTGCTCAGCCTCAACTCACATTTAAACAAGTGCTTAACATTGCCAGAAAACATAAGCCCTTCTGGTGGTTAGCTTTAGGCTTTTTAGTTTGTGGATTCCAAGTTGTCTTCTTAGGCGTTCACTTGCCAGGTTATTTAATCGACCATGGATTTGACGCGGCTACTGGCACTGTATTTCTGGCATTGGTGGGGTTATTTAACGTAGTGGGAACTTACGGTGCTGGTTGGTTAGGAGATCGTTTCTCGAAACCTAAATTATTAATGGCGCTTTACGGCAGCCGTGGCATCGCAATCATTGCCTTTTTACTATTACCTTTAAGCACTTATACGGTATATGCTTTTGGCGTCATTATGGGCCTTTTATGGCTCTCTACAGTTCCGCTCACAAATGGCATTGTGGCAAATATGTTTGGCGTTAAATATCTTTCGATGCTGAGTGGTATTGTGTTTTTCACCCATCAAGTCGGTTCTTTCTTTGGTGGATGGCTTGGCGGCGTTAACCATGACTTAACAGGTAATTACAATGCGATTTGGCTATGTTCTATAGCCTTAAGTATACTAGGAGTGATCGTACACTTCTTTGTTAATGAGGGGGCAGTTATTCATGACGCATAATGCCTTACTTTTGAAAACAATTATGACTTTTATCATAGCTGCGCTTTTGGTACTTTCTATAATTTTATGGAAACAGACACCGGATTTATTTGAATATTTTAACCAAGCGTTTTGTGCCCACTAAAATATAAAGCACGTAAATCACTCATTAGAACTGTCATAAAAATATAAAAATCTTATGATCTAATGCAAATAAAAAAGCCCGCAGATTTGCGGGCTTTTTTATTAAAAACTTATTTAAAATCAAAACAAGCGATTCATACCATTGAGCGCAGCTACGCGATATGCTTCAGCCATTGTTGGATAGTTAAATGTCGTTTCAACAAAATATTTCAAGGTATTGTTTGGGCTGTGCATAACTGCTTGCCCAATGTGGATAATTTCAGCAGCGTTATTACCGAAACAGTGAATACCTAAAATTTCCATTGTGTCGCGGTGGAAAAGAATTTTTAACTCACCCACTGTATCACCCGTAATTTGTGCACGAGCTAAATGACGGAAAGATGCTTGACCTACTTCATACGGAATTTTCTCTTCCGTTAATTCCTGTTCATTTTTACCAATTGATGAGATTTCCGGAATGGTATAAATACCAGTTGGGATGTCTCGTACTGGTTTAGCATCTTCACCACTCATGTTTGCGCCAGCACAGCGCCCTTGGTCATAAGCAGCCGAAGCTAAGGAAGGCCAACCAATCACGTCACCAGCAGCATAGATATTTTCAACTTCAGTTTGGTACTGATCATTTACTGAAAGTTGACCACGGCTATTTGGTACTAACCCAACATTCTCAAGGCCTAAGCCTTCCGTATTACCTGAACGGCCATTACACCAAAGAATGGCATCAGCTTTAATCTTTTTACCACTTTGTAAATGTAGAACCACATGGTCATCAAACGTTTCAAGATGATCCATTTGTTCATTGTGACGAATTAATACACCTTGTTCACGTAAGTGATAAGACAAAGCATCAGCAATTTCATCATCTAAATAGCTTAGTAGTTTTTGCTGTGTGTTAATCAAGTCAACTTTATGGTCTAAACCAATAAAGATTGAGGCATATTCACAGCCAATAACACCTGCGCCGTAAATAATGATTTTTTGAATTGAGTAATCAAGATCAAGAATTTTGTCCGAATCAAATACGCGAGGATGGTCAAAGTCGAGACCTTGCGGATGATAAGGACGACTACCTGTCGCAATCACAACTTGTTTACAAATAATTGTTTCTTTAATGCCTTCATGGCTAAAAACTAAAACTGTATTTTTATCTTGAATATATGCACGCCCGTGGAATACACCGATCTTGTTACGGTCATAAAAACGTGTATGTGTATCAACCTGTTGTTGAATCACTTTATGTGCATTACGCAAAACCTGTTTCATGGTGAACTGTTTCCATTCACCTACTTTTTGAAACATTGGATCACGCTGATAGCGGATAATACTAGAAACTGTTTGACGTAATGCTTTACTTGGAATGGTTCCTACATGCGCACAGTTACCACCGAGTTGATCACGCACATCTACAATTGCAACACGCTTACCCGCTTTTGCAAGCTTCATTGCCGCGCCTTCACCTGCAGGTCCAGAACCGAGAACTACCGCATCGTATTTAACGAAATTCCCACTAACGACCTCTTTTTTACGTGGCATTGAAAGCTCCTTCCTCTCTTGAATGACCATATTTTATAATAGATTATGACTAATATGCGGTGAATTTATGTATTTCTCAACCCTATATTTCTGAATAACCACATTTATTATATGAATAGTTATTTTCCGCTATTAACTGAAGAACTTCGCTATAATACAATGTCAATGTCTCTATAAACGAGTGGAAAAGTTAAATATGTCAGAACACCGTAAACCTGAACAGGGTGTAAAACTTCGTGGCGCAGAAAAAGTCGCAAGAATTCCTGTAAAAGTTGTACCTACGGTTGAAGTGCCGCGTAAACCTGACTGGATTCGTGTCAAGATGACGGCACCAGAAGAAGTTCAGCGTATTAAAACGACTTTACGTGCTCAAAAACTCCATACCGTTTGTGAAGAAGCAGCTTGTCCTAACCTCCCAGAATGTTTTGGTGGCGGTACGGCAACATTCATGATCATGGGCGATATTTGTACACGCCGTTGCCCTTTCTGTGATGTTGCACATGGTCGTCCAAATGCATTAGATGCTGACGAACCTCGTCACATGGCAGAAACCATTTCCAATCTGAAACTCAAGTACGCAGTAATTACTTCTGTTGACCGTGATGACTTGCTTGACGGCGGTGCACAACACTTTGTGGACTGTATTAAAGAAGCTCGTGCGCTTAGTCCAACTACATTGCTTGAGATTTTAGTACCAGATTTCCGTGGACGTATGGATATTGCTTTACGCATTATGACTGAATGTCCGCCAGACGTATTTAACCATAACATTGAGACTGTACCTCGCTTATATAAAGCCATGCGTCCAGGTTCAGACTATCAACATTCTTTAACCTTACTCAAAATGTTTAAAGAATATTGCCCTGACATCCCAACAAAATGTGGTTTGATGGTGGGTATTGGTGAAACTGAAGAAGAAGTCATTGCATTACTTGATGACCTACGCGCTCATGATGTGGACTATGTCACTATTGGTCAATATTTACAGCCTTCTAAACAACACGCACCAATTGACCGCTTTGTAACACCAGAAGAGTTTGAACGTTATGCAGAGCATGGCCGCAAACTTGGTTTTAGAAATATTTGGTCTGCACCAATGGTTCGTTCAAGTTACTTTGCTGATCGTCAATACCATGGTGAACCAGTACCAGAAGTTCGTCGTAAAGTAGACCCTGCTAAGAAAATTGCTGTTCAGGTCGTCGAAGCTTAATAAATTAAATATCTATAAAAAGCCCTCTGTATTAGAGGGCTTTTTATTTGTATAAGAAAATCAATAACATTTCTTGACAAATCAATAAAATAACCCCTTACACTTTCACTCAAAAATATCTTATACCTAAAAGTACGATATATCCCTGCTCTAGCATATACATCAATATTTGCGACATAAAAACTCAAATTTAAACAGCAACAAAATAGCTAGTTAAGCCTTAAATATCTCCTCGCTTTTGTAACTTCATCCACTTGAGGGCTTAGCTAGAAAGGAGCAAGTATGATTTTCCTACTCTTTATATTAAGTATTATTATTCAGCTTATTGCAGTATGGGCAATTTTCTTTTTTAACTTAAATAAAGTTCTTGGTAGCGGTGTGGCCATTATTGTTGCCATACTTTCGGCGTTCTTGCTAACACCATGGTCTCTGCTTTTAGGTATTCCAATTATTGCGCTCAGCATCATTATTTTAGTTGAGCCTTTACGATTTAACCTAATTACCAAGCCAGCCTATAAGACTTTAGCGAATTCAATGCCGAGCATTAGTACCACCGAACAAGAGGCTTTAGAGGCTGGTACCAGTTGGTGGGAAAAAGAGTTATTCATGGGAGCACCTGATTGGTCTCAATTTGAAAAGTATCCCTACCCAACTTTGTCAGAAGAAGAGCAAAGTTTTATAGACAATGAAGTTGAACTACTTTGTAGCATGCTCAATGAATGGGAAATTCATCATCACTTAAAAGATCTTCCTCCTGAAGTTTGGCAATTTATTAAAGATAAAGGTTTTTTAGGCCTCATTATTCCAAAGTCTTTTGGTGGTAAAGAATTTAGTTCATTCGCACAAAGTCGCATTATGAGCAAAATTGCTTCACGCTCACTCACCACTGCGGTGAGTTGTATGGTTCCAAACTCGTTGGGACCGGGTGAGCTGCTTATGCATTACGGTACCGATGCTCAAAAACAACAATATCTACCCGGTCTTGCCAAAGGTGAAGAAATTCCGTGCTTTGGTTTAACCAGTCCAGAAGCGGGTTCAGATGCAGGTGCCATTCCAGATTCAGGCGTTGTTTGTTACGGCGAATATGAAGGTGCTCAAGTTCTTGGTCTTCGCATGAATTTCTCTAAACGCTGGATTACGCTTGCTCCGATTGCCACCGTTGTTGGCCTCGCATTTAAACTTTATGACCCAGAAGGTCTACTCGGCGATAAAAATAAAACAGAATACGGCATTACCTGTGCACTCATTCCTGCAAGTCATTCAGGCATAAAAATAGGAGCGCGTCATTTTCCAGGTTCTCCATTTATGAATGGAACAGTAGAAGGAAAAGATGTTTTTATTCCAATTGACTGGATTATTGGTGGACAAGAAAATGCTGGTAAAGGCTGGCGCATGCTGATGGAGTGCTTAGGTGTTGGCCGTGGTATTTCCCTTCCAGCTCTAGCAACAGCTGCAGGTGAAATGAGCTACCTCACCGTAGGAGCTTTTGCAAAAATTCGCCAGCAATTTAATATCTCTGTTGGTAAATTTGAAGGTGTACAAGAAGCTACCAGTGAAATTGCAAGTGATGCCTACATGCTTGAGGCATTCCGTTATTTAGTTACTTGCGGATTAAATCAAGGTGGAACACCTGCCGTGATGACCGCTATGGCAAAATATTATGCAACTGAAACGATGCGCAAAGTTGTCAATCACGGAATGGATATTGCCGGAGGACGTGCAATTCAACTTGGGCCACGTAACTTCCTTGCACTCACCTATCAAGCAATTCCAATTGCAATTACAGTCGAAGGCGCAAATATTTTAACTCGTTCATTGATGATTTTTGGACAAGGTTCAATGCGTTGTCACCCTTACCTTTTTGAAGAGTTGCAACTACTTCAGTCTGAAGATAAAAGCACTTCAGTCAAAAAATTCGATGATCTGTTATTTAAACATTTAGCCTATACCTTTAACCGCGGAGCAAAATCCTTTGCTTACGGTTGGACAGGTGGTTCAAGCGATGCTCCTCAATCAGTAGATCAATTTACTGCCAGTTACTATAAGACGATTAACCGTTTTAGTGCCAACTTTGCTTTAGTTGCAGATATGGCGCTTGGCTTACTTGCAGGAGACTTGAAACGCAAAGAAATGTTATCAGGACGCTTGGCAGATATTCATGCTCACCTCTTTATTTCTACTGCAATTTTAAAGTTTTATGAAGCTGGTCAAAAAACTGAAGCTGAACAACTTCACGCTAAATTAGCTCTGCAAAAAGCTTTCTTGAATATTCAGGAAGCATTTTGGGGCTTATTTGAAAACTTCCCAGCTAAACTCCCAGCAGCATTTGTAAAATGGATCTGTTTCCCTTTTGGTCGTGTCATTTCAAAACCCGATGATGAGTTAAAAAAGCAAGTTGCTGAACTTATGATGCAAGAGCATCCTTTTAGAGAACAGCTTAAACATCACGTATTTTATTCAACCAAAGCCGATGATGTGACTGGTCGTTTAGAGCATACATTCCAAATTTTACGAACCCTTGAACCACTTTGGGATAAGTTTAAAAAAGCTGAATCTAAAGGGAAATTTAAAGGACTTACTTTCGAAGAGAATATTGAACACGCGATAAAAGAAGGTTTCATTTCTGAAAGCGAAGCTCAACAATTATTGCAATACAACGCAATTCGATTCGACAGCATGCTTACAGATATTTTTGATGAAAACTTAAATAAAGATCTTCCTTTATCGAACCCTCATCAAATTTAGTGACTGATGCCTCCACTAATTCACTATTGCAATCACTTTTGATTCGCATTAATTAATAAACAGCCATAAAAGCGTCAATCGACGCTTTTATTTTTAGGAGAAATTAATGTCTAAGCAAGATTACGAAAATGGATTAAAAGTTCGCACAGAAGTAATGGGAGAAGCTTTTGTAAAACGTGCCCAAGAGAATACCGTACCATTTACTCAGCCATTGCAAGACTGGATTAATGAACATGCATGGGGTTCAACTTGGCAACGTGAAGGCGTATTACCGCGTAAATATCGTTCATTAATTACTTTGGCAATGTTAACTGCACTTAAGTCACCAACTGAACTCAAAGGCCATGTTCGTGGCGCTCTCAACAATGGTTGTACAGTTGAAGAAATTCAAGAAACGTTATTGCATAGCCTGCCATATTGCGGTGCCCCTGCTACTCAAGAAGCCTTTCGAGCGGCTTTAGAAGTGATTCAAGAATACCAACAAAAATAACTTTAATATGAGCCAGCACTCTACTGGCTCTTTTTTATCTAATTCAATTTGATTGAATGCATTTGAAAATTACGATCATCAATCACGATAGCCTGACGACAAATCCCTTCCACTTGACGTTGCTTTTCAAAGACTGCCACTGACATCGGTTCAAAACTATCAAAAAAACAGATTTCATTTTGATCTATAGAATAAATGAGTGACTGATTTCCGATACCCTCTAAAGTGTCATAATACACAATCACCATTTTTCCATTTTGAATTGCAGCTTGAATATCCTGATAGCTTAACGCTGGGCCCGTTGGTATTTTCAATACATTTGCTTCTTTATAACTCATACGTTCGCTTGGGCTAATATTTGGGTCTTTATCTGAATGAAATGAAACCTCAAACCCAAATTTTTTTAAAGCAATAGCCAAGGCAATTGTATAGGTGCCGTCTTCATCATATCGACAAATTTGAATCAGCTCGGAAATATCAATTTGAACCCCATGATGCCGAAGTACCATCCAAACCGCAAAAACACCGCTATTCGCTTCGAGGTTTGCCAAAGATTCGGGAATATTTAAGGCCATAATTTAAATCTAAAGTCGTAATTAAGCAGATAATAAACAAAACTGGATTGGCACTAAAAGCTTTTCCAAGTACAATGTTTCGCTAGTCGAGGGATGCTGCGACAAGTGATCGGCACTAAAGATCAATTTGCCAGGCTCGACAATCGGTTAAACGCTCGTTTTTAACCAACAACGGCATCCGCGAACAGAACGATCCATACTATTTTTTCCCTAGGAGATCCTGATGAACGCGGTTAATGCTTCATTTACAGATTATAAAGTTGCTGACATCTCACTTGCTGACTACGGTCGTAAAGAAATCAAACTTGCTGAAGCAGAAATGCCAGCTCTAATTGGTTTACGTAAACGTTATGCAGCTTCTAAACCACTTGCTGGCGCAAAAATTCTTGGCTGTATCCACATGACCATTCAAACAGCGGTTCTTATTGAAACGCTTATTGAATTAGGTGCTGAAGTTCGTTGGACTTCATGTAACATTTTCTCGACTCAAGACCATGCTGCTGCTGCAATTGCTGCTCGTGGTATTCCAGTTTTCGCTTGGAAAGGTGAAACTGAAGAAGAATATGTATGGTGTTTAGAACAACAAATTAATGTTAATGGTCAACCTTGGGATGCCAACATGATCTTGGATGATGGCGGTGACTTAACTGCTCTTGTTCATGACAAATACCCTGCACTTTTAGAACGTATTCACGGTATTACTGAAGAAACCACAACAGGTGTTCAACGTCTTATCGAAATGTGGAAAGACGGTTCTTTGAAAGTACCTGCAATCAACGTAAATGACTCTGTTACTAAGTCTAAAAACGACAACAAATATGGTTGCCGTCACTCATTAAATGATGCAATCAAACGTGCAACTGACATGCTTTTGTCTGGTCGCCGTGCGCTTGTGATCGGTTATGGCGATGTTGGTAAAGGTTCTGCTCAATCTTTACGTCAAGAAGGCATGATCGTTCGTGTAACTGAAGTTGACCCAATTTGTGCAATGCAAGCATGTATGGACGGCTATGAAGTTGTATCTCCATACAAAAACGGCGTACAAACAGGCAAAAAAGAAGATATTAACCAAGACTTACTTGGCAACACTGACCTTGTTGTAACTACTACTGGTAACTACCACGTATGTGATGCTGCAATGTTAGATAGCTTAAAAGCTGGTGCAGTTGTATGTAACATCGGTCACTTCGACACAGAAATTGATACTGCTTATTTACGTGGTTACAAGTGGGTTGAAGTTAAGCCACAAGTTCACCAAGTTTATCGTTCTGAAGATGAAAATAACTACCTCATTCTTCTTTCTGAAGGTCGCCTTGTAAACCTTGGTAATGCAACTGGTCACCCATCACGTGTGATGGATGGTTCTTTTGCTAACCAAGTGTTAGGTCAAATTCACTTATTCCAAGAGAAATTTGCTGACCTTCCTGCAAACGAAAAAACTTCAAAAATTCGTGTAGAAGTTCTTCCTAAGAAACTTGACGAAGAAGTTGCTGCGGCAATGGTTGCAGGTTTTGGTGGTGTACTTACTCAATTAACTCAAGAGCAAGCTGGCTATTTAGGTGTTGCTGTTGAGGGACCATTCAAGTCTGACGCTTACAAATACTAAGAACTTAAGGGCAGACGGTGAACCGACTGCCCTTTTTTCTAAAAATATTGTTTCGCTGTTTACAAGGATTTGACATGACTAAACGTATACCCATTTCTTTTGAGTTTTTCCCACCGAAAACTGATGCCGGTGCTGAAAAACTTCGTATTGTTCATCAAGAATTACAACTATTAAATCCTGATTTCTTCTCGATTACTTATGGCGCTGGTGGTTCTACTCGCGAACGTACTCTTGCTGCTATTGATGATTTCAATGGCAAAGGTACACCAGTTGCTCCTCACCTTTCATGCATTGGTGATGATAAAGCTCGTATTGCTGAGTTACTTGACCTCTATAAAGCGCAAGGAATTAACCGTATTGTCGCTTTACGGGGTGATTTGCCGTCTGGTCAAGTCGGACTTGGCGAACTTCCTTATGCTCAAGATTTAGTACGTTTCATTCGTCAGCATTCAGGTGATCATTTTCATATTGAAGTTGCAGCTTATCCAGAAATGCACCCTCAAGCTGAGAACCTTGATTCAGATATCCAACGTTTTATTGAAAAAGTACAAGCTGGCGCTAATGCAGGAATTACTCAATTCTTCTTTAATCCAGACTCATACTTTTATTTTATTGAGCGTTTAGAAAAAGCTGGAGTTAATATTCCGGTAGCTCCTGGCATCATGCCTATTACCAATGCCAGCAACTTAATTCGCTTTGCTGATGGTACGGGTGCAGAAATTCCTCGCTGGATCCGTAAGCAATTACAAGCCTATGGCGATGACAGTGAGAGTATTAAAGCTTTTGGTCATGAAGTTGTTGTTAAGCTATGTGAACGCCTCATTGCAGGAGGTGCACCAAGCTTACATTTCTATTCAATGAATCAAGTCGAACCAACTCGTCAACTCGTCGTTGATCTTGGTTTAAATTAATTTTGTAAGGCGTACCCAATGAATCGTTTTTTTATCGAAACTGAACTTGCTGTTAGCTCAACAATTCAACTGACAGAAACAGTATTTCATCATTGGGTGCGTGTTTTACGTGCACAATTACAAGAACAAGCTACTCTCTTTAATGGTCAAGGTGGCGAATATCTCGCGACACTAACCGAAATTAATAAAAAAAATGCGTTTGTCACGATTGAGAGTTTTAACCCTACTAACCGTAGTGCCCCTTTTAAAGCTGTCCTTGGTCAGGTCATGAGTAAAGGTGACCGAATGGACTATGCCATTCAGAAAGCCACGGAACTTGGAGTAAATCAAATTCAGTTGCTTACTAGTGAGCGCTGTGAAATGCGCTTAAAGTACGACCGAGATCAAAAAAAATTAGATCACTGGCAAGCTGTTGCAATTGCTGCTTGTGAACAATGTGGTCTTAATATCGTTCCAGAAGTGTTAGCGCCCATTTCTCTAAGTGAATGGTTAAGCTCTACTCAACTTCCCGCTTCAAAATTTGTTTTAGCACCAGAAAAAGAACAAAAAGATGTATTAGCAGGCATACAACCTGAACTTGCCTTATTGATTGGGCCAGAAGGCGGTTTAAGTGAAAATGAAATTACTCAAGCCAATCAAGCTGGTTTTATGAATTGGTGTATTGGTGACCGTGTCTTACGTACAGAAACCGCACCTGTCGTTGCCTTATCTATTTTAAATTATCGGTTTTTATCAACCTAAGTTCATTGAACATTGATTAAATCGTTATTTAAAGTTAATTTACTTTTATTGTATGAATAAAATTTCAAATTCTTTATCACTGATAAATCAGATTCTTTCTGTATATATGTAAAAAAATAGGATAGAAAAATCTTATGTCCGGGCTTCAGGAAGAATATTTACAGCATCAAACAAAAATTGAGCAGCTAAAACTTTCAATTCAATATATACGCTGGTATTTGATTAGCTTAATACTGTTATGTCTGATCTCATATGCTATTTTTTCTTATTATTTTTCATCTTCAATAACCATATTTAACTGGTCTATCGGCCTCACTATTGCATCTTTTACCTGTCTATTATTCGTTCCAAATATTTTAACCCACTATCGTACTATTAATTTTATTAAAAAAGCTGATCTTATATTACAAAGTATTTGTTTTATTTCAGGAATTTTATTAGGGATAACCGTTACAGTTATTCACTTCTATCTTCCTCAAGAGTTAGTTTCGTTACCAGATGCTCATATTTTAATTGCTTTGTTTATCACTTCTGCCCATATCATTGGCCTGACTTTTTTAACGCAACAACCTCGATACTTTTATCTTTTATTCATTCCCAGTACGTTACCCCTATTAATCGCTCAATTTACACATACTCCCATTGCTCAGCTACCTTTTTATTTCGCCTATAATATAGCTTTTGTAGCTACAGTACTCTGCGCATACGCAACTCAACGTAACTATCAAAAGATTTCTCAACTATTATTAAAAAATAAACAGCTTGTTCAAATTTCAGATCAACACACTCAGTGGGCTGAAGAATTATGTGTGCAACTTCAACAAGAAGTGAATAAATCTAAAGATATTGAAGCCCAGCTCCAATTTAATAACCATTTACTTGAGCAAAAGGTACGTGAACGAACTTACGATCTCACAAAAATGAATGAGCAACTCGAAAGCCATCACTACAATTTAGCTTTTGCACATGAAACAGCTGGCATTCGGCCATGGGACTGGGATATTGAAAATCAAAAATTAGAAATTACGTTTTTCGATCAACAAAAACAAACTCAGACGACCATTATTCATCTCAATACCATTTTAGACCGCATACATCCAAGTGATAAAAAGCTTTTTGACGAGCGCTTGAAACAACATTTGGAAGGAATTACAGATCATTTTAATGTCAATTTTCGAATTTTACGTCGTGATGGTTCTTGGCGATGGATTCATGATGTAGGCCGTGTCATTACAAGAGATCCTAAAACACAAAAAGCGCTTCGCATGGTTGGTATGACCCGAGATATACATCAAGAGAAAAAAGATCAAGAACACTTAAGACTATCGGCAATTGTGCTTGAGCAAGCTGCAGAAGGCATATTTATTTTAGATGAACACCTGAACTATATTGATATTAACCCTTACTACGAAAAATTAACCGGATTTTCTAAATCAGAACTCCTAAATAAAGAGTTATTTAGCATTACAATTAATCAAAAAGAACTACAACAACAATTTCATAGCTCAATTACCCAACAGCTCCTCGAAACTGGAGAATATATGGGCCAATTTGACGAAAAGTTTAGTTCTGGCAAAAGCGTATATTTGTGGTTACACATCAATGTGGTCAAAGATGAGTTCAATCAAATTACAAATTATATTGGATTTGCAAGGGATCTCTCTGAGCAAAAACGTCAGGAACAGCATCTATCCTATTTAAAAAATTACGATAGCCTCACTCACTTGCCTAATCGTCTTTACTATTACAACCAACTTCATCAATACCTTGTAAACCCATCATATAACATTAAAAACTTAGCATTAATACGAGTAAACATTGACCGTTTCAGAGCTTTTAATGAATTTTTAAATAATGATAGTGGTGATGAACTTCTTAAACAGTTTGCACAACGATTACGCTTAATCAATATTAATGCAATTTTAGTTGCCTATTTAAATAGTGACGATTTTGCAATTATTTATGAAATTTCCCCAATTCATCCAAATATTGAACAATATTGCCAAAATATTTTGCAGGCACTCAATGCCCCTTTTTATATTGATAATCAAGAATATTTCATTACCGCATCTATTGGCGTAGCATGCTTTCCTGAGCATGGACGACAAATTGATCATCTAAACAATCATGCAGAACAAGCACTTTCAGAAGCAAAACGCTTAGGAGGCAATACCATTTCTTACTATTGCAATCAAACAACTCACTCGTATAAATCTGCCGATTTAGAGCAAGAGTTACGTAAAGCCATTCAAAATGATGAATTTGTCGTTTATTACCAACCCAAAATCAATCTACAAGATCAATCAATTATAGGTTTTGAAGCATTAATTCGCTGGCAACATCCCGAAAAAGGATTAGTCATGCCAAATATGTTTATACCTTTTGCTGAGCGTAGTAGCCTGATTTCGGATATTGGTAAAGTCGTTTTAGATAAAGTTGGAAAACAATTACAAGAATGGAAAAGCCAAGGCTACACAAACATTCAAGTCTCTGTAAATATTGTTGCTCAGCAAATACATCGAGGCTTATTACTCAATGATATTGATGAAATTTTGCAGAAATACAATATACAAGGTTCAGATCTTGAACTTGAGATTACTGAGTCAGCCCTCTTGGACAATACCGATAACGTAAAAACGTTATTACATGCAATAAAACAACGAGATATTTCAATTGCGCTTGATGACTTTGGTACAGGCTATTCATCTTTAGCGTATCTGACAGAATACCCAATTGATGTATTAAAAATTGACCGTGCTTTTATTTCTAAAATTGGTGATCACAAACAAGAAGCCATTGTAAATGCCATGATTGCGATGGGTAAAAGTATGGGGCTTAAACTGGTTGCCGAAGGTGTAGAAACAGAGGAACAAGTTGCCTATCTACAAAAACAGCAATGTGATTTTTTACAAGGCTATTTCTTTAGTCGTCCTATCCCAGCTGAGCAGATTATTCCTTATCTACAAACAGATTCGCCTATTTCTTAATGGTTCTCACAGACTATTTTTACATATGCTGCTTTTTCCAAAAATGAGCGTTTTTGACTGTGAGAAATAAAGAAGTAGTGTTATATTCTTTAGCATTTAGCTCACCACAGGGCTATTGGCAATTCGTCTACTATTCTCTTAATTGGTAAAAATTAAAGCATAGTAGAAGAACCGAGTTGCCTTCCCCTGAATGAGTGATTTGACTAGTTTGCTTTTTTGTATCAAATAGAGACTCAGATGGACGATCAATCTTTAAAACAGGCCGCTTTAAATTACCATGAATATCCAAACCCAGGGAAAATCAGCGTCACCCCAAGTAAGCAACTTGTCAACCAACGAGATTTGGCTCTAGCCTACTCACCCGGAGTTGCTGCGCCATGTTTAGAGATTGAACGTGATCCTTCAACTGCTGCTAAATATACAGCACGCGGAAACTTGGTTGCTGTAGTCACTAACGGTACTGCTGTTCTTGGTTTAGGTAATATTGGCCCATTGGCTTCTAAACCTGTAATGGAAGGTAAAGGCGTTCTCTTCAAGAAGTTTGCTGGTGTTGACGTATTTGACATCGAAATTGCAGAAAACGATCCAGATAAAATCGTGGATATTGTTGCCTCTCTTGAGCCAACTTTCGGTGGTATCAACCTCGAAGACATTAAAGCGCCAGAATGTTTCTATATCGAAAAGAAACTTCGTGAACGCATGAAAATTCCTGTATTCCATGACGATCAACATGGTACAAGTATTATTGTAGGTTCAGCTTTGCTCAATGCATTGCAACTTGTAAATAAGAAAATTGATGAAATCAAAATCGTAGCTTCAGGTGCAGGTGCAGCAGCACTTTCATGTTTAGACTTGCTTTGTGCGCTTGGTGCTAAAAAAGAAAATATTATTGTTGCCGATTCTCGTGGCCTATTAACGACTTCTCGCGAAGGCTTAGACGAATCTAAAAAACGTTACGTTCAAGATATTACAGCATCTCAGCTTCATGAAGTAATGACTGGCGCTGATATGTTCTTGGGTCTTTCTGCTGCTGGTATTCTCACCAAAGAAATGGTGAAACAGATGGCAGAGAACCCAATTATTTTTGCTTTGGCAAACCCAGATCCAGAAATTTTACCTGAACATGCACATGAAGTACGCTCTGATGTCATTATGGCAACTGGTCGTTCTGACTATCCAAACCAAGTAAACAACGCATTATGTTTCCCATACATTTTCCGTGGTGCGCTTGATGTTGGTGCAACTACGATTAATGAAGACATGAAAATTGCATGTGTACATGCTATTGCGCGTATGGCTCATGTAGAAGCTGATGCAGCAACTTATGGTGAAAAATCTGCTTCATTTGGTCGTGACTATTTAATTCCACGCCCACTTGATCAACGTTTAATTTTAGAAATTGCGCCAGCTGTTGCTAAAGCTGCAATGGACTCAGGTGTAGCAACTCGTCCTATCGAAGATTTCGCTGTGTATCGTCAAAAATTGTCTGAGTTTGTATATAACTCTGCATTCTTGATGAAACCAATTTTTGCTCAAGCAAAAGCTGATCCAAAGCGTATTGCATATGCGGAAGGTGAAGACGAACGCGTATTACGTGCAGTACAAATTGCTGTTGATGAAGATTTAGCTAAACCAATTTTAGTAGGTCGTACTGCTGTAATTGAAGCAAATATCAAAAAATTAGGCCTACGTTTACAACATGGCGTAAATATCGAGATTGTAGATCAAGAACAAAACCCGATGTATGAAGAGTTTTGGAAAGACTACTATCAAACAATGCAACGCAAAGGCATCACTGTTGAATATGCTCAACGTGAAGCTCGCCGTCGTTCAACGTTAATTGCATCTCTACTGGTTAAATTCGGTAAAGCAGACGGTATGTTATGTGGTACTTACAGTAGCTATAACATTCACCTTGACTTTGTACGCAATGTCATCGGTCTTAAAGAAGGCATGAATAACTTCTTCACGTTAAATGCATTAATGCTTGAAGATCGTAATTTATTTATTGCAGATACATATGTAAACACGAATCCGACTGCTGAACAACTTGCTGAAATGACTATTTTGGCAGCCGAAGAAGTACGTCGCTTTGGTATTACTCCACGCGTAGCACTTCTTTCTCATTCAAGTTTTGGTAGCGACCAAACTGATTCAAGCGCTCAAAAAATGCGTGAAGTTTATCGTATTTTATCTGAACAAGCTCCTGAGCTTGAAGTTGAAGGTGAAATGCATGGTGATGCAGCATTAGACGAAAATATTCGTCAATTTGCATTCCCTGGTTCACGTTTTAAAGGTTCTGCAAACTTGCTCATTATGCCAAACCTAGATGCAGCAAATATTTCATTTAACTTGTTGAAAGCGACTTCTGGTAACAACGTTACTATTGGTCCAATTTTGCTTGGCGCAGCAAAACCTGTTCATATTTTGACACCGACAGCAACGACTCGTCGTCTTATCAATATGACTGCTTTAACTGTTGCGGAAATCCAACAACAAGAAAAGTAATTTAGAAAGAGCTTTTTACGAAAAGCCTGTCTAATGACTTGAGAAAACCTCTATTCTGTAGCATGATTGCTTGAAGAATAGAGGTTTTTTCATGCAAGTGTATTTAGTAGGCGGTGCCGTCCGAGATTCTCTACTTGGGCATCCCTATCAAGAAAAAGATTATGTTGTGGTCGGAGCAACGCCTGAACATATGCTCGCCCAAGGTTTTCAACCTGTAGGCAAAGATTTTCCTGTGTTTCTTCATCCTAAAACTAAAGAAGAATATGCACTTGCACGTACTGAGCGAAAGTCCGGTAAGGGCTATCACGGTTTTCAGTTTTTTACTGATACCACAGTAAGTTTAGAAGAAGATTTAATTCGCCGTGATTTAACCATCAATGCCATAGCAATGGATCAAGATGGCAGAATATATGACCCCTATGGTGGTCAGACTGACTTAGAAAATAAAACCTTACGACATGTTTCAGAAGCTTTTGCTGAAGATCCTTTACGTGTTTTACGTGTGGCACGCTTTGCAGCTCGATATTCTTCATATGGCTTTCATATTGCATCTGAAACCTTACAATTGATGCAAACGATGGCTGAATCAGGTGAACTCGATGCATTAACACCAGAACGTGTGTGGAAAGAGACTTCGCGTGCGCTTTTAGAAGACCATGCAGATATTTATTTTCAGACGCTACGTGATTGCGGTGCCTTAAAACATCTTTTCCCTGAAATTGACGCCTTGTTTGGTGTACCACAACGCCCAGAATATCATCCTGAAGTAGACTGCGGCATACATACCCTAATGTCTTTACAGCAAGCGTGTAAGTCAAACTATTCACTTGATGTTCGGTTTGCTGTTTTAGTACATGATTTGGGTAAAGCATTAACGCCTATACATGAACTCCCTCGCCATATCATGCATGAAGAGCGCGGAGTGAAACCCGTTACCGAATTATGTGAACGTTTAAAGGTTCCCACTCAAACTCGACAGTTGGCATTATCGGTGTGTAAAGAACATCTAAAATGCCATCAGATTATGTCGTTAAAACCCGGAACGGTATGGCGTTTATTACAGCGTTTAGATGTATTACGTCGCCCTGAGAGAGTGGAAGCTTTTGTACAGGCATGTGAGTGTGATGCTAGAGGAAGATTAGGTTTAGAAGACCGCCCTTATCCTCAAGCTCAGTATATGTTAGATGCGATGCAAGTGGTTCGCTCTATTAAAGTTCAGGACTTACCCGAGAACATTAAGGGTGCTGAAATTGGTGAAATGTTAATTCAATGTCGCATTGATGCTTTAACTGAGTTCAAACATCAACATCAAACACCCACACATTCTTAATTTAAGCCAATAAAAAAGCCTCATTACGAGGCTTTTTTATTTTTACTGTTTAGGCAGTGGTATATATTGAGATTGAGTATTTTGGTTTTTTCTTTCCCCAACTGCTACCACAAAGTTTTCTTGCTTCCCAGCTCGCTCAACCACCACATTAATTTCGCTATTAGGCGCTTGTAATGCAACATAATTAATCAAATGAGATGCCGAAGTGATTGGTTCATTATTGACCTGAATAATTTTATCACCAACTTTTATACCGGCTGAAGCAGCTGGCCCACTTTTTAATACATCAGCAACGACCACACCAATTTGTTGTTTTGAAGCTAATACATCTTCTTGTGTAGGCGGTACTAGACTAATGCCCAACCATCCACGTACAACACGACCATCTTTCAAAATCGAGTTTAATACTTGTTGGCAAATTTTAGCTGGAATTGCGAAACCAATACCTAAAGAGCCGCCTGACTGCGAGAAAATAGCGGTATTTACCCCAATTAGATTACCAGCGACATCAATTAAAGCTCCGCCTGAGTTACCTGGGTTAATTGCAGCATCTGTTTGAATAAAGTCTTCATAGGTATTGATGCCTAAATCAGAGCGCTCAGTAGCAGAAATAATACCTTGAGTTACCGTTTGCCCTACGCCAAATGGATTACCAATCGCTAAGACAACATCACCCACTTCATTACCGCTAAGCTTAAATGGCAACACGGGTAATTTATCTAAATCGATTTTAATTACAGCTAAATCCGTATCAGGATCTGTTCCAACAATAGTTGCCTCTGCACGACGTCCGTCACGCAATGCAACTACAATTTGGTCAGCCTGAGCAATCACATGATTGTTGGTAAGAATATAACCATCAGCACGAACAATAACCCCAGAGCCTAAACTATTTTCATTTTGCTGTTGTTGTTCAGGAACCTGATTTCCAAAAAATTCGCGGAATACTGGATCACTTAACAATGGATGATTTTGTTTAACTTTCTGGGTCGTAAAAATATTAACAACTGCCGGCGCTGCAACTTTCACCGCAGCACTATAAGACACCACCCCGCCCGCTCGTGAAGTATCAACCAGTGGTTCAACTTTTTCGGCAGGCATTTGCACCCCATCAACTGCAACAGTTGGTTTCGGCTGATGGTATTTTTGCCATGCAATAAAACTGGCAATTACAATAATAAGTAACACCCAAGGTAACCATGTAAAGGTGCGGCGCACGTTCATATCCTCTACGCAAAGAAGCTTTTAATTAAATTAATATATTGAACAAAAAGAGTTTTCAGTTAAGCATTTTAAATTAAATATGTCGATATACATAAAAAACTCAAAAAAGATTTGTCTAGCTTTAGTTACACAACAAAATATGTTTCTATAGCTTTAGCAATTATTTACTACTCAATTCAGGAAATATCATGGCGAATTTGCATGAAATTATTCAGTGGTGCGACCAAACCTTAAAAGCAGCAGAATTTAAAGATTACGCACCAAATGGCCTGCAAATTGAAGGTTCAACTGAAGTAAAACGTATCGTTTGTGCCGTTACTGCTTCCGAAGATGCTATTGATGCAGCTATTGCTCAGAATGCCGATCTATTACTCGTGCATCATGGTTATTTTTGGAAAGGCGAACCGTACCCAATTACAGGAATGCGCGGTAACCGAATTAAAAAATTAATTCAAAATAATATTTCACTCGTGGCTTACCACCTACCTTTAGATGCACATCCAAGTTTGGGTAACAATGTAGCCATTGCAGAAAAATTGGGCTTACACCATTTAGAACCACTCGATTTAGCCGAAAAACATCCAATTGGAAATATTGGATATTTAGAGCAAGCTGTTTCTGTTGAAGAGTTTAACGCAAAATTACAAGATAGCTTTGATTTTAAAGTGATTCATTTACCAGCCGAGAAGAAAAGCATTCAAAAAGTAGGCTTTTGTACGGGTGGTGCTCAAGATTTTATTGCTAAAGCAGCTTTGCAAAATTGCGATGCTTATATTTCAGGCGAAGTCAGTGAACGAACTTTCTATGAAGCAAAAGAATTAGGCGTTCACTATTTTGCGTGTGGTCATCATGCAACTGAACGTTATGGAGTTCAACGTTTAGCACAAGCAATTTCAAAGCAGTTTGCAATTGAAGCCGAATATTTTGAATTGAATAATCCGATTTAATTAAGTCTTTTTTTCAATCTGTGTTATGCGTATTAATTAGATCTTTATTGTGTATAGTTCTTTAAAACGATGCCCTATTGTGAACAGAATCATTTACAATAGAGCCACTTAATTGTATAACCCAGCAAATGCAAGGAATAGGAACATGACAACCATTACTTTACCTGCACTTCCATATGGCTATGATGATTTAGCGCCACATATTAGTAAAGAAACTTTAGAATACCATCACGATAAACACCACAATACCTATGTTGTTAACTTAAACAACTTAATCAAAGGGACTGACCTTGAAGGTAAAACTTTAGAAGAAATCATCAAAGCAACTGCTGGTGATGCATCTAAAGCTGGTATTTTCAATAACGCTGCTCAAGTTTGGAACCATACATTCTACTGGAATTCTATGAAGCCAAATGGTGGTGGTAAGCCTACTGGCGCAATCGCTGCTAAAATTGAAGAAGCGTTTGGTAGCTACGAAAAATTTGCAGAAGAATTTGCTGCTGCTGCAACAACTCAATTCGGTTCAGGCTGGGCTTGGTTAGTTGCTGATGAAGTAAACGGTAAATTATCTATTACTAAAACTTCTAATGCAGACACTCCACTTGCACATGGTCAAATTGCTGTATTAACAATTGACGTATGGGAACATGCTTACTACATCGATTTCCGTAACCTACGTCCTAAATACATCGCAACTTTCTTAGAAAGCCTTGTGAACTGGGACTATGCGAATGCAAAACTTGCAGGTCAACCAGCTGGTGTAGAGAAATAATTTTATTTCTTTATAAAAAACCACCCTATTTTGGGTGGTTTTTTTTATTTTTAGTACCTTAAAAGCATATTAATCAAGCAAACGATTCATTTTCTTTAATATTCTTATTGACGCTTTTAGATTTCATCCATAAAATGCGCATCAGATTCTCCAATAGCTCAGTCGGTAGAGCGACGGACTGTTAATCCGCAGGTCCCTGGTTCGAGCCCAGGTTGGAGAGCCATCTACTAATCTCCCATAGCTCAGTCGGTAGAGCGACGGACTGTTAATCCGCAGGTCCCTGGTTCGAGCCCAGGTGGGAGA
This sequence comes from Acinetobacter sp. AOR14_HL, assembly GCF_027855175.1. NCBI lineage: Bacteria > Pseudomonadati > Pseudomonadota > Gammaproteobacteria > Moraxellales > Moraxellaceae > Acinetobacter > Acinetobacter sp. AOR14_HL. Next base: position 256,534 of record NZ_JAKTII010000005.1, on the reverse strand, counting down.
GCCAAGATTCTAAAAGCCCGCATTCATTGCGGGCTTTTTCTTATCCAATCATTTAATAATTTTCTATTATTGTTAATAAAATCAATGTTTCGAATATTTTTAAACCAAACGATTAGATATTCTCACTAATTCCGTTATTAAGACTTGACCCCGCCACCTTTCCTGCCTAAAATCCTTTTCCAGATTCTCCAATAGCTCAGTCGGTAGAGCGACGGACTGTTAATCCGCAGGTCCCTGGTTCGAGCCCAGGTTGGAGAGCCAAGATTCTTAAAAACCCACTCATCATGAGTGGGTTTTTATTTGTATGATGCCTTCACATGTTCGAATCGAGTCACTTATTTTTTATTGTTTTAGGTTGCATCAGCACCTGCATTTTTCTTGCTGTTTGTTTACGCCCTTATTTATTTCCAAAACAAAAATTCTTTGCTCGTCCTGTTATTACCAACTTTGAAACTCAAATGTTTATCCGCTTAAAACAAAGTTTTCCAAGTTATCATGTTTTAGCACAAGTGGCTTTTAGCGCTTTAATTACCAGTAAGGACTATAAAATTCGTAGTCAGTTCAACCGTAAAGTTACCGACTTCGTTGTGCTTAACGACAAGATGGAAGTAATTGCCATTATTGAACTAGATGACCCTTCTCATCTTGAAAAAGCGGAAGAAGATCGTATTCGCGATCAAATGCTCACAGAAGCAGGTTACATTGTAAGACGTTACACAAATATTCCAACGGTACGTCAGCTACAAAAGGATATTCATTAAAAAGCTGCTGTTATTTCTTTTGAGAATTTGCGGCTTCTTTCTCAGCTATTCTTTTTGCCATTTCTAGACGTTGCTGTTCATATTGTTTTTTAGTCTTAGCATCACTTTTTGCAGCCAAGAAAAGTATTCCGATAATCAGGAAAGGAATAAGCAAACCTAATCCCATTAATAGCCAAGGGACAGATTTTTTTTCAACAGTTGGCTGGCTCATAAGTGATTCAAACTCAAATGGTATCGATTTCGGAATGCGTAACAATATAACAAAAAGGGCCCTCTTAAGGACCCTTTTAATTTGAATATTTTAAATACAAAAAATTATTGTGCTATTCCTGTACATTCGAAATTCTTACTTGCATCTATTACTGATGGATCAAGCACTATATTTGTTTTAGCTGGCATCTTAGATTGTACAAATTGATAAATTTCAGCATTTCTACATACAATCGCTTGAGTATGAGCAGCTCCTAGAACAGGCACAAATGTTACATCCGTTCCCTTGTCTTTAAGTCCTTGTTGCAATCCTTCAGTAACAGGATATGGTACAGCCATATCAGCAGTACCCTGAACAATCATGACCGGTGAATTAATTTTTTTGGTTGCAGGTTGGTTATCCGCCAAGAATTTTTTCACAGTTGGGTTTTCTTGGAAGTTACCAGCTAAACCAGGATAATCTAGGACTGTTTTGCCAGCATTAGTCGCAAGAAAATCACGAATATCATCTGCAAATTTATTATGCAAATCAGTTAAACATACGCCATTTTCACCAGTAGTCCCTTCTGCGAACTCAGCTACACTCTGAGAACGTTGTTGGAAAATTTCACGATAATTAAATTTAGGCTCATAAGCAGTAATACCTACTGTGGTATATGCAGCATATGCGAGTAGCTCAGCATATACTTCTACAGCCGTACCAACAGGTGCAGTACCAGCCTGCTCTTTCTCAAGAATACCTTTAATTGCTTGCGGAGCAATTTTAGAAATAATATCGCCAAGGCTAGAAGCTGGTGCTGTTGCAACCGCACCTTTGTAGTTACTGTCGTTATTAGCAAATTCAGCTGTTCCTAATGAAGCATGGCCTCCTTGGGACTGTCCAATTGACATCCATGAACTATTTAACTGACTACCGTAATGATCCTTCGCAGCTTTAACTGCTGCAATTGCAGATTTAGCCTCACTTCCTAAATTAAGGTATGGATGCATCCCTCGAGTACCCAAACCTTCATAGTCTGGAGCAATCACAACATAGCCAGCTGCCAATAATGTATCTGCTAGAATTTTAAAGCGTGGATTAATCGTATTATTGCTTGGGGCACAACTATCTCCTACACCTACAGTGCCGTGCTCCCATACCACTACGCGATAACCATCTTTAGGCTGAGTCGCTTTAGGGAACATTACCAAAGCAGTTGCTTCAGCTGTTTTTCCTTGTACATTGACCATGTTATAAGTCATAACTTTTATAGATGAAGCACCGCTTAAGCTATCTTTAGAATAGGCTTTTTCAGAAACATAAGTTTTATCAGGGTTCACACCAGTATAGTCATCATTATCGTCATTACATGCTGCAAGAAATAATGTTGAAACCGATAATGTTATAGCTAAAGCAATTTTTGACCGTTTCATAAAATATCCTTTTTATGTTATGTGTTATTTATTCCGCATATTTTTATGCACAAATATTAAGGCATAAAAAAAGTGCTCTGCATAGAACACTTTTCAACCTTACGGTCATTTTTACTATATGAAATTTAAAAATATTCCCAGAAAAATGATTAATCCAACCCAGCGATTGTGACGGAATGCCCAAAAACATACTTGAGGGTTGCGGTCTTTGGTTTTGATTGTTTGATATATAAAATCGAATGCAACAACAATTAAAGCAATGATCGCCCATGGAAATAAGATATTTTCTAAATACAATGCAGTGCCAATCAAAACAAGACTGGTTGCTTGTAAAAGCGCAATAATCTGGATGTCATATCGACCAAAAAGAATAGCTGTAGATTTCACACCAATCTTTAAATCATATTCACGGTCAGTAATGGCATATTGAGTGTCATAAGCGACTGTCCAAGCTAGATTACCAAAATAAAGAAGCCAGCAAGTTATATCTAAAGGCTTACCCATCGCAGTAAATGACATTGGAATTCCCCAAGAAAATGCCATACCTAAAACCACTTGTGGTAAATGGGTATATCTTTTCATGAAAGGATATATAAATGCTAAAACTAATCCAGCTAGTGCACAATAGAATGTCGCTATAGGTAAAAAGAACAAAGTACAAGCGCTAGCAAATACTAGCGCTAAAAATACATATATTGCTTCTCTAGGACGAATTACCCCAGTTGCTAATGGGCGTGTTTTAGTGCGTTCAACATGCGCATCTACTTTACGGTCCGCAAAGTCATTAATGGCACAACCAGCAGCACGCATAAAAATTGTGCCTAAGACCATTGCCAAAAGAATATGCAATGGCGGCCTTCCTTCTGCCGCAACCCAAAGTGCCCACATGGTTGGCCAAAAAACCAGTTCTGTTCCAACTGGCTTATCAAATCGACATAGATAATAGTATGCTTCTAAACGCTGACGCCATGTGGTATCTGTTGCAGTCGTCATAGTAGTTCCTTGTCGTGCTGCTGATGTAGAAAAGCTTCAAAAGCTGGTAAGAATGTTTCTTGGACTATAAATTTACACCCATGCCAAGTATAGCAACTTTGTCGCGTCCACCCTTCTGGCAAACGAATGACACGGCGGTCACAAAGTGGGGTCGTTCTTTGAAATAGAAAAAATCCAATCGGTGTAGAACCAATGTGCTGAAATATGCGGGCTTTTTTTTGTAGGCTTAAAATAGGGAAAATACTTTTTGCTTTAACCCATGGCTCTGCTTCACTGCCATATAAATAAGTCTCACGCACCCATGAGGTGTGAGTATGAGGCATATTCATCCACTGGCTATCTGCAAAAGTTAAACGCTGAAAGTGTTCTTTAAAAGGTTTTACACTGAACTGACCGCCACCAAGATCAGTCAATTGTTGAGTCAGAGAACCGGACGCATACAACCATTTTTTCAACTCAGGATTTAAAGTCTTGTCCTGTTTAAGTACTGGTTGCCGTTTACGCATAATCTGCTCACATGAAAACTCGCACTTAGTTTACCCCAATTTTTTGATAAAAAACGTAGAGAATTCAATCAACATTCCAAGCAATAAAAAAGCCTGCATAAGCAGGCTTTTTATGAAAATACGTATTACAAGCTGTAGTACATATCAAACTCAACTGGGTGAGTAGTCGTGTTAAGACGACGTACATCTTCAGTTTTAAGTTCGATGTATGCATCAAGCATTTCTTTAGTGAACACGCCGCCTTTTAACAAGAATTCGTGATCTGCTTGAAGTGCTTCTAGAGCCATATCTAAGCTATGAGCAACTGTTGGGATTTTTGCTTCTTCTTCTGGAGGAAGATCATACAAGTTCTTATCAGCAGCTTCGCCCGGATGGATCTTGTTTTGGATACCGTCGATACCAGCCATTAACAATGCAGCGAAACCTAAGTACGGGTTCATCATTGGATCTGGGAAACGAGCTTCGATACGCTTACCTTTAGGGCTAGAAACGTATGGAATACGGATAGATGCAGAGCGGTTACGCGCTGAGTAAGCAAGCATGATCGGCGCTTCGAAGTGAGGAACCAAACGCTTGTATGAGTTTGTAGATGGGTTTGTGATTGCATTCAATGCACGAGCGTGCTTGATGACACCACCGATGAAGTACAATGCCATTTCTGAAAGGCCTGCATATTCATCACCAGCAAACAAGTTCTTGCCATCTTTAGAGATAGACATATGAACATGCATACCTGAACCATTATCGCCTACCATTGGTTTAGGCATAAAGGTTGCAGTTTTTGCATATTGGTGCGCAACGTTCCAAACAGCATATTTGAATTGTTGAACTTCGTCAGCTTTACGTACAAGTGTATTGAAGCTCACACCAATTTCTAATTGGCAAGAAGCAACTTCGTGGTGATGTACTTCTACACGACCAGGGCCCATGATGTCTTCGATTTTCGCACACATTTCTGCACGCATATCTTGTGAAGAATCAACTGGAGGAACTGGGAAGTAACCACCTTTAACACGTGGACGGTGACCTGAGTTACCAGACTCGTAATCTTTACCAGTAGACCAAGCAGCTTCTTCAGCGATCAATGTATGACGAGCGCCAGACATATCGATGTCCCACTTCACTTCATCAAATACAAAGAATTCTGGTTCTGGACCAAAGAATGCAGTATCACCGATACCTGTAGATTTTAAGTATTCTTCTGCACGGCGAGCAATCGAACGTGGGTCACGCTCATAACCTTGACCAGTTGAAGGTTCAATAACGTCACAAGTCACAACTACAGTTGGTTCAGCAAAGAACGGGTCAACAAAACCAGTTTCTGCATCTGGACGTAAAATCATGTCAGATGCTTCAATGCCTTTCCAACCAGCGATTGAAGAACCATCAAACATTTTACCGTCTTCAAAAGTATCTTCATCAATAGAATCAGCTGGGTAAGTTACGTGCTGTTCTTTACCCTTAGTATCAGTAAAGCGAAAATCGACCCATTTTGCGCCACTTTCTTGTATGAGTTGAAGGACCTTGTTCGCCATGCTCATTTTGCTCCAATGAAATTTTGTTGCACTTGTTAAGTGCGTGTTAATTGCTGGTATTTATAAAGCAAATCTCATACCAACTTTATAAGACTTACCTAAAACATTGAATTGCTTATAACTATCCATGATTTAGGCCCCTTGTCCTGAACCCATTATACTGTTTGCATAGTGAAATGCACCATATTCAGACATTTTCAAATTATGGCATACAAGAGTAGCTCACAATCGCCCTAATTTAGTGCAAAATTGTTGCGCCAATATGAATCATCGCATCAATATCTAACAGTAATTCATGATCATAATACTTTCTTATATAGCAAGCTGGCATTCTTATTACAATGAATAAAAAAATAATAAACGATGATTTATGAAATTCTAACTCTTAGATGAGAACTCCACATCTACTCATGCCTTTGCCAAAAAGGTTTTAATGTAAATATTGCCTTGAAAAGTAATTTTCAAAAAAATTTAAAAAGTCCTCTTTTGCGTTACAGCTCACCCATTAAAATACTGAGGTTGTTTGAAATTATTATTCTTTTTTACAGCACTTCTATTTTAAGGCTCGTTAAAAACAACTTAATTTTTATTCTTCTTATGGAGTTCTCTGCTGTGAGGCAAGTTTTGATCAGCTTTGGTGCGTAATAGTCTAATAGCTTAGCTTTTCACGATATAATTTTCACTTTTTCATTTTTTACCATTTGTTATATACCTTTTTTATACATGACCAACTTGCTTTTCAATTTAAAAAAAACTAAAAAATAAAACATAACTTTTTTTTATAACTAAACAAACTAAAAGTTTGGCTTATTAAACTACAAATATGTTCAAAGGATTTGAAATGAAGCATGAACTCGAACAATGTGACACAGCTTTTTTCGGCCATCCAAAACCCTTAAAAACTTTATTTTTTACTGAACTGTGGGAACGGTTTTCTTACTATGGAATTCGCCCCTTATTGGTACTTTACATGGTTGCGATGGTCAATGATGGTGGTTTAGGGCTTGATCGTCCTACCGCAGCAGCAATTGTTGGGTTATTTGCTGGCTCTATGTATTTAATGACCGTTTTAGGGGGTTGGATTGCCGATAACTGGTTAGGCCAAGCAAGATCTGTCTGGTATGGTTCCATCATTATTGCATTAGGTCATTTATCTATTGCACTTACTCCTATCTTTGATCAATTCTTTTTTTATTTCGGTTTAGTTCTTATTGTTATTGGTTCGGGGTTATTTAAAACCTGTATTTCAGTGATTGTCGGAACATTATATAAAGCCCAAGATAATAGACGTGATGCCGGCTTCTCCATTTTTTATATGGGGATTAATATGGGTTCATTTATTGCCCCGCTTATTACAGGTATATTAGCCCGCGATCATGGCTGGCATCTGGGTTTTGGGATTGGCGGTCTTGGAATGTTAGTTGCATTACTTATTTTTCGTGTATTCGCTATTCCACAGCTACAAGCTTTTAATCAGTTGCGTCAAGAAAATGACAATTGGAATAAACCAATTGTTGAAAATAAAAATGCGCCAAAAATTGCTTTCTCCTTTTTATTAAGTGTTGCAGTCGTTATTGCCCTCACCTTCTTTGGTGTCATTCACATCAATCCAGTTGCGGTAGCAACTTACTTAACAGTTGGAATAGGCATTGGCATTATCGCTTATTTTGCATATTTATTACTTTTTCTTAATTTAGAACAACATGAAAAATTTAAAATTATTATCTGTTTTGTTCTATTACTAACCTCTGCACTATTTTGGTCTGCCTTTGAGCAGAAACCAACATCTTTTAACCTGTTTGCTCAAGATTATACGGACCGTAATGTATTTGGATTTGAGATTCCGGCAGTATGGTTTCAATCTATTAATGCACTTTTTATTATTATTTTTGCCCCAATTGCAGCATGGCTTTGGGCGAGACTAGGTAAGTCAAATAAAGACCCAAGCTATATTAGTAAATTTATTATTGCGCTTTTACTAGCAGCAGGTGGCTTTCTACTTATGTCATTTGCAAGCCGTTTCGCCATTGCTGGTGGATTAGTTTCGCCATTTTGGTTAGTCGGTACTATATTTCTGCTTACCCTAGGCGAACTTTGCTTAAGCCCAATTGGTTTATCTACCATGACTAAACTTGCCCCCGATGTTATACGCGGTCAAATTATGGGGCTATGGTTTACTGGTTCAGCTTTAGGTAATCTGATAGCAGGGTTGATTGGAGGACATGTATCGGCAGATGGCATTAATCATTTACCTACCCTCTTTATGAGATGTGTTTTGGCACTAGTAATTGGTGCAATCGTGTTATTTTTATTAAAGAAACCTATTTATAGATTAATGAACAAAAGTACTAGTAAAGTTCAACCTGACTTGGAAACCATATGACCAATTTAACTGTTCAAGAAAAGCTAGAGAAACTTCGTGAACTCATGCTTAACCAGCATGTTGATGCGTTAGTCGTCATGAGTGCCGATCCACATATGTCAGAATATTTACCAGATTACTGGAAAGCAAGACAATGGCTTAGTGGCTTTAGCGGTTCTGTTGGAACACTTGTAGTCACTCAAAACTTTGCAGGACTATGGGCAGATGGACGCTATTGGGTACAAGCCGAGCAACAGCTTGTCGGAACGGGATTTGAACTTCAAAAACTGACCAGTGATGAATCATCAACACATCTCGCTTGGATTGAAAAAAATCTACAACCAGAATCAGTCATTGTGGTAAATGGACATACTCTATCCATTCAACAATATAAGGCACTCGAACATACTGCAAGACTTAACAACTATAAACTCGAAACTCAACAAGATTTAATTGGAGCCATCTGGTCTGATCGCCCTGAGCTTCCATCAAATAAAATTCATTTAATGCCTGAAGGGTTAAATGCGCTATCTCGTAAACAGAAAATTCAGAATATTCGTGAAACTTTACACAGCAAGAATATTAAGGGTCACTTCATTTCATCTTTAGATGATATTGCATGGATCTTAAATGCACGTGGACAAGATGTAGAATACAACCCTGTTTTTCTGTCTCATTTATATATTAGTGAAAATCAAGCTGTTCTTTTCATTGAGACGGATAAAGTTGATATAGCCATTCAACAAGCTTTTAAAGCTGATGATATTGAGATTCGTAACTACCAAGATACAGCTAAGTTTTTAGCGAATATTTCTGATGCCACTGTACTTTTAGATCCAGCCAAAGTATCAATTTATCATGAACAAGCCATCGCAAAAGATATTCGGGTTGAATACGATATCAACCCGAGTACGCTATTTAAATCACGTAAGCATGAAAGTGAAATAGCTCATATTCGACATGCAATGGTTAAAGATGGTGTTGCCCTTTGCCACTTTTTCCACTGGTTAGAGAAAGCACTTCATCATCGTGAAAACATTTCAGAACTAACCATTGATGAAAAAATTACAGCTTTCCGTGCTCAGCAAGATGGGTTTATAGGGCCAAGTTTTTCTACAATTGCTGGCTTTAATGCCAATGGCGCTCTACCCCACTACCGTGCAACTGAGGAGCACTATTCATTTATTGAAGGCGATGGGCTATTGCTGATTGACTCAGGTGGGCAATATGTAAATGGAACAACAGATATTACTCGTGTAGTTCCTGTAGGCACGCCAACGCAACCACAAAAACGTGACTATACCTTGGTTTTAAAGTGTCATATTGCTTTGGCAAAAACCATTTATCCAGAAGGTTTAGCTGCACCGCTACTCGATTCAATTTGTCGCCATACCTTATGGCAACATGGTTTAGATTATCGCCACGGAACAGGTCACGGCGTAGGCTTTGCTCTTAACGTTCATGAAGGACCGCAAGTACTTTCTTATTACGCGCCAGTTCATGCTTACAGCAAACTACGTGAAGGAATGATTCTTTCTAACGAGCCGGGCTTATACCATGAGGGACAATACGGTATTCGCATTGAAAATCTAGTGGCAAACCGTCTTCACTCTGGGTTTGAAAAAACTTATGGTGAATTTTTGGAGTTTGAAACACTTACGCTTTGCCCAATCCATTTGGACTGTATCGTTGTTGATATGCTTAACAATGAAGAGAAAGACTGGCTAAATACCTATCACCAAATGGTTCAAGAAAGACTAGCTGAACATTTATCTGGAGAGGTTTTAGACTGGCTGATTTACAATACTCGTGCGATTTAATCTGCTTTTCTAACTAAGGCAGAATACTTTTTAGTTCTAATGAAAAGGCCGATTCTGCCCTAGTTGCACATATCTCTGTTTCTTAACAGATCTAATATCAATTTAAAGCTGACTTTTTTAGCAAATTTCTAACGAATGAAATAGTTAAACTGGTCACTTCATTTTTTGTTATATTAGCCGCTTAGAAAGTGGCTTTTTATTTTTTAATCAAGAAGTTCTTTCTATAAAGTGAGTATTAATGTGAGTAACTACTCTAGTCACTTATTAAATATATATTAATTATTATGAGGTTAAGTTCATCATGCTTCTAATGATCGACAATTACGACTCTTTTACCTACAACATCGTCCAGTACTTTGGCGAGTTGGATCAGGAAGTAAAAGTTGTTCGCAATGATCAAGTCACATTAGAGGATATTGAACGATGGCAACCTAAATATCTGGTTATTGGTCCTGGCCCTTGCTCTCCAAGCGAAGCAGGTATTTCTATTCCGGCAATTAACCACTTTGCCGGAAAAATTCCTTTGCTTGGCGTGTGTTTAGGGCATCAAAGTATTGGGCAAGCTTTTGGCGGAAACATTGTAAGAGCCAAAACGGTGATGCACGGACGTTTATCTGATATGTACCATAGCAATAAAGGTATTTTCAGTAATCTCCCTAGCCCATTCTCGGCAACTCGTTATCACTCATTGGTGATCGATCAGCAAACACTGCCTGATTGCCTTGAAGTAACGTGTTGGACCAATGAAGCAGATGGCTCAATGGAAGAAATCATGGGTGTTAAACATAAGACATTGCCTGTTGAAGGTGTGCAGTTCCATCCAGAATCAATCTTGAGCCAACATGGTCATCAAATCTTTAAAAACTTTTTAGATATTTATGCATAAGTGATATTTATGAACATTCAACAAGCACTTAACCATATTACAAAAAATATTCACCTGACTCAGCCGCAAATGGAAGACATTATGCGCAGCATCATGCAAGGTGAGGCAACCGAAGCACAAATTGGTGCTTTGATGATGGGCCTTCGCATGAAAGGTGAAAGTATTGACGAAATTACTGCTGCCGCACGTGTCATGCGTGAATTCGCTATTAAAATTGATGTCAGTGATATCAAATATTTAGTTGATATTGTCGGTACTGGTGGTGATGGACAAAACTTATTTAACGTCTCTACAGCGTCTAGCTTTGTGATTGCAGCAGCTGGTGCAACCATTGCAAAGCATGGTAATCGCGGTGTTTCAAGTAAATCAGGTTCATCTGACCTACTTGAACAAGCAGGTATTAACCTTGATTTAGATATGGAACAAACTGAGCGCTGCATTCGTGAGATGGGTGTAGGCTTTTTATTTGCCCCAAACCATCACAAAGCGATGAAATATGCTGTTGGCCCACGTCGTGAGCTTGGTGTTCGCAGCATTTTCAATTTACTCGGCCCGCTTACGAATCCGGCCGGCGTAAAACGCTTTGTCATTGGGGTATTTTCAGATGAACTTTGCCGTCCAATTGCCGAGGTTATGAAGCAACTTGGTGCTGAGCATGTCATGGTCGTTCATTCAAGAGATGGACTTGATGAAATTAGCCTTGCTGCTCCTACTGCTATTGCTGAACTTAAAGACGGCGAAATTACCGAATGGACGCTTAATCCAGAAGATGTCGGGATTGAATCACAAACCTTAAATGGTTTAGTGGTAGCAGATGCCGCAGCAAGCTTAAAGCTGATTAAAGATGCATTAGGTAAAAATAAATCTGACATTGGTGAAAAAGCAGCAAATATGATTGCGCTTAATGCAGGTGCAGGCATCTATGTGGCGGGCATTACCAAAACTTATGCTCAGGCTGTTACATTCGCTCAAGATATTATCTATGGCGGACAGGCTTTAGAAAAAATGAGTGTTTTGGCTGAATTTACCAAAACATTAAAGCAATCTCAGGCAGATTAAGGATTTCTCATGATTAATATTCAAAATACCATTTTAGGTAAAATTGTTGACCGTAAACATGAGGAACTTGCTGCGCGTTTAAAACAACGTAATTTGCAAGATGTTGAAGAATTAGCAAAAGCTGCGACTCCAGTGCGTGGCTTTGCAAATGCTTTAAAACATAAACGTCCGGGTGTGATTGCTGAAATTAAAAAAGCGTCTCCATCAAAAGGGATTATTCGCGCAGATTTTAATCCTGCTGAAATTGCAGAGCATTATGAGCAAGCTGGAGCAGCATGTTTATCGGTACTGACCGATGTTGATTTCTTTCAGGGTGCAGATGAAAATATTGCGATTGCCCGCAGTCATTGTGCCCTGCCTGCTTTACGTAAAGACTTTCTGATTGACCCATATAATGTAGTTGAAGCACGTGCTTTGCATGCTGACTGTATTTTATTAATTGTTGCATGTTTGTCTGACCAGCAACTCGAAGAAATGTCTAAAACTGCGTTTGAACATCAACTCGATGTACTAGTTGAAGTTCATGATGAAGAAGAAATGGAACGCGCTTTAAAGCTTTCTGAGCAATGTTTATTAGGTGTGAATAACCGTAATTTAAAAACGTTTGATGTAGATTTAAATACATCCATTCGATTGAAAAAATTACTTCCGGCCTCACGTTTATTAATTACTGAAAGCGGTATAGCGACACCAGATGATGTGCGCATGATGCAAGAGCATGATATTCACAGCTTCTTGGTCGGCGAAAGTTTTATGAAACAACCACGTCCAGATCAAGCTTTTACTGCCCTTTTTGGACAACCTCAAACGGTTTAATGAAGATATATGAGTAATAAAGATTCATCGCTTTCTAAAGAGCAACAAAAGTTATTGAAGCAATTTAAAAAGCAAATCTCCAATCCTCATTCAAGCAAAATCACAAATCAGCCTGAGACTAAAAAATCTCAGGCCGAGCCTGAAGAATTGGAAGATACCCATCTGTTTCAACAGGCTGTTGCAGGTGTTAAACGCATCAACAATAGCAATGTTGCCGATGTAAAAACACCTCGTGCCAGAAAAGTCGACGCACAAACGCTAGCGAAACGTGCAGCTGCCGAAGGTGGTCGTGATACCGAACATGCCGAGTTATCAGATACGCAAGCTGCTTTAAATCCGGTCGCAAGCCAAGCAACGCTAAGCTATCGCATTGCGACTCTGCAACATAAAGTTTTTGAAGATTTAAAAGCAGGCAAGATGCGTTGGTTTGAAGCTGTAGATTTACACGGCTGCACGATTGAGCAAGCACGTGACGCAGTTTTACAGATTATCCAGATGGCAAAAGATGAAAATCAAAATGTCATCAAAATTGTGCATGGTAAAGGCCCTGAAGCGGTCTTAAAAACCTATGTCAACGGATGGTTACGTCAACACCGCGATGTTTTGGCTTTTGTCAGTGCTCCAGAAAATCAAGGTGGTACAGGTGCCGTTCTCGTACTGCTTAAACGTGCAGAAAAAAATCCTAAGTTCGAACAAAAAAAATGATCCTTTGGGATCATTTTTTTACATCAAATACTTGTAATAATTGAGCAACTACTGCAATGGCAATCATTGCAGGTTGTTTCGATGAAATCCCTTCTATCCCGATCGGGCAAACCAAACGTTGCAAAGTTTCCGGAGTATAACCTCGCACCTGCATGCGTTTTTCAAAAATAGCCCTTTTACTTTTTGAGCCAATCATCCCAACATAAGCAAATGGTTTTGCCGTAGGTTTTAAGGCTGAAAAACATAGTTGCAAATCTAATTGATGGTCATGAGTTAATATTAAAATTGCGCCTGAACGGTCAAAATGCTCGATCTCGGCTTCTAAGGTATCAGTCGTTATACAGTGCACCTGTTGCAGTAAATCGGATGGAAAAATATCATCACGTGGATCAATCCATTTCACCCGAACACCAATAGGTAATAAACAACGGACAATTGCTTCACCCACATGCCCTGCACCACAAATCAGTACTTGCATGGCATAAGGCTGAATTTGCTGGCTAAATTGCCATTGCTCACTACTGTCAGAATCAAACTCGAAACTTGGTTGTTGCTTCATATCCATAGTCTGCCAAGTGGATGCATATTGATGTGAGACGGTACGCGATATACGCTTTCCAACTCGCCATGCTTGCAAACTCACGGATAAATCCGATGTGACCGTAGCGGGTGATATTTTTTCAAACAATAACCACATTACTCCGCCACAACACTGCCCTAACCGAGCACTGAGGTTAAAGCGTTCAATACGCCTCACACTAGTTTCCGTTTCTTTTAACATTGCTTTAGCAATATCAATCGCCTGAAACTCTAAATGCCCACCGCCGATCGTATCTGACTGCTGCCATTGCTGTTGCAAATTAAACCGCAACAACATAGTTGCACCAACCTCTCGCGGTGTAGAACCATCAGCGCGGACTACTGTGACCAATACCGTAGGTAGAGCATCGACTTGCCACGCTACAAAATCAGTCCACCATTGTAAATGTTGCATAATCTTCTACATTTTAGCCTGTGGGCGAGCAGCCAAAGCTTGTCCCCGTCCAATCGCAATTGCACGTAAAATTTCTTCGGCAGTTGCTGGAGCATTGAGCACGAGCGGAGCTTTTTCGGGAATAGCCGCCTGTACCGCCTGACGAATTGCAGAGAAAACAGATAATGCCAACATAAATGGCGGTTCACCTACCGCTTTGGAGCGGTAAATGGTGTCTGCCTGATTTTGATTATTGAACAGTTTGACATTAAAAATATGAGGAATATCTACACTGGTCGGGATTTTATAAGTTGAAGGCGCATGGGTAAACAAACGGCCTGCGTGTGGTCCCTGCGGCTGCCAATACAGCTCTTCTGTCGTAAGCCATCCCATCCCTTGCACAAAACCGCCTTCAATTTGTCCAATATCAATTGCAGGGTTAATTGACCGCCCGACATCATGCAAAATTTCAGCACGTAATACTTTCATTTCCCCAGTTAGCGTATCTATTGCGACCTCACTAACCGCTGCACCATAGGCATAATAGAAAAATGGACGCCCCAAATGGTTGACCTGATCATAGTGAATTTCTGGCGTTTTATAAAAACCGCTGTCCCATAGTTGTACACGTGCCATATATGCCCGTTGAACCAAATCAGGAAAAGTCCATGAATGACCATTCACTGTTGAAACCATACTATCTTCAAACTGGACTTGCCCTGCGTCACTGTCACTTATTTCAGCTGCAAGTTTTGCCAGACGCTCACGAATTTTAATACAAGCATTTTGAACAGCTTTACCATTTAAATCCGCGCCACTCGATGCTGCAGTTGCCGAAGTATTTGGCACACGAGAAGTATCGGTTGCAATTAAACGAACGCTATCGATTGGTAAACCCAACTCATGTGCAGCGACCTGCCGTACTTTGGTATATAGCCCTTGTCCCATTTCTGTACCACCGTGCGTAATCGCGACAGTGCCATCCATGTAGACATAGACCAGTGCACCTGCCTGATTGTAATGCACGGCGTTAAACGAAATACCAAACATTAATGGGGTTAACGCAATACCACGTTTAATGATGTCATTGTTCTGATTAAAGGCCTGAATAGCCTGTTTGCGTTTCGCATAATCGCTAGTCTGCAATAATTCAGCTACCAATTTTGGCGCAACATTATCACGGACTTCCGCCCCATAGTGCATACGGTCACGTCCAGCACCGGGCTGTTCGGCAAAGAAATTACGTTGACGAATTTCAACAGGGTCACAACCTAAATAACGAGCAATGTCATCAATAATATTTTCGATGACAAACATGCCTTGCGGTCCACCAAAACCACGATATGCCGTATTGGACACCGTGTTGGTTTTACAACGTAAGTTACGTAGCTCAACTGCATTTAAATAATAAGCGTTGCCAATATGACAAATCGCACGTTCATTCACTGGCCCAGAAAGATCAGCCGAAAAACCGCAATTTGAAGCCAATTGAACCTTCAAGCCTTGCAAAACACCACTGTCATCAAAAGCCACAGACCACTCATAAGCAAAACCATGACGTTTGCCTGTAGCACTCATGTCGTCATCTCGATCTAAACGTAATTTACACGGACGGCCTGTTTTTTGTGCTGCCAAAGATGCAATGCATGCCCACTGTGCCGACTGTGACTCTTTACCACCAAAACCACCACCCATACGGCGACTTTCCACACTGACCTGATGCATATTCATGCCTAGTGCATGACAAATCAGTAACTGCATTTCGGTTGGATGTTGTGTTGAGCAATAGACTTTTAAGCTCTGATTTTCTTGTGGAATTGCATAGGAAATTTGCCCTTCAAGATAAAAATGCTCTTGCCCACCCAGCTCAATAGCACCTGAAAGTTGATGGGCTGCATTTTGAAATGCCTGTTCAACTTCACCATGGCTAAATTCAACAGGCGGCAACACCCACGATTCTTTTTCAATCGCATCTTGAATCGTTAAAATTGGGGTTTCGGGCACATACTCAATTTTTGCTAAGCGAATTGCCTGACGGGCTTGTTGATAACTCTCGGCCACGACCACAAATAAGGCTTGTCCATAAAATTCGACCTGTTCTTCTGCAAAAATTGGGTCATCTTTAACAATTGGCCCCCAATTATTTTCAACCTCAATATCGTTTGCCGAAAAAACTGCATGGACACCTTCAGCCTGACGTACTGCATCCAAATCAAACTTACTGATTTTGCCTTTGGCACAATTTGAAAATCCGACTGCCAAATGCATGGTATTTTCAAGCTCGGGTAAATCATCAATATAGGTTGCCTGCCCAGTTACATGTAAATGTGCACTTTCGTGTGGAATCGAGTCGCCTGCTTTAGCGGATTTTTTAGAAATATTTAAGTCAATGGTTTGATTCATATTAGATCTCCACCATAGCAATCAAGTCATTCACACGAGTAATCGTTTTAGACAGAACTTTTTCTACATAAAAACGCTGTAAACAGTTTTTCGCGACGTGTAATCGATATGCCGAGCTAGCACGTCCATCATCTAAAGGTTGATAGTCTTGCGACAAGGCCTCTTGAGCCTTAGCTATCAATTCTGCTGTAAGTTGCTGACCTTCCAATATGGCTTCTGCATATTTTGCACGTTTGGGAATAGCAGCCATGCCACCAAAAGCAATTCTCACATTGTGAGCAACATAATGAGTATCTAACTCGCATGAAATAGCCGCACATACCGCAGAAATATCTTGCTCAAAACGTTTGGCAATTTTATAGCTGGCAAATTTAAAACGCGTCTGCCCTTCACGAAGTGGAATAACAATCGCCTCAACAAACTCACCAAGCTGTAATGCTGTTTTTTGATAATCTAGATAAAAATCTTCCAAGGCGATTTCACGGGTCTGTTCACCTACACGTAAAATCAATCGTGTACCTAGCGTAATTAATGCCGGCATTGAGTCACCAATAGGTGAACCATTAGCAATATTTCCGCCTAGGGTTCCCGCATTTTTAATAGGCATGGAAGCAAAACGGCGCTGTAATTCTTGAAAGTCAGGATAAAAATCTGAAATTTTTATGAGTGCATCACTCAGACTTACATTTGCCCCAATCGTTAAAGCATGCTCGGTAACTACAATCTTTTTCAGTTCTTCAACCTGACCGATATAAAGCATATCGCCTAAATCACGGCCCTGCTTGGTTACCCACAAACCGACATCTGTGCTACCAGCGACAATACGTGCTTGCGGCAATTGCAAACGTAAAGCGGCAAAATCCTGTAAAGTCTTTGGTGCAAAAAATTGCTGACCATGATCATTCAAATGCAATGCAGGTAATGCTTTGATCTCTTTTAATACATCAAGTACCTTTTGACGTTCTAATACAACACGTGGATAGTCATAAGCTTTTTGTGCTGCCTCTAAAATAGGGCGATAGCCTGTACAGCGACACAAGTTTCCAGAAAGATAATCGCTGATTTGATCTTTGCTCGGAGAATGTTGTTCATTTTCATACATTGACCATAACGACATGATAAAACCGGGTGTACAAAAACCGCATTGTGAACCATGCAAATCGACCATCGCCTGTTGTACCGGATGAAGTGTCCCATCCTGTGTAGGCAATAACGTATGCAGATCTTCTACTGTAAATAGGGCTTTACCATCTAAAGTCGGTAAAAACTGAATACACGCATTCACACTCCGCAATTGCAAGCTGTCATTGACCAACTCACCAATCACGACTGTACATGCACCACAATCGCCCTCAGCACAGCCCTCTTTTGTACCGGTCTGCCTAGTCTTACCAGTTTGGGTGTATTCTCGCAGAAATTGTAAAACCGTCATGGTAGGTAATACATTTTCCACTTGCTGCTGACCACCACGGAAAAAAAAGGTGATTGGACGTTCTGACATGTTTTATCCTTATGCTCTATAACACTGCATCTGTGCAAATATGATGCCACTAGGCGATCATTTAGAACTTACCAACATTAAATGCATATTTCATGTTCAAACTCTTGACTATTAACGATAAAAAACATGAAATTTATTCATCTTTTATTAAACGCGCGCAAAACCAAAATAAATATAGTGCGTCGAGTTATGAACATCTGGTTATGTTTCTGATACAATGCCGAGCTTGTCTAATAGAGTAAATTTATACGTCTTATGTCAATGCAGCAATCGTACGCAAATATTCTGACTGCCGTCGGTGAAGATCTTAATCGTCCCGGCCTTAAAGATACGCCTGTGCGTGCGGCTAAAGCTTTTTCATATTTAACTTCTGGCTATAGTAAAACTTTAGAAGAAGTCACCAATAATGCTGTTTTCCCATCAGATAACCATGAAATGGTATTGGTGAAGAATATTGAATTCTATTCGCTTTGCGAACATCATCTCCTCCCGTTCTATGGCCGTGTTCATATTGCCTATCTACCGGAAGGCAAGGTTCTTGGCTTATCAAAATTTGCACGTATTACTGAAATGTTTGCACGCCGTTTGCAAATTCAGGAAAACTTGACTCAGCAAATCGCAGAAGCTGTGGCTGAAGTGACTGGTGCTCGAGGCGTTGCTGTCGTCATCGATTCAGCACATATGTGCATGATGATGCGTGGTGTAGGCAAACAAGAGTCAACCACTCGTACAGTTTCATTTATTGGCGACTTTAAAACCGATAAAGAATCACGACGTGAGTTCTTGAGTGCAGTACCAGAAAGTTACTAAATTCTTTTTAGTGATAAATTTAAAAGCCCAACTTAGTTGGGTTTTTTTATATCTAAATACAGCGTTTATTCTATAAAACATAACAATTAAATTATGTGATTTTTGTTATAAAAGTACGTCCCTTCACTTTAAAATGTTTGATGAGTTGATAATGCGATTCAAAAAAATTTCTTACTTAATTCTACCTTCTCTTTTTATTTTTAATACCTCAATTTATGCAGGTAACACATCAAAAGAACAAGATATCAAGAAAGTTGTTGATCAGAACTTTAAACCATTATTAGAAAAATATGACGTTCCCGGTATGGCGGTTGGTGTCATCCAAAATAATAAAAAGTACGAAATGTATTATGGCCTACAATCTGTTCAAGATAAAAAATCTGTAAATGGCAATACGATTTTTGAGCTAGGTTCAGTCAGTAAATTATTTACTGCGACAGCAGGTGGATATGCCAAAACGAAAGGAAAAATCTCTTTTGACGACACCCCAGGAAAATACTGGAAAGAGCTAAAAAATACACCGATTGACCGAGTGAACCTACTTCAACTTGCAACCTATACGAGTGGCAACCTTGGCTTACAGTTTCCAGATGAAGTACAAACAGACCAACAAGTTTTAACTTTTTTCAAAGACTGGAAACCTAAAAACCAAATTGGTGAATATAGACAATATTCAAACCCTAGTATTGGCCTATTTGGAAAAGTTGTAGGCTTATCGATGAACCAGCCTTTTAGTCAGGTTTTAGAAAAGACAATTTTTCCGTCTCTTCACTTAAAACATAGCTATGTGAATGTTCCTAAAATTCAGATGCAAAACTATGCCTTTGGCTATAACCAAGAAAATCAGCCGATTCGTGTGACCCCAGGCCCACTAGATGCGCCTGCCTACGGGGTTAAATCTACATTACCAGACATGCTTAGCTTTATTGATGCCAATCTAAATCCACAAAAATATCCGGCAGATATTCGACGCGCAATTGATGAGACTCATAAAGGTTTTTATCAAGTCGGTACGATGTATCAAGCATTAGGTTGGGAAGAGTTCTCTTATCCAGCACCTTTGCAAACTTTATTAGACAGTAATTCTGAACAAATCGTGATGAAACCTAACAAAGTGACTGCTATTTCAAAAGAACCTTCAATCAAGATGTACCATAAAACAGGTTCAACTAACGGATTTGGAACTTATGTCGTGTTTATTCCCAAAGAAAATATTGGTTTAGTCATGTTAACCAATAAACGTATTCCAAATGAAGAACGTATTAAAGCGGCTTATGCAGTGTTGAATGCAATAAAGAAATAATCTTTTCTGAAAACAAAAAAAGGGAGAAATGATTTCATTCATTTTTCCCTTTTTTTATTCGTAATGCTATTTAAAAGAACCAAACATATCCGAGACTTGATTTCATCCAGTCTCGATGATTTTGTTGTTCATAATCCCAGTTTAATCGAACGGCATTATTACTATTAATCACATATTGCCACTGAGTATTTACTCTCAAATTCCATTGATTTTGGTCTTCCCAATATGGCAATTCAATCTGTACAACAGAGTTAAATCGATCAAACCATTGGTTCATACAACCTAAAGTCGGGCCCATTCCCACACGCCACCCTTTATCTAAATTTGAGCCTGTTTGAACATAGGTTTGGAGTTGCCCATAGCAAATATGTTTGCGCTCATAGTCTGCAAGACTGTAACCAACCTGAGCATTAAAATTCGCTACACCATGCTGTTTTTCTTCACTAAAGTTTCCATCATGAATTGCTTCTTGACGCCAGCCTAAGTTAAATCCCCAACTCAGCGGTGTTTTAAAAGGTTGTATTGGGTTATAAGAATTTACTTCTAATAAATCAAGATTTTCTAGTTTTAAATGGTCATCTCGCCACTGCGCATTACCATTTAAAAAGAGTAATTGAGTACCCGCGCGGTATCCCCCTTGAGGATCTATTAAGTCGTGATAGGCTTGCCGATGACCAATTTCGATAAACTTATCACCTTGGACTTCACCGGCTTTCACTGAAATATTACGTGCATTATGGCCTTGAGTTGGCTCTTTTTCTGGTCGTTTAGGTTCTTGACGCTGTTTGTCTAAATCAATCTGGCTTCTTAAAGCCAAAAGCTGACGTAACTGTGGCTGAGCAATGCTTTCTTCTATTTGACGGCTGGTAAATTGAAGATATAAATCATCGTAAGCCATCTCTAGAATTTTGGCCTGATCTTGCTCACTAAAAGTTTTTAAAACCTCTGTAGACTGCTTAATTGGCATCATCGTAATTTGATGTGCAACCTTCGCTAGTGAGGCGCCATGTTGATGAGCTTGGGCCAATAGTTGAGTTTCTAAAGCAGGCCGATACACAGGAGCTTTGGTGAGCCCTTGCTGTTGCATCGATTTAATGGTTTCCATCGGAATAGATGCATAAGTAAACTTTTCTTGTAAGTTAGACTCAGGTTTTACTAAATCGACCAAGCCTAATAACCTATAGGCACAGTTATCACTGACAAAATAATAAGGAAAACTTACATGCTGCATTTCCCAAATATGGCTTACTAAAAACCGCGTTTCTTCAGGGGAAAGTTTCAGCTCATATTCCCATAAATCACGGCTTTCGAAATCACCGTACTCTTTTACCTTACGGTAATAAGGCATCAGTGAATATTCACCCGGATATTGCCCTGTTAAACCTTTCCATGCATATGACCAGTTGTCATTCCCTGCCACAGTTGCCGCATAATTTACAGCATAGGAAACTAAATTTAATTGCTGCTGATCTTTGGGGTCTAAACGCAATAAAGTATGACCAAACATCGAGCTAGGGTTGCCCATAAAATCTGTCGCATAAATTAATGTGGCTTTATAAGGCTTAATCTGTCCAATCCAGTTTTCAAATTCTGAACATTTTATTTGAGGCAATTCATTTTCTTTAATGCCTACTTTTTGTATGAGCCATTGGCTTCGAGCCGGAAACTTACAATGAATCGACTGATTATCTTGAGCAGGCATAAATAATGCCGAGATGTCAGCTTTCAGTTCTTCTTTTAAATTATTTTTCCCATTTTCTGACATGAAATAACCAGAATAAGTGACGTCACTTTTATGGTTTTTATTAGCATACATCAGCCGTTGCCATGTAATGTCTTGATCTAGATTTTGTTGTTCTGCAATGGACCAATATTTTTGAATAGATGGATTTATATCTGCTGAATACGCAATATTAACTGCCAAAGAGGCAAATACTAAAACAACTGACTTCATTAAGCTCATCAATTTTTATCATTAAATATAAGAAAAACCCTGCCATACGACAGGGTTTTCAATTTCAAACTTATACGTAAGCTTTTAAAACGTCGTCTTTAGCCATTACAGTTTGTAATGATGCTAAAACTTGAAGGGTATTTTGATTATTTGCTGAATAGATTTCACCAAAGTTTGCTTTTGAAACTTTAAAGAAATGGTCTTTATCTTGAGGTTTAATTTGCATTAACTCAGCAAGTACGTTCAGGCTTTCACCTTGGCCTACTGCCATATCACGTGCTAAAGCTTCTGCATTTTCATTTGTGAATGTTACAACTTGCGCTGTTACTGTCCCGCCTTGACGGCAGCCTAAAGTACCGAAAGTGATCCCTAATAATTGGTTAGTAAAAATACCGTTTGTTGTTGCAGCAAGAATTTTAGGCGCTACTCCTTTTTTGCCAGCCCATATTTGTGTACCCGCACCACAACCCACATCGTTGTCAGCCATTGCAACACTTGAACCAGCTGCTAACAATGCAGCTAAAGCTATTTTTTTTAACATAGATGTATATCTCCAAAAATCATTATTGATTGTTTCTTATGTCTTGTATTGTTATGTGTAATTTTTATTACACGCTATTAAAGATAGCGATAAGGCTACGATTTAGCAATTAAAAAATAAACAATATGATGAAAAGTGCTAAAGAAAAATTTACCTTAAATTCCAATTACCTTGATTATCTCGATTACCTAATATTTTAAGAACCAATACCAAGCTTAAAAGTAATAATAAATACCACGACCCAAGCTTGCCCCACCCCACCATATGCCAAGCATCGACCTGACTTGGATAGAGCCAAATTTTATAAAATGTACTTATATTTTCAGCAATCCAGATGATAAATGCGAGCGTCAATAATATCGGTAACATCGGGATTTTAAATTTATGTTCATTTATTTGAAAATAAAGTTTTGTTTTCCAGAAAATAAAAATACTAATCGCAAATAAAATATAGCGAATATCTGGAACAAAAAATTTACTCATAAAATTTATATATGAGAAAAATGCCAGTAATAACATAGTTCCAAATCTTGGAAGCTTTTCAAAAGACACTTGAAACAGTCGTATTGAACGTGCGAAGAAGCTACCTACAGCCGAATACATGAAACCTGCAAATAGAGGCACTGTTAAAATTTTAAATACGGCGGGCTGCGGATATTGCCATGAAGCAATTGCAGGATGCGTTAGGAATATTTCCATGACCATCGCCATGACGTGAAATAAGGCAATTACTTTAGCCTCTGCCCATGACTCCAGTTTTAAATAGAGTAAACAGATCTGGATCAGTACAGCATAGATGAGTAAATAATCATAACGATAGAACCCCATATATTCATGGCTTCCCATCGGTGCTGTTAAAGCAAAAGCAATTAAAAGCAAAATACCAAACAAGGCTGCCGAAACAGCCTTGCCGATAAATTGAAACGGTAAAGTTAGATATTGCACAAAAACTATCCTAGATATTTAGCACTATACTCATGCACTGTATCTACAAAGATTTTTGGTTGCGCAGGGTCTACCCACTGAGTAATCCCATGGCCTAAGTTAGCAATGTAACCCGTCTTTTCACCATTTGCGTAGGCATCATCCAACATGGCTTTTACTGCTTTTTCAATTGAAGCAGCCGAACCATATAAAACAGCAGGATCAAGATTTCCTTGCAAAGCGACACGTCCAGCCACCGTAGTTCGAGCTGTATCTAATCGCGTAGTCCAATCTAAACCTAATGCATCTGCGCCTGTGCTAATCATTGGCTCTAACCATTGACCACCACCTTTAGTGAACACAATGATAGGAATACGTCGACCGTCTTTTTCACGTTGCAAACCAGCAATGATTTTATTCATGTAGTTTAAAGAAAATTCGACATATTCACGATGTGCCAATGCCCCGCCCCAACTATCAAAGATCTGGATCGCCTGAGCACCTGCATCAATTTGAGCATTTAAATAGTCAATGACCGACGTAGCCAAGTGATCAAGTAAAGCATGCAAAACTTCTGGTTGGGCGTACATCATTTGCTTGGTAAAACGGAACTCTTTACTTGAACCACCTTCAACCATATAAGTCGCTAGAGTCCAAGGACTACCAGAGAAACCAATCAGTGGAACTTGACCACCTAAAGCAGAGCGAATTGTGCTTACAGCATTCATGACATAATCAAGGTCTGATTTTGCATTTAACTTAGGTAAATTCGCCACATCTTGTTCAGTACGTACTGTTTTATGGAACTTTGGTCCTTCACCTGTTTCAAAATAAAGACCTAAACCCAGTGCATCTGGAATTGTTAAAATATCTGAAAATAAAATTGCTGCATCTAAATCATAGCGACGCAAAGGTTGTAAAGTGACTTCACAGGCAAAATCTGTATTTTTACATAAGGATAGAAAGTCACCTGCTTTTGAACGTGTTTCACGATATTCAGGCAAATAACGCCCTGCTTGACGCATCATCCATACCGGAGTGGTATCTACAGGTTCGCGTAACAAAGCACGGAGGAAACGATCATTTTTCAAAGTCGTCATTACCAATCTCTATCTTCTTTATGTGGCAGCATCATATCAAAAACAGAGACATTTTTATAATTTCAATTTCACACAAAAAACTCGTCAATCTACTAAAAAATGCATATTTACACAAAAGTCTACTGCAAGCTGCGGGGTTTTCTGCAATACTTGCAACATGTTACATTGGGTTTATTGATATTCTTTTAATCACTAAATTGCCAATCTTGGGCTCATAGAGATGAGTCATTGGTAATTTTATGCACTTTAAGATCACATCAATCCTCCTATTGCTTATATGAAAATTCTTAAGGTTGAATTACATGTTTGTTCGCTCATTACTCGCTATGAGTTTAAGTTGTATCATTGCTAATGTTGCTTTTGCTGCTTCAACAACTGAGCAACCCCTGAACCCTAAAAAGGTATCAGCTCCTGTAGAAGATCCGATTGATCCTTTAGCAGTAGATGCAGCTTCAACTGCAAAAGCTCAAGCTTCGACACAAATTACCGCTCAAGAACAAAGTGACTTAAATCGAGCGTCAACAACATTACAAAATTTGCAAAAAACTGAAGACCAAAATGCTGATTCAGGTATTGCCGCTTCAGCACCAGTAGCCGTAGCTAAAACGACCACAACAACTGCAAAGACTTCAGCTCCAGCAGTTTCTTGGACATTAGATAGCTTAAATTCGGCTGAATGGTATGAAAATATTGGTAAGGGCCAGTTTCCAGTTTATGCTCGTGCTCACGTCATGCTAAATAATGCACATGCATCGCCAGGTGCAATTGACGGTATGAGTGGCAAAAACACGTTAAAAGCAATCTCTTCATTCCAGCAAATGAATGGTTTATCACCTACTGGTGAACTGACTAAAGAAACTTGGGATGCACTAGTTGCCAAGCAAACAAAACCTTCATTTATTGAATACACCATTACTGATGCTGATTTAAAAGGCCCATATGCACAATCAATTCCTTCTGATTATGCTTTACAGGCTAAAATGAAAGGTTTGTACTACACTCGTGTTAGCGAAATGTTGGGTGAAAAGTTTCATATCGATGAAGCTTTCTTAAAAACAATCAATCCAACAGCAACATTCAAAAAAGCGGGTGAAAAAATCATTGTTCCAAACGTACGCAATGATTTACCAGAAGATATTCATTTGATTATTGCCCATAAAGGTGCAAAACAATTGTATCTCTTCAATAGCCGGAACCAAATGATTGCCTCATTTCCTGCAACAATTGGCAGTACTGATACGCCTTCTCCGGCCGGTACTTACAAGGTAGTTGGTGTGGCTCGTAACCCATGGTACAGCTATTCACCTTCGAACTTCGTACAAGGTAAAAACTTAAAACCTCTTTCTTTACCACCTGGCCCGAATGCTCCAGTAGGTAATATCTGGATTGGTTTAAGTAAAAAATCATTCGGTATTCACGGAACACCAAATCCATCTTTGATTTCTAAAACAGCATCACACGGTTGTATCCGTTTAACAAACTGGGATGCAAACGATTTAGGAAATAAAGTACGTTCTGGCGTAACTGTTAAATTCCTTGAGTAATCAATATATTCTTTAAAAGACCTGCCTCTATGGCAGGTTTTTTATTATTAAAAATGCAACACTAAAATAAAAAACCCAAGAATCATATCAATTTTGAAACGACATGTTGCAGTAATCCTATTTTTCTCCCCCATATAGAGCGTTAATATATTTCTCAAGAGATAAATAAAAATTTGGGAGATTAGATCATGAATGCTTACGTACATCGTGGTGAAGATCGAGGTCATGTAAAAGCGGGTTGGTTAGAGTCATATCATAGCTTTTCATTTGGTAGCTGGTACAACCCTAAATATATGGGTGTCAGTGCTTTACGAGTCATTAATGACGACAGAATTGATGCGCATAATGGTTTCGGTACGCACTCGCATGACAATATGGAAATCTTAACCTGTGTGCTAGATGGTGCAATTTCACACCGTGACACGATGGGAAATGAAGGTCAAATTAAAGCAGGTGAATGGCAACTCATGAGTGCTGGCACAGGTGTTGCCCACAGTGAAGTTAACAACACTGATACGCCTGTACATTTATTACAGATCTGGATTATTCCAGATGTAAGAGATGCAGAGCCTAATTACCAACAAATTAGTCTTGACCCACGTAAAGATCCAAATAAATGGCATTTAATTGCAGGACCTGATGCAAATGCACCGATGCATATTCGCCAAAATGCAGAGATAAAGTCGGCTGTATTGGAAAAAGGACATGAATTAAGTGTTGATCCAGTTAAAAAAGTGAATTATATCCACGTTATTTCAGGTGTAATCCGCATCGGTGATCAAGAAGTTAAAGCAGGCGATGCTTTCGTATTTGAGGATAAAGCGACGATTCAGGCAAACGAAGATAGTCAATTTATTTGGTTCGATTTACCTTAAATTAATCAAAAGCCCTTTGAACAAAAGGGCTTTTTTAATCTCCACCACCACCGCCCCCATCACATCCTCCTGAATCTGAAGACGATGAACAGTCATTTGAATAACTAGAGCTATGATGACTAGGGCTATTATCGTGAAAATGATGTGTTGAAGAAGATGAATAATCATGCTCGCCAGATGACGAAGAATTTTTTAAATTTCTAAGCAGTGCAATTAAACAGATCAGACCAATACTGGAAAAAATTGCAATAAATACAATGATAAATAACTTCAAATAACGACCTCCTTGATCAATCTAAACACACATTAAAATAAACTATTTTAAGTTTCCTTCACATACAAATAGGCACTCGCTCTTGATATACCTAAATGTTGTGCAACAGTCTCTACAGCCTTTTTAATGTCTAATAAACCATTATTCTTTAACTCGTGTATTAATTGTTTTCGCTCATTGAGTTTTAACATACGCGGCGTAGTGGCATGTTTTGATGCAAATTGATCGATATATCTTCGAATTGCTTCAGACCCATTCGGTTCCAAATTTTCAATAATGTTGTCAGTTTCAATTTTAGTAAACTGGTCTAAAGCGCTTTGCATGCCCCTAAATAGGGTTAAATCAATATTCATACATAAAGCGGCCACATATTCGCCCTCTTCATCTTTAATACCAATCGAAGTGCTTTTTGCGGGGCGGCCATCTGCAAACTGGTTTGCATAGTTTGAAATAAGATTTGGAAATTCTGGAGACATAATTCTTGCCAGCCCTAACTCTGTTGCTGGATCTCCAATTTTTCGACCAGATAAATTATTGTGTATTGAGAGTATGGCATGTTCAGGATTTGTTAAGTCATGGACAACAACTTCACAAAAAGGAGATAGCGTTTCACTTAATCCTTTCGCGATTGTATCTAGTTGAGTGAGTAAATGTTTATCACGATTTCCCAATGTATTTCCTCCAAATGACTTAATTACTATTTCAAACCCTAGCGTGAAGTATGTAATAGTAATTTAGACTTTTTATCTAATTTTAAACTTAATGTAAATCAAAATCTTATATCTCATTGTTATAACATCAGAAAATAAAATTAGACATTTTATCTAAATATATATATTTTATCTAAACAAGGTCAATATATTGTGAATTGCTTGAGCAATACGAAATCTTGCATCCGAAAACATTGAATAGAATTAGGTTTAATTATGAAAAATTTAACCCTTCCAACTTATGAAGATGTCGCAGCCGCTGCTGAACGCATAA
Source organism: Acinetobacter sp. AOR14_HL (assembly GCF_027855175.1). Taxonomy (NCBI): domain Bacteria; kingdom Pseudomonadati; phylum Pseudomonadota; class Gammaproteobacteria; order Moraxellales; family Moraxellaceae; genus Acinetobacter; species Acinetobacter sp. AOR14_HL. Next base: position 228,282 of record NZ_JAKTII010000005.1, on the reverse strand, counting down.
AAGGTTTTGCAAATAAAACCCCTGTTTTAACTTCACGTACTGTTAACAATGAATTTGAAGCAGAAGTATTCTTTAAATGTGAGAATTTTCAGCGTGTTGGCGCTTTCAAATTTCGTGGTGCAATGAATGCGCTTGCACAGTTCGATGAGGCTCAAAAAAAAGCTGGTGTGGTTGCTTTCTCTTCGGGAAATCATGCTCAAGCGATTGCACTGTCAGCAAAAATCCTTGGTATTCCTGCAACAATCATCATGCCCAAAGATGCTCCTGCTGCAAAAATGGCAGCGACGCGAGAATACGGCGGCAATATTGTTGAATTTGACCGTTATACAGAAGATCGAGAACAAATTGGAAAAGAGATTGCAGAAAAAAATGGTCTGACCTTAATTCCATCTTATGATCATCCGCATGTGATTGCAGGTCAAGGAACGGCTGCAAAAGAACTATTTGAAGAAGTTGGTGAGTTGGATTACCTCTTTGTATGTTTAGGTGGAGGAGGTTTATTAGCTGGCTCTGCCTTATCTGCCCGTCAACTCTCTCCGAACTGTAAAATATATGGTGTTGAACCTGCCCTAGGAAATGATGGGCAAATGTCCTTTAGAAAAGGAGAAATTGTTCATATTGATACGCCCCAAACGATTGCCGACGGTGCTCAAACTCAATATTTAGGCAAACTAACTTTTCCTATTATTCAAAAGAATGTAGATGACATTTTGACTGTAAAAGACGAAGAACTCGTGACTTCTATGAAGTTTTTTGCTGAAAGAATGAAGATGGTGGTTGAACCGACAGGATGTCTCGGATTTGCGGCTGCACGCAATTTAAAACATGAATTAAAAGGCAAACGTATAGGCATCATTATTAGTGGTGGGAATGTCGATATTTCTAAATATGTAGAGTTTTTATCAGCTTAATAAAAGTTGGTGTCTATCTATGATGTCAGTTAAAGCGTCATGGATAGACATTACAAGCTACTCGTCTCTCGACTTGCTCGTGTCTTAATTTAAATAAACTTTTGGAGATGGTTATGAGATTTATTTCTGAGTCTGAATCTTCTGCTCTCATCAATCATGAACTCGCTTATGATGCAATTTACGAAGCTTTAATTGCTGCTACTCAACCCGACACTAAAAGTTTTCCTGTGGTTCATGGTCAAGCGTCTGATACAAAAAATACCTTTAGTATTAAATCATCTGCTAATCAGCACTTAGCTGGTCTTAAAGTCGGTTCTTTTTGGGAAGACAACCCTAAAAATGGATTACCACGCCATAACGCACTCATTTTATTATTTAATCAAGCCAATGGAAAAATGGCAGCAGCCATCGAAGCAGGCAAAGTGAATGCCTTCCGTACAGCGGCTTCTAATGCTGTTGCAACCCATGTACTGGCAAGAAAAGATTCAAAAGTATTAGCCATATTTGGTACAGGAAATCAGGCCAAATATGAATGCGAGGCATTAGCGAGAATTAGAAATTTCGATCAGGTTTTGATTGTAGGACTCGACCAAAATAAAGCTGAAACAATGGCAGAAGACCTAAAACAATTAGGGATTAAGCTTAAAATTGCTGGTGCAAAAGAAGCCTGTGAACAAGCGGATATTATTGTGACTGCAACTTCCTCACACACTCCTCTTTTTAAAGCAGAATGGGTCAAAGCCGGTACTCATATTTCATCTATGGGTTCCGATAAAAAGGGTAAACAAGAACTTCCACCAGAGCTATTTTCACAGAGTGGTTTATTCTGTGATCTTAATACTCAGTCTAAAGTCATCGGTGAATTCCAACATGCGCCTGAATCTGCAATTTTAATGAATATCGGTGATGTGCTTTTAGCAAACACTAAAGGAAGACAGTCTCAGGAACAAATCACAATTTATGATAGTTCAGGGTTATCTATACAAGATTTATATATCGCCCAAAAAATTTTAGAAATTTCTTAATATTTATCATTTAACTGCATCATTCAGGTTGATGCAGTTAAGTTAAAACGTGTTTCTTTTATACCTCTTTACCGAATTCATTTTAAAAACAAGAATTAATCTTCAGTAAAAATTTTGGAAAAAGACGTTCTATATTGTTCAGCCTTAACGTCATAATTTTGAAAACCCGAATCAAATACCCACTTTTCAATTTCAGACTTTTTGACTAAATTTTGCAAATAAAGCTGATTATGTCGGTCTAATTCTTCTTTTAAGCTTCTTAGCATGAGTTCATTTAAACCAGCGGGAGGATTAAGACCTGTATCTAAAATACTAGGCGCAAATGCTACACTTTTGAGTTCCAATTGATGGGCTGTTTTTACAGCAGTTTTTATCGCAGCCCCTATTTTCTCTACAGTAAAATCTTCTGGCGCACCCATTCCTATCAATAAAACTTTAGAGGCTTGTATGGTTGATGGAGTTTGATTTATTAAAAGAGCATCATTCAGTTTTGCGCTGAACCAGTTATTTTTCCGTATTTCATTTAGTCTTCCATTTAGAGCATCATCTAAATGTGCCAAACCGCCCGAAAAAGGACGGTTATTCATTTCATGTTCAAAGATACAAGCACAAGAAAGATCAACCTCTGCCGTCGTGCAATCCCAAGTCACGAGTTCAATGCCTAGATTTTGATAATGTCCAATTTTAGTTTGCTTTAAATCTATGCTCATATTTTTACTCTTTTAGTTTTACCAGCCATATTTAAGTTCAAGACCTAGATAATTTGAGTCTTTGCCTCCTGCTCTCTTAATCGTATCTCCGACTTCAAAGTGAACACCTTCGGCAGCCACAGACAAATTAGAATTTATTTTTTGATCTGCTCTCAGTTGAATATATGCCCCCGTCCAGCTTGAACCTTGTCCTGCGGTGTTCGCCATGCTGTTATTACCTTGGAAATAAACTGCATCGTTAGTTGTTTCACGCCATTGAAAACCTAATGCACTTAATAGAGTGAGTTTATCGGAAGGCTTAAGTGTCAGAGACGGTTTGATATGAATAATATTGCTGTAGCCACTATAACCCGCCAAAGTAAAATATGAACCATTTGCAAACAGCTGGTTAAAGGTATTGAGTTCATTATCGTTGGCACTTTTATCGCCTGTGGCAATATCAAACTGGACGCCTAAACGCGGCGACCACGCTTGCTCAGCAAAAGTGTATCCTGTAATGCTACTAAGTCCCCATGCCTGAATAGATTGCGCTCCAATCCTTCCATGTTGAAGCATCCCCTCAACATCCCAATCGATATTGTTCTGTTTACCCATATGACGAACATCATATAAGTCTCGAATTTCATTACCCTTAACACTTGTAAAAGATGCATTATCTCGTTCATAACGTGAGTAATAACCAGATAACTCGCCTCCCCAGACATTTTGTTTATCTACGCGAAAACCGCTAAAACTTAAATTTCTTTTCGAGTGGTCATTAAAAGTTGAATCTTTTTCAATTTGAACAGGTCTGGTGAGATAGCCTAAAACTCTCCAATCGCCATATTCATAATTCGACCAAATGCCATCAAAGGCTTGTCTAACATTTGGACCTTCTCTGTTCGAAATAAAGCGTTGTAAGTCAAAAGCCATCTCTTGACGGCCCACTCTAAACTTAAAAGTTCCATTGTTTAAAGGGCTCACCCACGCAATGAAAGCTTGCTCTACATCGAGTCTATTTTGATCGGTACTTGCAATATTCTTTTTATCAAACGCTCGTGCATCACTGAACTGAGTAAAGAATTGTAAATGGTCACCAATACGAGCATCTGCATGAACTTGTAATCTTTGAATTAAATAGCGATCTGCTTGATTATTTCCGCTGCCAAATCTCGCATTATTATTGACTTCAAAACGCTCACGAATATTCGCTCCCAATGACAAATAATTATTATTGCCAAAAGGTATATATTTGAAGTCATCTCCTATTTTCTTTGGGACACACGGATTTTTTAAAACATCCCAATTTTCTTGCCAACGATTGTTTGAGATTTTTGGACGAGTTGGACATACATTTGTATTTGAAACTTCTTGTTCTGCATAAGCAAATTCATAAAGAAATAAACTACCCGTTAGCAATAAACTCATTTTAATTATTTTAAGGTAAGTTTCTGAGCACTTAATTCGACTGTTTCTATCATTAGAAATATGCGGGGCCATATTTTTATCCATGGTAATAAATAGATTATTGCAGAGACTTAATTTTTTACGCTCACATTGCCCTTGGACAATATGAACGTTGTTTTTTATCAACATTTAAGGCAATAAATTACTTTATGGGCGCATGAATTTCGGCAATATACCCACCAGGGAACTGTACCATCGCTGCCTCACGACCCTCTGATTTATAGGCATTGACCAGAACTTTCACACCTGCTTTTGTCGCTTTATCTAAAGTCTCAGATAAATTTTTGACTTCATAGCCCGTCATATCATGCCCATATGGATAAGGAAGATGACCATCGGTGACCAACACAGTCATTTTGCCGAAATCAGATTCGACGCGAATACGTCTATAGGTTTCATTTGGTCGTCCAATTTCTACACCAGCAGCCTTTGGATTATCTGAAACCACTTTACCGTGCGAGAAATTGACGAACTTTTTAACAAAAGAGTCTGCACTTTGTTTTGAAATATAAATACGATTTTCTGGAACAGTTTCTAACTTGCTATAGTTAGGTTTAGTCGTGTGCCAATAAAGCTGCATATTCACGCCGCCCGGCCACTGGATGACCGCATCACGCCCGATCGGGTCTGGAAATGCATCCACAATCACATCTGCACCGTTTGCTTTAGCTGACTGTACGGCTGCATCCATATCTTTGACTAAATAGCCTGTTCGCTCCAAACCAAAAGGATATGGAACCGGAGTTTTAAAACCAAATACAGACAGTGTTCCAACTGGAGTTAATACAAGCTGAGACATGGTCTGGCTTGGTGTTGGCGTCACCTGAAAAACACCCTGTTTAGATTTGGTTCCCCCAAATGTCGCCACTAAACTATCGGTAAATTTATCAAAGTCTTCGGGGTTCACATAAACATGCGTTGTATCGTATTGAGGGGCTACACCCGGCGCTTCACTTTTTACACTCGTTGTTGTTTTGGCTAAAACTTGAGGAACAAAGGCAACATTTATGCCCACTAGCATTGTGCTTAAAAGCAAGGCTGATAAGGATTTACGCATAAAAGACTCCTGTTTATTTTGGGTGCTATAACTTATTGTGACTTCGTTTTTTGATTAGAAAGAATGGTGACCATAACCAATGCAGCGATGAGACCAAGGTGTTCAAAGAAACTGTTAAACGTACTAAAGAATGCTGGACCTGTATGATTCCAAAAATCGTTTGCAACAAGCATCGCTATAGCGGTTAGACACCCTAAAGCCCCAGCTCCTAACCAGACAAATCGATTAAAAATAACCAAGAGCGAACCAACAATTTCAATAACAATCGCTGTAGCTGCCCAGAGCCAAGCAGGCTGTAAACCAAAACTTGCTTGCTCCTCAACCGCCAGATGAAACCCTATGAATTTATTAATACCCCCCACTAAATAAGCCGAAACTAATGCAACTCTTAGAAGTGGAAGTAAGCCATAAATTGATAAAATATTTTTTACCCAGACTGGATTATTATTAATCAAGTCACTCATTTGTGTACCTCATTGATATTCTATATTCCTGACATTTAAAAAAACATCCAATCCAGTATTAATAAAAATTATCTATTTAATATAAAAACCAAAATTTAAATTATCTCTCAAAAATTAGATAAAATATTTTTAATCTGAAAGTCATTATTCATATATTTTTATTAATCACCAGATAAAACAAAATCAAAGATGTTATATATAAAATCAAAAATAAACGTAAACTACTAGACACCTATTTAAATACAAACTGTATCCTTAAAAGATACAATGATTGATTAAGTAAAAAATCATAATATAGTTTAGCGACATGCCACCTTAGCCTTTAAAAATTTAATGGATAAACTAGACTGTATTAATACTTTTATCAGCGTTGTCGAAAGTGGAAATTTTAGTAATGCCTCTAGAAATTTAGGAATCAGCAGAGATCAGGTTTCTAAAAGAATTTTTTATTTAGAAAGTCTATTTAGTACATCATTTTTTACGCGTAATACCCGGAAAATGGACCTCACCCGCTCAGGAGAGAAGTTCTATCAACGTTGTAAAGTCATTGTTGAAGAATTAGATTTAGCCGCTAATGACTTTATATATGATCAAAAGTACCCTGAGGGTATATTAAAAATCAACGTTCCTCATGCTTTTATTCAAACTTGCTTTTCAGATATTATTTCTAATTTTCTAATTCAATATCCGAACATAGAAATTGACCTCTTATTTTCAGAAAAAACAATAGATATCAATGAAAGTAAATTTGATATTGTTTTAAAAGTTGAAGAAGACATTAAAGAAGAAAATATTTTTATTTTAGACAGCTATAAAATAAATTTTTATACAACATCTGCTTTTTTAAATAAGCATGGAAAACCTAAAAACATAGAAGAATTAAGAAAACATAATATATTATTATATTCAGGGTTGGATTTAAAAAACAAAATTATTAATTCACGCCCTCAACTGATCTGCAACAACATCGAAATCCTGTTAGATTTATGCAAAAAAAATCAAAGTATTTTATTTATGCCTGATTTTTTAGCAAAGAAATATGAAGATGATGGCGTTATTATTAATTGCTCACAAGACATCTTTTCATCAAAACTTCATTTTTATGCAACCACTCCTTATGGATCAAAAATTCCAAAAAAGGTTGAGCTTTTTTTAGACTCATTAAAGCAACATTTTTCTAACTATCACTGAAGCTTTATAATTTAGTTTTTCAATCACATAGTGCTATGCGTTTTTTACCCCCATCAAAAAACAATCCAGCACCTTCTCTCGCTCGATTGTTACATCTGAGCTTAAAAGCTGAATAATTGCGCCTTCAATCATATATAAAAATAGTTTGGCATCTTGAAATGAAACATCAGTTTTTAGCAATCTAAGCTGGCTATAGATTTCATTGATTAGCCAAGTTCTATACCTCACTGCGGTTTGGTAGGCTTTTGGATAGGTCAGTTTCGTTTCAAAAATTGCTTTAAATAATAAATAGTAGTGCCCCTCTAAATCGGTATGTAAGAAATAAAGTGCCTTGAGTTTATCAATCGCGCTCGTGTGGTTGGCGTACTCAGCAATTGAAATCACTTTTTCTTTTAGCCGTTCTTTTTGTACGGTCAAACAGATTTCAATAAACCGCTCTTTAGAGTGAAAATAATGATAAAAAGTCGCTTTTGGAATTTCAGACTCTTTCACAATTCTGTCGACCCCAACCGTATGAAATCCGTGATGATGAAATAAATGAATCGACGTATGAATGACTTGAATAGCACGCGTTGGGAGAACTAAATTTGGCATAGTTTTACCGTTATAAATTAAGTTTTTGTTGTATATAAATGAGATACAAAAGCCGCTGCCCTTTTTGGGAGAAAAAAAGGCATAGCAAAGCCGTAAAGACGGTACTTGGCACATCTCAAGTTTTATTGTTGAAATAAGTTTTTAGCCGTAATGACTTAAAGTCTGAAAAGCCGATGAGCCTTCAAACTGTTTAAAGATGAATTAAGTGGTGTCGTTATAGCTTTTGGCAAAGGCTGCCAAGAAATTAAGAATGTGCAAAGCCAACTCCTTTTTATTGGGAGTTCTGCCAGAGCATTAATAAGAATTATGGTGGCAGAACGAAAGAGGGTTGACAGACTGGCTCAAGACCCAGCACGCACGAAGGCGTCCCCCTTCCGTCCTACCGCAACAAAAGGGAGACGAACGGGTTTACATTAAAAAAACGAATTTTTTCAATGTACTTGAGCACGGCCTGTCAAAGCCGGCTGGCAATGTGGCCAGCAGGCAAAGGATAAGCTTCACATTTGTTGCAGTCAAGCACACAAAATGACATTTGCTTTAAATTAGATCATTAAAAAGTAATGTTAAATAATGAATAAGTTATTGTTAAATTGGGGTTTATAAAGTTGCGGAATTTTTAGATATAGCGGTTTAGGAAACTAGAAATGCGCTAGTATGGCTTTCACCACCTGCGCTTTATTATTAAAGTTATTGTTTAATTGAGTATTTGAAATGTGCCCTAAAGCTATGAGGTTTTTCTATTTTTAAAAGAACGCTATCCTGCAACGATAAATATACTGCGTTGATAGATTAATTTATTTTATCAATTTTAAAAATTTTACCACTTAGAGTACTTTGAAAAAACATTTCAAAACCCGGTCGTATATCTTCACCTTCAACTGTAATGTATTTTAAATTAGAAAAACATTGAGTATTAGCGAAATAATTATCTACTGTTGCCTGAATGACGTATTTAATTCCAAACTGGTCTTTAACACTGATATTTTGTTTAAGCATGACGATATCCTAATAAAATTATGGCAGAAATAATGGACCCGCCTAAATATCCAATAGTAAACTGAGTTTTAACTAACTCTATAATCTAATTTAAATAGTTGATTTATAGACGCATAAAAGGTGCGACCATCTAAATTTAAATCAACTTCAATTCCAGAGGAAAGAAGAACTCTTTTACCAACTTCAACAGTTTTAAAACCTTCACGTGTATTTTGTATTCTATTTAGAGGAATTAAAGACACTAAAATTTCTGTACCATTTTTAGATTTTGCAATTAAATCATTTATTTTTAACAATTTATATCCTAAATTAAAATTTACTTATAATCTTAAAATAACTTTAAAATTAATTTAAAGTGAAAAGCACTCATTAGTGCTTTTCATTTATGACTGCTTATAATTATTTATAGAGCAACAATATTTACAGCATTTGGGCCTTTTTGGCCTTGTGCAACACTGAATTCAACACGTTGACCTTCAGCAAGAGTTCTGAAACCTGAGTTAGCGATTTCGCTAAAATGAGCAAAAACGTCTGGTCCTGATTCTGGTTGGATAAAACCGAAACCTTTAGCTTCGTTAAACCACTTAACAGTACCTTTCATGATATTTGAATTAGACATAATACATCCTAGTTTTTTTAAAAATTTAAACCATTTTATTGGTTATGAGTAACATCGAAATAATAAAGAATGGAGCTGAAAATCTGAAAAAAACGAAGGATTATGACTAATACTGCGGTACTTAGAGAAGATTTACCAAACATGACTTTTTCTAGTTATGTTCATTGTATACGAAAAATAAAATTAATCAAGTTTTCTAATATATATATTTATTTTATTTATAAAATAAGGTGATGTTCTGGATTCTAAGTGTTTATAAGCGAGTTGTGCTCAATGTAGGCGGGCAAAGGACAGTGCTCTACCCTTTTGCAGTCAAGCAAATGACTTTCGCTTTAAATTAGATCATTAAAAAGTAAGGATAAATAATGAATAAGTGATTGTTAAAGTGGGGGTTTATAAAAGGGTGGGGTTTTAGAACCAGATATTTTTCATAACAGAGGAAGCTAATTTGCCAAAGCCATTTTATGAATAGCTTAATGACCTGCTTCTTGTCGTGATCATTTTTACAACTTGATCTTAATGAGGGCTGATTTGTATCTAGTCCACTACCCGCTTCAATCTTCGCTTTTGATTTTAATTCTAATGGGTTTAATGCAAAAATTAGGTATTAAAAAAGGGCTTACATGTTATTAAAACGATGTAAACCCTTTACCCTTACACTCAGAATCCTAATAAACTTATGTTATTTAAACACTTATCTATTCCTTCTTTTCCTTCTTTCATCTCTAGAGATAGAGTGGAAATAAATAACAGAAAGTCTTTTAACACTTCTATTTGTGCTTTGGTAAAACAATTTAATAACTTAGAAATTTCTTCAAAAGTATTTAAACTTCTTAAACGATAAAACCAAGATAAAAAACTAGGTGAAGATAGAACTTCTGTGTCTTTTAAAACAGAACTCATAATAGCTGGGGTATAAAATAGAAATCCCTGAGGTTCTAAAAAACCAAAACCCGTATGGTAGTTGTCTAAATATGAAACAGGTATTTCAAAAGGATTACTGTACCTATTATTCATTTTCCTCTTTTCTTTAATTGCATTTACAGCCTCCTTAAAGTCCTCTCTAAACCAATTACCAGTCTCAAGAAGGAAAAGTTCCTGCTTTACCCATTCTTCCTCAGTTAAGTTTAAATCGGTGCGCCTTTTATCGAAGTACCAATAACTTGTATCGGCATAGTCTTCCTCAGGTAAGGTATAAGCATCTCCCAGAGTAACATTTTTATACTCGAGTTCTATTTTCTTCTTTAAATTATCGATATTCATTTTATTGTCCTAAAGCACCTAGATAGCTTTTACAATCATTAGCGGTTGCTTTAGCCGCTCTTGCTTGAATTAAATGTTCTTGATCTTGTGGAGACCAGCACGCATTCTCTGCATCTCTAGCAGTTCCCAGCTCAGTATAAGCATTATATCTAGTGAGCAATTGACTAGAATTCATGCCAGCACTACATTTCCCTAGCCCATTAGTAACGCCTTTAGCATAGACTACTCTAGCCCTTATAGGTGTGTAAGACTCTCTAGAACAAACCCAGCAATCGCCCTTTCCATTAGTAAGTCCACTTGGACAGTTATTATTAGCATTATTCTCAAGCTCTTGAACAACAGGTTCTGCTTGTACAACATCATTTAAAATATTTTGCGTTGCAGCATTAGTTGCAACCTGAGCGTCTAAACTACCAGTATCTGCGTTGGAAATAACTTGTTCAGCTACGGCTTCAAGGGGTAAAGTGAACTCAGGTTTCGTAGGGTCATAATTTACATTCTGTACCAGTGAATATGGAATACCACCATCAGATTGAGTTCCACTTTGAGTATTAGTTACTTGATATGTGCATAAACCTACCGTATCACCGGTAATACCAGTAAACTTGAATTTGATAGTACTATATAAAGTATTTAAAATCGCAGTTGTTCTACTACAAAGTTGTTCTTTGTTTGCTGCATAAATTTGATAATTCGGAAGTCCCCCAGCCACTTTGTAGTAATAAGGGAAATTAGGTGGTTTTATTGGATCTTTTTTTTGATACCTAATTTGATTATTCGCTGAATCCATTACCCAATCAACTGCATCAAGTAACTGATCAACTGCAATAGCTAAGGCAACTCCAGCTACCCCGCCACGTAATACTTCTGCTACTTGCTTCGCATTAGGTGTTACTAATGCTGCAGAAACTCTAGTATCTTTAGCAGCATCAATTAATGTCGATGCGCCCATGACAGTTGAATTAGTAATAGACCATCCACCTAATGGTGCTATTGCCGAACTCATCATTAGTGAAGAAGCTGCTAAATTGTAATTAGATACAGTTGGTTTTGCTAATTCAGTCGTTTGTAATAAATCCGTGCGTGTATTAGATTGAGACGAATTACTCTCATTATTATCCCCACATCCCGACAACCCCAATAAAATTGCTAATAAAAATAGTTTTTTCATTTATTTCCCCTTATTTTATAATAGTTTATTTTAATTTTTAATGAAAAACTAGAATGAAATAATACAGCCCCCTAAATGGCTTTAAATTATCGATTACGTCTCGCAGTTGTATTCTCAGTCAAGGAATGACTAATAATCGAGTTTGGATTACTAATTCTGCCAAATATAAATGAAGAAAACAGGCATAAAAAAAGGGTTTACATGTATTGAAACTATGTAAACCCTTTATAAATCTTGGTAGGTATATCCAGACTCGAACTGGAGACCTCTACGATGTCAACGTAGCGCTCTAACCAACTGAGCTATACACCTAGAATGGAAAGCATCATATTCATTTTTCAAAAGCAAAACAAGTGATTTTCAATTGAAAAAAATACAAATGAGCAGACTTTAAGCAAACTTTTTTTCATTTCCCAAAAAAGAAAAACGGTACATGGTTTAACCACATACCGTTTTCATTAGCTGAATATCAAACCCAACTTAACAAGGGCATTTCTTTAAAGTACCGCCAGCCGATGGATAACGCGCATCGACACAATAGCGATAGAAAGTTTTAGCATCCATTGGTGTTAAATCAGAATGATGAGCCTTCATGTGTTCCAGATACGTTTGATAATCTGGCACTCCAACCATCAAGCGAAAGCTTTGCTGCAAACGCTGCCACAGTGTTGCAATGCGTGACCAGTTCTTTGGAGAGAGCAATAGCTCTTTTTGTGAGAGCACCGTCATTTTAATGATTTTCGCAATAATGACAGTTCCATTTTTTGCAAATTTAAAATTCATCATTACTCTCCTCGCGTGGTGATCACTTCAGGATCAGCATATACAGCTGGGGATTCATTTACAGTCGGTGTCGGACTTGCTAACGCACGGCGTACAATACCAATCGCAGCAATCACCATCACAATCGCAACGATCATGAAGAAGCCACAAAGTGCAGCATTGATTTGATTTGACATCACAATCGTCTGCATTTCTTCAAGTGTTTTGGCTGGTTTTAATATTTCACCACGAGCAATCGCATCTGAAAACCTATTCGCTTGCGCTAAGAAACCAATCTTTGGATTTTCGTGGAAAATCTTTTGCCAACCCGCAGTCATACATGTAATGAATAAGAAAATTGTTGGAATGATTGTCACCCATACATATTTTTCTTTTTTCATTTTAAACAGAATGACTGTACCCAAAATGAGTGCCATCGAAGCCAGCATTTGGTTACCAACACCAAATAAAGGCCACAATGAATTGATACCCCCTAATGGATCAATCACACCTTGATAGACGAAGAATCCCCATCCACCGACTGCAACTGCTGTACCCACTAAGTTACCCAAGAATGAACTAGAAGATTTAATCTTAGGAATAACAATACCCACTGTGTCTTGCACCATGAAACGACAAGCACGAGTTCCGGCATCTACAGCAGTTAAGATGAATAATGCTTCAAACAAAATAGCAAAGTGGTACCAAAATGCCATCATTGAACGGCTATTGAAAATTTCCGAAATGATATGTGCCATACCAATTGCAAATGTAGGTGCACCACCTGTACGCGATAAAATCGAAGTTTCTCCGACTTCCTGTGCCAACACTGTTAACATTTCAGGAGTAACGACAAATCCTAAATTACGAACCGCTTCTGCCGCTGATTCTACAGTTGTACCAAGTACAGCCGCGGGTGCATTAATTGCAAAGTACACGCCTGGGTCTAAGACAGTTGCACAGATCATCGCCATAATACCGACGAAAGACTCCATGAGCATGCCACCATAACCAATCACACGAATGTCAGCTTCATTATCAATGAGTTTTGGTGTCGTTCCACTCGATACAAGCGCATGGAAACCAGAAATCGCACCACAGGCAATGGTAATAAATAGGAATGGGAATAAGCTACCCGAGAAAACAGGACCAGTACCATCAATAAAATGAGTCACTGCTGGCATTTTTAATTCAGGTAATGCAATGATAATACCGACTGCTAAACCGAGAATGACACCAATTTTAAGGAAAGTTGATAAATAATCACGTGGCGCTAACAATAACCAGACAGGTAATACTGAAGCAATAAAGCCATAAATGATTAAGCACCATGTGAGCTGTGTTCCGGTTAAGGTAAAAAACTCACCCCAGTATGGATCTGCTGCAACATGTCCACCATAAACAATGGCAAGCATCATTAACACGAAGCCAATAATAGAAACTTCAGCAATACGTCCTGGGCGAATAAATCGCATGTAAACGCCCATAAATAATGCAATTGGAATAGTCGCTGCAATAGTAAAAACACCCCATGGACTATGGGCAAGTGCTTTAACCACAACTAAAGCCAATACCGCAAGGATAATAATCATTACCCCAAGCGCGCCAAGCATTACAACGATACCAGCAAAAGAACCCAGTTCCTGTTTTGCCATTTCACCAAGCGAACGACCGTCTCGACGCGTTGAAATAAATAAAACTAAGAAGTCTTGTACTGCACCTGCGACAACCACACCGACCAGTAGCCAGATTGTCCCTGGTAAAAAACCCATTTGTGCAGCTAAAATTGGCCCGACTAATGGTCCCGCTCCGGCAATTGCCGCAAAGTGATGACCAAAAAGTACGTATTTATTGGTGGGAACATAATCCAGACCATCGGCTAAACGATGTGCTGGGGTTAAACGTCTTGGGTTTAATTCAAATACTTTAGTTGCAATAAATAGACTATAAAATCGATATGCGATGCTATATACACATGCTGCAGCAAGTACAAGCCAAACCGCATTGACATGTTCACCACGACTGAGTGCCAGCATCCCAAAAGAAATTGCACCTATAATTGCCACTAGGCTCCAGACCAGCTTGGAGGGAAGCGTAGATTTCGCTTGCATTGTGTCCATTCTTAACCTCTCAATAAATAACTACAGCATTTTTATATTGTTATGTACTGTTCTATCAAATCCTTGTGACTGTACTCCTCCTTTAATTTTTTTCCTCTTATACTTTCGCATAAAAAAAGGGATGATTTACATCATCCCTTCGATAATAGTTTATTTTTTAACTATTATGCACGCTCTAAATAATCGCCAGTACGAGTATCTACACGAACGCTATCTTCTTGCTGAACAAATAACGGAACACGAACAACCGCACCTGTTTCAAGCTTAGCTGGTTTACCGCCACCGCCAGATGTATCACCGCGTACACCTGGATCAGTTTCAACAATTTTTAATACTACGAAGTTCGGTGCACTTACAGTTAAAGGCACACCGTTGAACAACATAATAGTACATTTTTCATTTGAATCGTCTTTTAACCATTTAGCAGCATCGCCCATTGCAGTTTTGTCTGCAGCGATTTGCTCAAAAGTTACAGGATCCATGAAGTTCCAAAGCTCGCCATCATTGTATAAGTAGTCCATTTCTACTTCTACGATGTCAGCCGCTTCTACAGTATCGCCAGACTTAAAAGTTTTTTCTAAAACTTTACCAGTTCTAAGGTTACGTAATTTTACGCGGTTGAACGCTTGACCTTTACCTGGTTTTACGTATTCATTTTCCATGATTGAACATGGGTTACTGTCAAGCATGACCTTAAGGCCCGGCTTGAAATCATTTGTAGAATAATTGGCCATGACTGGCACACTCCAAACTTAACAAGTCAACTATGCGATATAATGCGTTGTTGCATTATCTTAATCGTGTCAAATGATAAACTATTTATACCAAGAGCAAAACTGGCAATCGCAACTGAGTGACCTTATTACAGATCCTTTGGAGTTGCTAAACCTACTCGAGTTATCCACCGATCAGCTATTATCAGGTGCGATTCTGGCTTCTGAACAGTTTAAATTACGGGTTCCTCGCGCGTTCGTCGGAAAAATGAACGTTAAAAACCCTTTTGACCCGCTTTTACTACAGGTTTTACCTCATCATTTAGAACTTGAGGAACATCCTGAATTTGTAACTGACCCTTTAGGTGAAGAAGCAGCAAATCAATTACCCGGTGTATTACATAAATATCAATCACGTTTTTTACTGACTTTGACGGGTGCTTGCGCCGTACATTGCCGTTATTGTTTCCGTCGTCATTTTCCCTATCAAGAAAATTTACCGAAAAATGATGATTGGCTAAATATTAAAAATTACATTGAAGCGAATCCGCACATTAATGAAATCATTTTAAGTGGTGGAGACCCTCTTACGCTTTCTAACCGTAAATTAGCACTTTGGCTAGAACGTTTATCATCTCTCAAACAAATTAAGATTCTGAGAATTCATTCACGGGTTCCAATTGTTATTCCAAACCGTATCGACGAAGAGCTAATTTCTTTATTAAAAAACAGTAGGCTGCGTATTATTCTGGTGGTACACTCAAACCACGCTTCTGAACTCGATGACTTTACCTGTTCAAAATTGTTGCAGTTATCTGCCGAGCACATTACTGTACTTAATCAGGCAGTGTTGCTTAAAGGTGTTAATGATTCTGCGCAAACATTAATTGATTTAAGTTATCGTTTATTTGAAGCTCGCGTTATGCCTTATTACTTACATGTTTTAGATAAAGTAAAAGGTGCACAACATTTTGATTTAGTACCATCTGAGATAGATGATATATATCGTGATGTGTTAGCGAACCTACCGGGGTATTTGGTTCCTAAACTCGTCAGGGAAATTGCGGGCGAAAAGAATAAAACACCGCTTTTTGGGGCAACAACATTTTGAGTTATATAATAAGTGATGATGAATAATGCACTATCGGACATTTTTCACAATCAAACCGTACTCACTCGTGAACGGTTAAGCTTTTGTGAAGCCAATATTAAAGATCTTAATGAATGGGTCACTACCCTTTCTATTATGCAACTCGGCGATACGTCAAAAGCATTATTCACAGCCATTTTAGAGCTCAATGAATTAAAATGTAGTGAGACCTTACGTTTCGATCTCATACAAACGCTTCATCCCACCATTAATAACGTTCTTGCAAGCCTAGAAAAAAACTTTTTTAACCAAGGCGTTATTAGCACAGACCGTAATGAACACATTATTGAATTAGCAATGTTGCTCCGTTGCTATTTTGCCAGTATTTATTTAAATATTGCTAAAAATAGCCATGAGCAATTACAGCATCAAAAATTTTCACTGTTTGCCTATAAACAAAAAAAGAATTTGCAAACGGCACGTACTTTATCGACTTTCCATGCGCTGCAACAATTAACCAGTCTCTTATATCAGCAGCATATGCTCTATAGTGAACCGGTCAAAGGACAATGGTTAATTGCACATCAACTTTATGAAACTGCTGTTCAGCATAAATATCATCTGGTAAATATTAACCATATTCAGGGTGTACATCACCCTTTAGCAAATATTACTCAAGCTTATGCTCAGCTGATTTTGCTCGATATTTTAAATACGAACCAAATTCGTCAGTCAGAAATTCAGGCATTATTTCAATGTAGTTTTGATTGGGCAAGAATGATTCATATTTTGCCGAAAGACACAGCATTAACGAAATATGTGGTCGACCCAAATAAAGATCATCCGCCGGTTTATAACACCAAACGCAGCTCTAACTTTAGCCCAAACATTTTTATAGGCACACAGGCTTTACTTGAGCATGTCACTGCAACCATGCATAAAAATGCGCAATATATTTCCAAAAATGAAAAGTTTTATTTAAGTCCAGCTTTAAAGTTTCATGTTCAAACTATTTTAGGTACTACGGCTCAACGTCGTCATGAACGTTATGAATATAATGCAGAGCTACAAATTTGTTTCGGTTTAAGTACAGCTCATTTCTATCTCTCGAAAGCAAAAAACTTTGAAGAAACGCTACAACTTAACAATAACTACAACTTACAAAGTGAATCTAAAGTTCTATCCAATTTAGAGAAAAAAGAACAACAAACGACATCCTATCAACGCTTAAGTCGTGAAAGCAAAACCATTTATCAAACCACTGTTCTCGATATTAGTGTCAATGGATATCGTATTAAATGGTCTGGCGAGGCACCGAAAAATCTAAGAACCGGTGAATATATTTTAGTTAAAGAAACCTTGCATGGACAATGGCGTGGTGGAGTAATCCGCTGGATTAAGCAGTCGACAGAAAAAAGCCTAGAGTTAGGTTTAGAGATTTTGTCACAGGCCATGTTCCCTTGCGCAGTGCATATTCAAGCTGAGCGTCATACTCGCAATTATCATCCTGCACTATTACTACAAACACAAAACCTAGAAGAAATACAAAATACGCTGATTTTACCGGGGTCACAAATTTTTAGAGAGCAACAAACAATTCATTTACGATTGGGGACAGAAGAAATCAAAGTGTATCTACTCAAAGCACAACTCATTACTCAAAGTTTTATTCAATTTCATTTCGAACTTCTGAATGAGCAGCAACAAAATCTGCTTGATCAGTTCATGATGAAAAAGAATAGCAACTCTAGCAGTCAAGATTTATGGGAAGCACTAAAGTGAGAAACTCTTTATTATCTAAAAAGTTAAAACGTACTGAAACACGTTTACTCATTATTGATGACAACCAGCTACGTTATAACCAGATTTTAAATTTATTATTGGGGAATGATTATCAAGTTCAGGCATTATTGCTTGATGACCTAAAAAGTTTTGAAAAACAGTTAAATACGCCTTGGGATGCTATTATTTTTGGTCGTGCATATGACCTAAAAATTGAACAAACCCTCTCCCTTATTCAAGCATCTGAGCAGCCACATTTACCTGTTTTGTTATTGCAACCTGAAGACTATCAACCTCAGCAATATCAGGCTTATATTCATAAAGGTATTTATGATGTAGTTCCATTAGAACCATTAGATTATTTTTATATCACGCTTATTCGAACCTTGTCGTATAGCCATTTATTGCAAACTGAGCAACGCCTGACGAGTGAACTAGAGACTATTCACTCTCATACACAAACATTGGTCAATAACAGCCATAAAGCAGTTGCCCTTTTTCAAGAAGGCATGCACGTTAAGGCAAATACAGAATACCTCAAACTTTTTGGCTTTAAGCAAGAAGAAGAGATTATTGGCCTGCCGATATTAGATGTTTTACAACCCAATGATTTAAATATTTTTAAACAAAGGTTTAAGAAGATTTCATTAGGTCAATTTGATCAGGCGCGTTTTGAAATCCAGAGTCAGCATGCCGCAATTTCAGGTAATAATGCTTTAAAACTTGAATTTATTCCTAGTCAGGAAGAAGACGCCGTACAGTTAACCATTGACTATCAACTGGATTTGCAAACACCCGCAAATACAGTTTTTTCTGAAAAGAGCTATGGGTTAATTACGCCTTGGCAACAGATTAATCGACAGCTATCAACCCACCCTGCTCAAGCGAATGCATTGGTTTTATTTAGATTAAGTCAGTGCCCAGAACGTGTATTTCAACTCGATTGGCAAACTCCTGGACAATATTTTAATCAGCTGCAAAGTTTTCTGAAAGAACAAGCACAAATGCCGATTTTCAATCTTGAACTTGGAGCATATCTTGGCGTTTTGCAAGCCGAAAACAGTACAGTCCTTAACTCCCAATTGGCTAGTCTGCAAAGTTTGCAAAAAGAGCATTTATTACCGATTAATGAGCTTAACTACTCGATCCAGTTTAAGCTGAGTTATGCGCAAATTACTGAACCTTTAGATGAAGCTAGTTTTGCAAAGCTACTCGATCAAACAAGTCAGCAAGAGCTACCTAAGGCGAAATCAGAAATTGAGTTAGTGCCAACTATCGATATTATCTCTCCTGAGACTACTAGTTCTTCTATCTCACTTGATCTAAGCCTTCAGAATGTTGATGCTCCTGTGCAATCCTCTCTATTGCAACAATTAAAGCAACAGTTAGCACGGGGTGAAATCCATTTAAAATATCAGCAGATTTATGATAAGCATGATCAAGAAACCCATAACTATGAAGTTACTAGCGGTTTTATTGCAGATGAACAGTGGCACGACTTAAACGATTTAGCCACATTAAAAGATGATAGCGAACTTTCTATTCAATTAGACCGTTGGATCTTGGTTGAGGCTAGCAAGCAGCTACATAATTTTATTACGCAGTACCCGAAAGCTAAACTGATTATTAACTTGAATATTGATATCTTACTCAAAGATAAATCATTCCCTGAGCTGATTTCGAAATTACTCACCATTATTGGTAGTAAGCAAGAAAGCCCATTGGTTCTACAATTTTCAGAACAAGCGATTCAGCCACATCTTGCAATTGTGCAGCAACAAATAGCTCGCCTACGTCAACACGGCGCAGAAATTTCAATTCGGGATTTCACATCTTCTATTTATAGTGAATCGATATTGCAACAACTTGATGTTCAATATTTAAAATTGCAATCGAAGAAGACAGAG
Source organism: Acinetobacter sp. AOR14_HL (assembly GCF_027855175.1). Taxonomy (NCBI): domain Bacteria; kingdom Pseudomonadati; phylum Pseudomonadota; class Gammaproteobacteria; order Moraxellales; family Moraxellaceae; genus Acinetobacter; species Acinetobacter sp. AOR14_HL. Next base: position 208,461 of record NZ_JAKTII010000005.1, on the reverse strand, counting down.
CTATTAAACTCAGATGCTGGTTTAGCGCAATTACAAGAAAAGGTTTTGAACTATTTGACTGTAAAACCAGTAGGGATTTTACTTGCCGATCTTGATGATATGAACTTATTTGCTAACGCTTGGAATGTGGAAGCACGTTTCTTACAAGGTCGTTATTTCCAGAAAAAACTTGATCGATTAACAGACGTACAAGACCAATAATGGTCTTGTCGTCCACAAACAAAAAACGGGCATAAAGCCCGTTTTTTGTTTCGTTTTGCAGTATTAACGCTTGATAGAGCGAGACATACCAGAAAAACGTTGTTTGAATTTGTCGATACGACCACCAGTGTCTACATTCTTTTGCTTACCAGTGTAGAATGGGTGGCAAGCTGAACATACGTCAAGGTAGATAGTGTCTTTACCTAAAGCAGAACGAGTTTCGATTACGTTACCGCAAGAACAAGTTGCTACTAGTGTTGCATATTTTGGGTGAATATCGGCGCGCATCGTCGATTACTCCTAATTTAGAAAGGCTTAAGCTGCCATCGCAATTGATCACTCTCAACTAAGTTGAGGACAGGCTCAAATGAGCAGATCAACACCACAACAGACCATTCTTTTGGCCCACCGAAACCTCTAGGGTTAGAGCTAAGCACAACAAGTGGACAAGATTATACGTCAAATAATTTTTATTTGCGAATTAATCTTTAGATTTAGCCCAGTAATTTGCAATTACCCCACAAACCATTAATTGGATTTGGTGAAAGATCATAATAGGTAACACAATCATGCCTAAAGGCTGACCAATAAATAAGATTTGCGCCATCGGCACACCACTTGCCAGTGTCTTTTTTGAGCTACAAAAGAAAACCGTGACTTGATCTGCTCGGTTAAATCCAAAAACACGTGGTAGATAAAGTGCTAATAGCATAATGATGGTTAAAAGAACTGAACAAGCAACCGTTAAAATAAGTAAGGTTTTCCAGCTCACCTGATGCCAAAGCCCTGCGACCACTGCCCCACTAAATGCACCATAGACCACCATCAAAATTGAGCCTTGATCGAAAGCTTTAACAATACTTGGTACTTTTGCCATATAGGGAAAAATATAAGGACGTAATATTTGTCCTAAAATAAATGGCACTAAAAGCAACAATGTAATTTGTATAATTGAAGCAGTCGGATCGAACCCATGTTGGCTTTGGCCTAAAATAAAAAAGCTAACCAAAACTGGTGTAATAAACATACCAATCAAATTTGAAAAAGATGCACTACAGACCGCTCCCGCCACATTCCCTTTTGCAACTGATGTAAATGCAATAGAAGATTGAACCGTAGAGGGTAGAAAGCACATAAACAGAAAACCCCAGTACAGCTGCTGACCTAGTAGAGGTAACAGAATCGGCTTAGCCAACAAACCAATCACTGGGAAAACAAAAAAAGTAAATGCGAATACAAGTAAATGCATTTTCCAATGCAAAATGCCTTCAATTACAGCCTCACGAGACAGCTTCGCACCATGCAAAAAAAATAATATTGCAATCGCGACCGTGGTGAGTGTATTGAAATATTGCGCTGCTTGACCACTGACTGGAAAAAATGTTGCTAGTAATACCATTCCAACCAACAAAATTGTAAATCGATCAAGTGCCAATAACTTCAACATAGCCACATCCTATGATTATTTTAGATAAATAAAAAACCCAGTTGATAAATTGACCATTCGGTCGGATATTCATCATACTGGGCTCTAAAAATAAAGCTAGACTTTTAAGACCTAAATCTTAAATCACCTAAGTCATTTATTTAGTTATTTCTGGCATCAGCATCTTGTTGAATCAACTCGATTTTATAACCATCTGGATCTTCAACAAATGCAATAACCGTTACGCCGCCTTTCATTGGGCCAGCTTCACGCACGACTTTACCACCACGTGCTTTAATTTCTTCACATGCTTTATAAGCATCATCAACGCCAATAGCGATATGGCCGTATGCATTGCCTAAATCATAACTTGAAGTATCCCAGTTATGTGTGAGTTCAAGCACAGTATTGGTTTCTTCATCACCATAACCAACAAATGCCAGTGTAAAGCGCCCTTCTTCATAATCACGCTTACGAAGTAACTTCATTCCTAATACTTCGGTATAGAACTTTAAAGATTGTTCTAAATTGCCTACTCGCAACATTGTATGAAGCATTCGCATGTTTATTCACCTGCCTTTTCTGATTCATGTGTTTGATGATCTTTTAGCAGTTTTCCAACCCAAACCACTAAAATCAAGATTGGAATACCAATAAGAGTGGTCATCAAAAAGAATTTTGGATATCCAATATTACTGACAATGGTACCTGAATATCCACCCAAAAGTTTTGGTGTAAGCGTCATGAGTGAACTAAAGATCGCATATTGAACAGCTGTGAACGACACACTCGTTAAACTTGAAAGGAATGCAATAAATGCTGCACCAGCCAAGCCAGAAGCCAAGTTGTCGACAATAATGGCAAAATAAAGCCATAAAGAACTATACGGTTTAATCACCTTACCGCTGATTTCAACTGATTGACCTGAAAGCGGGTCAACGTAAGCTAAGGGTTCAATATTTACATCTAATTCACTTGCTGCTTTTAGATTTGAGCTAACAGCATATGGATGAGATGCAGAAAGTATTTTCCGTTCACCGTCTACTACAGCTACATTGAGTTCTTTACTTGCCGATGAAGCTAATTTTTTCGCATCAATTGCTGCACTAAAAATACCTTTTTCATCTGACATTTTTGCATCAAAATTTTGCCCATCAAGACTAATTATGATTTTTTGTGTAGGGGTTAAAGCTTGCCCAAAGTATTGCCCTCGAATCACAATACTCCTTTCTCCCTCTTTCAAATAGATTTGATCATTACCCATGATCGGTAAAATTTGTAGAGGTGATTGGGTTAATTCAGTAGTGAGTAATGGCTGAGTACGAGTCACAGGTGCTACACCATTTTGTGTGGCATAAGCAGCTTTCACCTCAATTTGTTTCACTCCATTAAAGTTAGAACTTGGTACCGCAAGCTTCCACAAACCTACTTCATCGGGCTGAACTTTATAGCTTTGCTCACCAACTTTTACATCAACTGAATCTAATGGCTGTCCAGATTTTACCAATCCAATAAAAATTAAATTTGTAGAACTTGCCAAAACTGCACCGACAAACATAAGCTTCATAATGTTTATACGCTGTGCTAAAAGGCCACCTAAGAAGCCACCTATTAAACTAAATATCACCCCATAGATTTTGACTGCTTCAGCAATTTGTTCTTTGCTAAAGTTAAGGTCTTGATAAAAAACATTGGAAATAACACCCGCAATAATGTCTGAAATACGGAAGAAACCAATGAGGAGTAATAAGACTAATGCAAGTTTGACACCATAACGTTTAAAGAAATCTAAGATTGGTGCAATCCATGTCTCTTTAGCCATTTGTTGGTTAACTACACCAAATTTAACCAGTAAATAGCCCACAAAAATGGCACAAGCTGTCGCCGTTAAAAATCTTAAAGCTTCTAAACCAAATAATGCTGCGTTGTCTTTTATACTTCCAGCTTGCGAGATTGCATCTGTTATCTGTCCAGAATAAATATAGGTGACTACAAATGAAATAACGGCAACAAAAAACACGAACACCAAACGGTAATAATCACTACTTTTATAGTTTTTATAAACACGATTTACCTGAGGTTCACGAACGAGCAAAGTCGTTACAATACCGACCAACATAACCGCTGCCATGGTTAAGTAAGTCATTTTCCAAGCTTCGTAAATGTAATTACCTTTAGCTGTCCCCAAATGTGCAGCTAGAAATAATGCCCCCGCTCCAGCCACAATCATTCCGATTCGATAACCAGCATTATAGGTAGATGCCAACACTGTTTGCATTTCTGTTTCTGCTAATTCAATACGGTAAGCATCAATCACAATATCTTGTGTTGCTGCTGAAAAACCAAGCAACACCGCACCTACTGCCATTTGAACCAGATAACTCTGACCTAAAGCTGGATCAGAAAAAGCCATAATACAAATAGCAAGAACAATCAAACACTGTGCGATTAACAACCAAGCACGTCTTCGGCCTAACATTTTAGTTAAAACAGGTACAGGTAACTCATCAATGAGAGGAGCCCAAACAAACTTAAAAGAGTAACCTAGAGCCGCCCAACTAAAAAAAGTGACTGCACTTTTATCAATGCCTGCCTCTCCAAGCCATAAAGAGAGACTAGAAAAAATTAATAAAATTGGAATTCCAGCAGAAAAACCAAGGAACAGCATAATTAATGCACGGCGATCTAAAAATGCTTTAAAAGCCGAGACCCAACCCGAAGCTTGTGTGGTCATTCGTTTTTTATTTTCCATAAATTATAAATGTGCCTATTCAAACCCTTCTTACAATTGCTTTCAAGATTCTTTATGCAAACATTTTGGATTTGGCGATAAAAACCGCAAGTTTGCTTGATATTTTATGCTAAACCTGTATACCTTTAGCCTTCAACCTTCGTTTTCTTTTGCTGGATATCAACAGTGACACAAAAACTTGATCAAGTGACTATTTCAACTTTATCACTCGCTAAAACAACCACCACAAACGTCACAGTAAATGCATTTCCTTCAGCTTTTGAGCAACCTGATATAAAAATGACCTTAGACAAGACAGTTTTAAAACCTGAACAACTTACACATATCCCAGATTTTGAAAAAATTCCAGCTTCAACCAAACGCATCAAACCGCTTAATAACTTTTTGGGTCAAGATCGTGCCAAAGCATCTGTAGAGGCGGGAATTTCTTTACCCTACTCAGGCTATAATATTTTTGCCGTAGGAACTGCTGGTTTAGGCAAACGTACCATGATCAAACGTTTGTTACAGCAGCACGCCAAAACAATGCCAACGCCTGATGACTGGGTGTATGTCTATAATTTCAAACAAGCACGTCAACCTATTGCCCTACGTTTCCCAGCAGGTCAAGGGACTAAGTTTCAACAGGCACATGAACAAACTTGGCAAATAATTTTAAAACAACTTGAACGCCGTTTTAGTGCAGAGACTTATCATAACCGTATTGAGCGCATCCGTCAGGAAACAGGCGATGTGCAACAGCAAGCGCTTGTTGAACTGACCAAAGAAGGTGAAGAACTCGACTTAAAACTCATTTCTCGTAATGAGAAACATGGTTTTGTACCTGTACAAGTTAAAGATGATCAAGTTCAAGAACTTACCCAAAATGATATTGATGCTTTAAATAGTAAACAACGTGCTGAAATTGCGGCCAATATTCGCTATATGGATAAAAAGCTGGATCGCCTTGGTCTACATTTAGGTGATTTAGAAGATGACGCACGTGACAAAGTGTCTGTGTTAAATCGAGATATTGCAACGCAAGTCGTTATGCCAAGAATGGATCTTATTTTAAATAAATATGGTCAGGTTAAAGGTCTCGAAGATTACTTAAAACAATATGCTCAAGATATTATTGATAATGTTGAATTGATTTTAGAACAAGATGAAGATGATTATGCTCCATCAATGTTCAACCGTGTTCCTGCACGTTATCAAGCTAATGTTATTGTGGCTAATAAACCAAATAGCGGTGCTCCTGTTATTTTTGAAGACTTTCCAACGCACTATAATTTACTTGGTCACGTTGAACAGCTTACCCATAACGGCACAATTATCACAGATTTCACCTTAATTCGTCCGGGTTCTTTGCATCAAGCCAATGGCGGCTTTTTAATGCTTGAAGCTGAACAGTTACTAGAACAACCATATGCTTGGCAAGGTTTAAAACGCGCGCTTAAATCTGGGCAGCTTAAATTGTCTTCACTTGAACACATGCTGACTTTAACTGGCAGCATTTCGATTGAACCTGCTGCAATTCCGCTCGATATTAAAGTGATCTTAATGGCTGAGCCTGAAATTTATTATGAAATTTTAGAGATTGAACCAGAACTTGGCAGCGTCTTTAAAATTCGTGCAGATTTTACCGATACTCTGCAACGTAATGAAACGAATGAACAGGCTTATATGCAGTTGATTGCTGACTATGTACAAGCCGATAAATTACTACCATTTGATCGTAGCGCTTTAGCAGCTTTATTAACTGATTCTAGCCGCCAAGCAGAAGATCAAAGCTCGTTATCATTACATGCGTCTACTCTAGGTGACCTCATTCGGGAAGCGCACCACCATGCGTTTAAAGCCGAAGACAAGATCGTCACTGAACAGCATATCAATTTAGCTCTACAACATCGACAATACCGTTTGGGCTATTTAAGAGAGCTTTACTGGCAAGATCTTTCACGTGGTACACAATTAATCGAAACATCGGGATACCGTTTAGGTCAGATCAATGCCCTTTCCGTTATTCATTATGCGGATGTTGAGTTTGGTTTGCCTTCACGTTTGACAGCGTCTGTTTATCAAGGTGGTGGTGATATTCTTGATATTGAACGTAGTGTAGAACTTGGTGGTTCACTGCATGCCAAAGGCGTGTTGCTCATGTCTAGCTTCTTGAAAGCTCACTTTGGCCGTGAACAAATTTTACATTTCTCCGCTGCGCTTGCATTTGAACAGAGCTATGGTCAAGTCGATGGCGATAGTGCCACTGTTGCTGAGCTTTCAGCATTGATTTCTGCGATTAGCCAAATACCAATTGATCAATCATGGGCAATTACTGGCTCTATGAACCAATTAGGACAAGTCCAGCCAATTGGTGGCGTCAATGCAAAAATTGAAGGCTTTTATGATGCATGTAAATTACAAGGCTTCACAGGTAAGCAAGGTGTCATTATTCCTCGTCAAAACATGCAGCATTTAATGATACGTCAGGATGTTATTGATGCTGTTCGCAGCGGTCAATTCCATATTCATGCAATTGATACGATTGATCAGGCACTTGAAATCTTAATGGCTCGTCCAGTCGGTGCACTCGATAAAAAGGGTAAGTACAGCAAAAATTCAATTTATGCAGCAGTAATGGAACAACTTGAATATTGGCAAGCCATTGAGGATGGTGCTGAAATTGAAGAAGAGCCAAAAAAGAAAAAGAAAAATAAGAAAAAAATTAAGAAGCATGAAGAACTTACTGCTAACGATCTGCCACAAGAAAATGCAGAAGAAGTTGCCGCATTAAAACAGAAGTAATAAAAAAGGGCCTGTAAAATACAGGCCCTTTTTACTTTTAGACTTGCAAAATTAACGGACGATCTGAATCGCTCGCCCTCCTGCTAACTGGCTAAAATATTGTTTAAGTGCTTCAACACAACGTTGAATTTTCATTGGTTGTTGATCATGCTTGGCAACTTCTGCATACAATGTAAAAGCTGGTAATTTCCAATCTGGCATGAGTTCAATCAAAGAACCATTTTTTAATTCTTTCTGAGCATCCAAATATAAAATTCGTGCAATACCATGTCCTTGCTGACATAACGCTTTTGCAACTTGTAAATTATTGCTCTGCAAACGGCTTTGCATTTCAATATTAAGCGTTTCACCTGTTTTTACATGTTGAAAATTGAAATGGCGCGAGTCATTCATGACATTAATCGACAACAATTCATGATCTCTTAAATCATTAGGATGCACAATTGGACTAGATTGGTTCAGATAACTGGGAGAAGCTACCAAAATTTGATCTACAAAAGCCATCGGAATGATAGAGCTACTCTCTTCTACCGGAGTGGAACTCATGCGTACTGCGATATCAATTCGCTCTTCAATTAAATCGATATAACGATGCCCAACTTCGAAATGCACAGATAAACCGCGATGAGCTGACATCCAGTGAGATAATGCAGGAATGAGGTGTTGAACTGCTAAATCAGGAGTCGTTGCAATACGCAAATCTCCGATTAAATCATCCCTCAATTCATTAATTCTGATTTTTCCCCTTTCAGCAGCCGCCAACATCTCTTGACAGCTTGAAAAAAAAGCCTGTCCGGCTTCTGTTAAACTAAGTTTACGAGTGGAGCGATGTAATAAAATTACATCCATTTCATTCTCAAGGGAACGAATCTGTTGGCTCACCGCACTTGTTGTAATCCCTAATTCACGTGCCGCACCACTAAATGAACTTTTTTCGACCACACAAGCAAAAACACCCATCGCACGAAGCTGATCTAACATAGGTTTCCTCAAATCTAATTTTAAATTTATAAAAAATGCTTATTGTTGTAATGAAAGCAACCAATTACATTATACGAGGAAACCTAAGTTTTTTGCATTAGCTATTTTGGTAAAAGATTTATAGGATTAATCGGTTTTCCATCCAAACGAATCTGGAACTCGAGCATGACCTGAGACGCTCCAGTAGACCCCATTTCGGCAATTTTTTGCCCAGCAGTTATATTATCACCGCTTTTCACAAACATCTTGCTATTGTGGGCATACGCACTGATGTAACCGTCAATATGCTTAATTAAAACCAGATTTCCGTATTCTTTTAAGCCATCTGCTGCATACACAACTTGACCATCAGCTGCGGCATAAATAGGATCACCCTGATTTCCACCATAACGGATTCCCTTGACATTATTTGCCAAATTAAACCCTTGAATCACTGGCCCATTGGTCGGTTTTATCCAACGTAAGCTCGAATTTGGTGCAACCGAAGCTACTGTCGTATTTGTTGATGGTACGCTAGTTGCTGGCTGAGTTACTGGAGTAACAGGCTGTGTTGTTGGTAAAGCAATGGTTTGACGCTTAATTTGTTCAGGTTGCGCCATGACTTGCGTAGAAACTGTTCTTGGCGAAGAACCTTTCTTCAAACGCAACGATTGATTGACATAAATACGATATGGTGCGGGAATATCATTCATTTCGGCAATGCTGACATAGTCCAGACCATAACGCATTGCGATACCACTTAAAGTATCACCTGAACGAACTGTGTAATAGTTAGGAGCCATTGCATAGCGAGAACTATTATTAATTTGCGGTTTAGAAGCACATCCTGCCATAGCCACAGTAAAACCTACAGCTACAGACAACAGCATAATTTTCATTATTTTGTCTTTTTGGATATTCACTCTGCTTTGTTGCCCAATTAAATGCATTGATCTCCCTCACTAAATGCTACAAATCATTTCGGCTAAGAGTACCAAAAAAGTAAGAGGAAACACGTTCCTCTTTTTCTTTATTCACAAAGTTATAACATTCGAGGCAAATTATTGACTCAAACTTAGCTGTAGGTCTTCTAAAACAGCATAATTTGTTGCGTCCATCTGAATCGGGGTAACACTTACATATCCATTGGCCACTGCAAAAAAGTCAGACTGAATCTGGCTTAGATCACGCTGTGGATCTGTAACAGCCTCACCTGCTAGTCCAATCCAATAAACTTGACGTCCTCGTGGGTCGACATGACTCGTAATTGGCTTAGATTGGGCACGGCGTCCCTGATAAGTAATTTGTGCTCCTTTTAATTGTGGTACGTCTGGAATATTAATATTCAAGATATGTCTTGGAGGCAAAGATGGCAGTCCACTTGCAATAAAATCATGAACCCACTGAGCAGCCTGAGCATAATCTTCTTTATTGTTATAAGCGCGTACATCAGAACCAGCTAAAGACACAGCAATTGCGGGTTGCTTCATTAAACGGCCTTCAAACGCTGCGCCTACTGTTCCAGAATATAAAACATCATCACCTAAGTTTGCTCCGCTATTGATTCCACTCACGACCAAGTCAAATTCAAAATCGAACAAACCATTCATTGATAAATAAACACAATCTGCTGGCGTACCATTCACTGCCCAAACATCTTCGGCAATTTGAATTGGGCGTAATGGTCTATCTAATGTTAATGCACTTGAAAAACCACTTCTTTCGCTTTCTGGTGCAACTACAACCACGCGTCCAAGTGGTCTTAATGCTTCAGCTAAAGCCTGTATACCTGGCGCAAAAACACCGTCATCATTCGCAATTAAAATATTCACTAAAATCTTTCTCGACAAATAAACCTAAAGGTTTTCACAATTGAATTATTTGTTGAATTATATATATTTATGCCTCCATAGCATTATAAAATTGTGAAAAAATGAAAACTTTCGCTCCTTTTTTTCAAGTATTGGGGATCAGTATCACATTGTGTACGCAAGCAGTTTTTGCAGATGAGGATATTTCAACACAAGAGGCTGATAGCTTAATTAAAGATGACATTGCCGCAACGCAAGTTTTGCAGGAAATCTGCCCAGCTTTCGTGGGAACAAATAAAAAACTTGAGTCAAATACTCAAAAAATTATTGCGATGTATCTAAACGGTTATTCAAATAAATCAATGTCCTTAGCAAATCTGCAAAATGACACAGAATTTAAAACTTTATTAAATGAAGCACGTCAGGCTGCAAAACAAATGAACCATCATGAACAACATGAGCTCTGTGAAGAGATGGTTAATTATAAGGAATAGGTCTTAATCTTTTTAGAATAGAGATTTATTAATTTTTGGTTTTCTGTTTGGCATTAAGCAGAAAACCAACATAACAATACATTTTTTCCATTTTCTTAATCTACAAATTGGTTAAGCTATCGAGATATTTAAAATTTTTATTTCGGGTTATCGATGTTTATGAAGAAAAGCTTAGTTCAATCGCTCTCTTTGGTTTTACTTATGAGCATGGCAACAGTTGGTTTTGCTGCTAATAAGAAGAAAACAACTGAAAAGAAAACCGAAAATGAAAATGTTGTTGAAGTCACTCCACAACAAGGTATAACCCCTGAAGAATTAGCTGCGATTCAAGTACTTTCTGAAATTTGCCCAGATCTTATTGGCAAAAAAGATGCTGATTTTGCTCAAGGTTACGAACGTTTAGTTAAAGACTATCTACCAAATGAAACTGATGCTGTCTCTGCGTTAGAAAAACGTAGCAAAGACAAAGGCTTCAAAAAATACTTAAAAGAAGCACGTCAAGATGCGAAAGCAGCAGGCGATGACCAAAACACTTTAGTTTGCCAAGACGTGAAAGCATATCAATCGCAAAACTAAATTAGCAAAAAACTCTTGAGTTACAATACTGTTTGAAAAAGCCGACTTCCCCCATAGAAGTCGGCTTTGCTTTATCCTAAAATGCTAGGCTCTTCTGCTTCATACAAGATATTGGAATTACATAGAATGACTCGAAAAAGCGCTATTGCTGCACTACTCCTCTTGCCAAGCTTTTCTTATGCAGCAACTGTCTTATCAGCTCCGCCAGAATTAAATAATAAGTCTTATGTATTAATGGATTACGAGACAGGACAAATTCTTGCTTCTAAAAATGAAAACGAAAAGCTTGCACCTGCTTCTATGACAAAAATGATGACTAGTTACATCATTGAACAAAAATTATTAAAAGGTGATCTGACTGAAAATGAGCAGGTTCGTATGAACGAGTCTGCATGGTGTAAAGGAAGTAGCTCTGAATCATGTATGTATGTCCCTTTAAATGGTACAGCAACTGTTCTAGAAATGCTTCGCGGTATTATTATCCAGTCAGGTAATGATGCATCAAAAGCAATGGCTGAACATATTGCCGGAAATGAAGGCACTTTTGCTCACATGATGAATCAGGAAGCAAAACGTATCGGCATGGTAAATACCCAGTTTGTTAACTCGACTGGTATGCCAGCTGAAGGCCACTATTCAACTGCAAAAGATATGGCAGTTTTAGCGCAGCATATTATTAAAGATAGCTCAAAATATTACCCAATCTACTCTGAAAAAGAATTTACCTTTAATGGTATTAAACAAGGCAACCGTAATGCCTTGCTTTACACAGACCCAAGTGTAGATGGTTTAAAAACAGGCCACACAGATGAAGCTGGTTACTGCTTAACTACTTCAAGTAAACGCGGTCCAATGCGTTTAGTTTCGGTGATTTTTGGTACTCCAAGTATGGCTGAACGTGCAGACCAAACACGTGCTTTATTGGCTTGGGGCTTTGCAAACTTTGAAACAGCAAATGTTCAGCCAGCCAATCAGGTTCTTGCAAAAGCGAAAGTCTGGTTTGGTAAAGAAGATGAAGTTCAAGTGGGTTTAGCTGAAAACTTTAGTGTGACTATGCCTAAAGGTAAAGCTGACGGCATTAAAACTCAGTTAGTGGTTCAACCTAACTTAAATGCGCCACTTCAAAAAGGCCAAGTTGTGGGTAAACTCGTTGCTAGCCTAGACGGCAAAGTAATTGCTGAAAAGCCATTAGTTGCATTAAAGCCAGTTGAAGAAGCAGGATTCTTTGCACGCTTAATCGACCATGTTAAACAATTCTTCAGCAACTTATTCTAATTTTTGAATAGTTAAATTAAGCACTCATGCTATTTAGCCTGAGTGCTTTTTTATTTTATAATTCGACTAAATTTTATGTTGATACCTCTCATGGCAAAGAACATCCGTCCTTATCTTGAACACCGCCCTCAAGTTGATACAACGTGCTATATCGATGACATGGCTGTTGTAGTCGGTGAAGTGAGCTTAGCTGAAAATGTTTCTGTCTGGCCTTTTGCTGTGATTCGCGGCGACGTAAATAGTATTCAAATTGGTAAAAACAGTAACGTACAAGACCATTGTATGTTGCATGTTAGCCACAAAAATGATGCGAAACCTAATGGTTCACCTCTTATTATTGGTGAAAATGTGACTGTTGGCCACCATGTCACCTTGCATGGCTGCACCATCGGTAACCGTGTTTTAATCGGGATCAATACCGTTGTTCTAGATGACGTGATTATTGAGGATGATGTGATGATTGGCGCGGGAAGTTTGGTTCCACCGCGTAAAGTCTTAAAAAGTGGTTATTTGTATGTAGGAAGCCCTGTACAGCAAGTGCGCCCATTGACCGAAAAAGAATTAGCGTTCCTTCCTTATTCGGCAAGACATTATGTAAAAGTACAAAATAATCATAAAGCAGCCCAAGATTAATTAGCTTTATTAACTGCTAGTAATAAAATTCTGATTTTTTAAGCGATATGGTTTTGTAGATATTGCTCATATCGTTTAGCAGATCACCGTAGCCAAAAACCCCTAAATTTCGTATTATACGTCTTTTAAATAATGGTGCTTTTTTATGGCCGCATGGACTCCTCATGTCACCGTTGCTACAGTCGTAGAAAAAGACGGACGCTATCTTTTTGTAGAAGAACATAGCGAAGGTTTTGTACACACCGTATTTAACCAACCTGCTGGTCATGTAGAATGTGGTGAGTCATTAACACAAGCAGCCATTCGTGAAACACTTGAAGAAACGGGTCATCATGTTGAAATTGATGCCTTGCTCGGTATTTATACTTATACCCCGCCCATGTTTCCGGATCGTACCTATTACCGCTTCTGTTTTCTAGCACATGTGACTCAGGTTGAAAGCAATCCTCAACTCGATACAGATATCGTAGCTGCTGTGTGGATGACACCAGATGAGCTCAAAGAATCTGCTCGTGCTCGTAGTCCACTCGTACTTAAAGCAGTTGAAGATGCCATGAAAGGCCACCATTATCCTCTATCGCTTATTTATGAGCACCCTTTCTCTCCCTCATTAACTTCTCATTTGGATGCCTAGTCCTATGCAACAACGTGTCATCGTCGGTATGTCTGGTGGTGTAGACTCTTCTGTTTCTGCAGCACTTTTACTTCAACAAGGATATCAAGTTGAAGGTCTTTTCATGAAGAACTGGGAGGAAGACGACGGCACGGAATACTGTACAGCAATGGAAGATTTAGCCGATGCTCAAGCAGTAGCCGATAAAATAGGGATTAAGCTACACACAGCAAACTTTGCCATGGAATATTGGGATCGCGTATTTGAACTTTTCTTAGCTGAATATGCAGCTGGACGCACGCCAAACCCAGATATTTTATGTAATAAAGAAATTAAGTTCCGTGCATTTTTAGATCATGCCATGACTTTAGGTGCAAACTTTATCGCAACTGGTCATTATGCTCGCCGTGGTGAAACTGCATATAACTCGAAAGGCGAAGCATACGCACCATTATTACGTGGTGTAGACAATAACAAAGACCAAACTTATTTCTTACATGCTGTTCATGGTAAAGAAATTAACAAAACCCTATTTCCAGTGGGTGAGATTGAAAAGCCAGAAGTTCGCAGAATTGCTGAAGAGCTTGATCTTGCTACAGCCAAGAAAAAAGACTCTACTGGGATCTGTTTTATTGGCGAACGTCGATTTAATGACTTCCTTAAACAATATTTGCCCGCTCAACCTGGAAAAATTGTACTTGATACAGGTAAAGAAGTTGGTGAACATCACGGTCTGATGTACTATACGCTCGGTCAACGTGGCGGAATTGGTCTAGGTGGTTTGAAAGGTGCAGCTGAAGGTGCATGGTTCGTACTACACAAAGATATTGCCAATAACCGCCTAGTTATTGGTCAGGGACATGAACACCCACTCATGCAAAGCACACAGCTTTGGAGTGAGTCAATTGACTGGGTGGCGGGCGAACAGAATATTCCAGCTGAAGGTTTACGCTGTACAGCTAAAACACGCTATCGCCAACCTGATCAGGCGTGTACAGTTTTTAATGATGAAAATAGTGAACACGGTGTACGAGTTGAGTTTGATGAACCTCAGCGCGCTGTTACACCGGGTCAAAGCGTTGTATTTTATTCAGATGAAGTTTGCTTAGGCGGGGGTGTCATTCACCATACAAATGCCCCTACACCAAATTTTATTTAAGGGAATGAATGGCATGGTGGAGTTACCATTTCAACAATCACAAGCCTTGAATGTTCGCCAAAACCGTGCCCTTGCCTTGGCTGGGGTATTTCAGGCCACCCAGCTCACGCATATGACAGCCCTAACGGGTCAGCAGAGTATTGGTGAAAGTGGTAACTTCTATTTTGAGCTGTTAATCAAAGCGAGTTTAAATATTCGCCCTACAGTCAATAATGGTGTCCAAACATTAGATTTTTTTAATCAGTTGGCAGATATTTCTTTAGGGCTTAAAACACTCGAAAATTGTATTACCCAACCTTTTACAAATATGCCTAAATCTCGCCTTCCAAAAATGGGCACTGCCAAGCTTCCGATGTCATACGCTATGTCCCTTTTACAATTAGAAAAGAAGGTCTATGGCAACCCAGAATACGTCGCAATCATTGAAAAAGCTCAGCAAAAGATTTTAAAACAGCTTTCTTTTTTTGATAATAACTATTTACACCCAAGCATTTTAGCCAATTTGGCTCAAACTTATGTCGATACTGCTGGGCAGATTAACCCTCGCATTCTCGTTCGTGGTAATGCAGAAGCATTTAAAGATACCAACCATACTAACCGCATCCGTGCTTGTCTGTTTACTGGCTTGCAAATGGCCCATTTATGGCGACAACTCGGTGGTAGTTCGTGGAACATGATTTTTAGCAAGCGTAAATTGCTACAGGATATTCAGGCACTTGCTCGTTTACAGTACCAAGTCATCTAAGGCTGTAAAGAGATTATTTTTGGTTTTATGTTTTATTCCAACATTAAGGAATCGTTATGAACGCTTTAACCGCACTATCACCATTAGATGGACGTTATGCCAGCAAATGTGATGCGCTACGCCCTTTTCTTTCTGAGTTTGGTTTAATTCATGCTCGTGTCACTGTAGAAGTGCGTTGGTTACAAGCGCTTTCTAACCGTCCAGAAATTGTTGAAGTTGCTCCTTTTTCAAATGAAACAAATGCAGCTTTAGATGCCATTGTTAGCAACTTTTCTGAAGAAGATGCTAACCGCATTAAAGAAATTGAACGCACAACGAACCATGATGTAAAAGCTGTTGAGTATTTCTTAAAAGAGAAAATTGCAGGTATTACTGAATTACAAAATGCGGGTGAGTTCATTCACTTTGCTTGTACATCAGAAGACATTAACAACTTGTCTCATGCGCTTATGCTTAAAAACGGCCGCGAAGTTTTAGTATCAAGCATGAAGCAAATTTTAAATGCGATCTCTGCTTTAGCAACGACTCATGCTGAACAACCAATGTTGTCTCGTACACACGGTCAAACTGCAAGCCCAACAACTTTGGGTAAAGAAATGGCAAACGTTGCATACCGTTTAGCTCGCCAAATCAAGCAATTTGAAAATGTTGAGCTACTCGGCAAAATCAACGGCGCTGTAGGTAACTACAATGCTCACCTTTCTGCTTATCCAGATGTTGACTGGGCTGCGCATGCTCAAGCTTTTGTGGAATCTTTAGGTTTAGCATTCAACCCGTACACAACACAAATCGAGCCACATGACTACATGGCAGAGTTGTTTGATGCCCTACGTCGCTTCAACACGATTTTAATCGACTTTAACCGTGACGTATGGGGTTACATCTCTTTAGGTTACTTCAAACAAAGATTAAAAGATGGTGAAGTTGGTTCTTCAACTATGCCACACAAAGTTAACCCAATTGACTTTGAAAACTCTGAAGGTAACTTAGGTATTGCGAATGCTGTATTAGCGCACTTAGGCGAAAAATTACCAATTTCTCGCTGGCAGCGTGACTTAACTGACTCTACTGTACTTCGTAATATGGGTGTTGGTTTTGCGCAAAGTTTAATTGCTTTTGATGCGTGTTTAAAAGGTGTTGGTAAACTTGAGCTCAATGCAGCTCGTTTACTTGAAGATCTTGACCAAGCTCAAGAAGTTTTAGCAGAGCCAATCCAAACTGTTATGCGCCGTTATAACGTTGAAAAACCATATGAAAAGTTAAAAGCATTAACTCGTGGTCAAGCAATGACTCGCGACATGATGGTTAATTTCGTAAATGGTGAGGAACTTCTTCAAGTGCCAAGCGAAGAGCGTGCACGTTTAGCAGAGCTTACTCCTGCAACTTACACAGGTAATGCTGCTGAACAAGCAAAACAGATCAATGACTTAATTAGCAAAATCTAATTGAAAAGTTAAAAAAAGCGAAGCTTCGGCTTCGCTTTTTTATTACACTGATATAAAGCACAATAAAGTCCTATTTATAAAATGATCGAAAAACAATTCAAACTTAAACACTATGTTGCTCTAGTCCTCATATTTATTGCCATCTTACTATCAAGCATTCACCCCCTTGAATTTGAAGCTTATTTACTTCATCAGGTGGGGACTGTTTTTATGTTAGTTCTACTATTTATTATTTTTAAAAAGATTGGTCTCGATTTTTTAAGTTTTACTCTCTACTTACTATTTTTACTGATTCACATTATCGGTGCACATTACCTATATTCATATGTTCCTTACAATGACTGGATTCAACAGGTGTTTCATTTTAATCTAGATCAATACATGGGGTGGTCCCGTAATATGTATGATCGTTTAGTTCATCTTGCCTATGGTGTTTTACTCTACCCTCTTATTTATCGAGTTTTTCAAGTTTGGTTGCCTACAGCACGACCTTTTACTCTGTTTTTACTTGTGATCCAGTTCGTGATGGCATCTAGCGTTTTTTATGAACTCATTGAATGGGCGATTGCAATTGGTTTATCTCCAGAAGAAGCTGAGAATTATAATGGTCAACAAGGCGACATGTGGGATGCCCATAAAGATATGCTGTTAGCAACTATTGGGGCAATAATTTATGGAGTTGCTGCTCTTATAAAAAAACCTAAAATAAATAATTCATAAATAAAAAAAAGCGCTCAATGAGCGCTTTTTTTAAAGGTTCTTCAGACTACTGGATAAGTTTGATCTAAAAGATTTTGTAAAACTGAAGAAGTTGTATTTGGTAGAAGATGATCTAGATTGGTCGTGACTTCACTAACTGTATTATTTACATCACTCTGTTCATTCACCACTGGCTTAGACTCTGTTGCAGATAAAATTTTTGCGATCGGGTCTGAATCATTAGATGAAGAACTTTTTAACAACTCATCTAATTGCACAGATTTTTGCTGGCCACTATCCGTTTCATTCGTTGTGCTTTGTACTAGCTTTAATGTATTTAACCCAACACTATCAGCAACAGATACAGTTTCTGTATGAGCAGTATCAACTACTGCGTCACTTAAACTCGCAGTCTTTGGCGCGACTACATAAAAGGTAAATGGCGAACTGACTTCACTCGTAAGTCCTGCTGCATCTGTCTGAGTCAAAGTAATCGTATGCTTTCCAAGGGCTAAATCTTTATCAAGACTAAACGTCCACGATCTACCACTACTTACGGTCACAATTCCAATAGCAACGCCATTATCATAAATAGTGAGTGTGGCATTTGCCTCGCCTGATCCCGTAAATTTTGGTCTTGCATCATCAGTTTCAGAACCTGCTGTAATCGCACCTTTTAAAGCGCCTACATCATCATCCACACTATTTAAGACAGGTTTAATAGGAGGTGTAGTATCTTTAGTACCGATAATATCAAGAACATCAGATTTATTTCCAGCACTATCAATAGCTGATACAGAGGCATGTTTATTATCAGTTAAGGCTGGTGAAATAGAAATCGTAAATTTCCCATCTGCACCAGCGGTTCCACTGCCAATGACCTTGCCGCTTAAATCTTTAACTTCAATTTTTGCATTAGCTTCTGCTGTGCCTGTTACTGTTGTACCATCCGCATTAATTTGAGCAACGGGTTTATCAGGTGCAATAGAGTCATAATTTGGAGAAATTTCTAAAGGTTTAGAAGTATTTCCTGCTGCATCTTCAACAACAATAGTAGCCTTCTGTGCATCTTTTAATGCGGGAGAAAGCGTGATTTGAAACTCGCCTTGAGCATTTGCCGTACCAGTTCCAATCACCTTACCATCAGCATCTTTAATTTGAACCTTTGCATTAGCTTCAGTTTTACCTTCAACTGTTGTGCCTTCTTTATTCACTTCTACTAAAGGCACATCTGGAGCAAAGGTATCCTTTCCTGCAATTATTTTACTTGGCTCAGATTTATTGCCAGCCGCATCTTCTGCAACCACCTTACCACCAGCCTCACTCGTCAATGGCGGAGTAAGTTTTAAAGAAAAGATCCCATCTTTATTCGCAGTTACAGTTCCTAATACTTTATCAGCGGCATCATATACAGTAATTTTTGCATTCGCTTCAGCTTTACCTGTTACCAATGAACCATCATCGCTCAGCTGAACTTGCGGTGCATCTGGAGCTATTGTGTCTTTACTACCAGTAACAACGCCTGGTTTAGAGATATTTCCAGCAGCATCCTCAGCAAAAATATTTAATTTATTTCCATTTGCTAAAGGTTTATCAAGTTTAATGGTAAAATTACCGCTTGCATCTGCTACACCTGTTGCTATCGTATTTCCAGCAGCATCTTTAAGATAAATTTTTGCATTCGCTTCTGCTTTGCCTGTTACCGTAACAGTATCATCGCCAACAGTGGCAGTCGGTGCAGCTGGAGCTAGGTTATCTACAGGTCCTGAAGAATCATCTTTGTCATCGTTATCAAAAGCCCAAAGATATAAGCCTTCAGCAGCTAAAACTGCCAAACCTGCTTTTAGCACGTTACCCATCGAAAAAGTTGGGGAATCATCAACTGCCATTGTTGAAGCTGGTTGGCTAGTGCTTGTATAGGCTAAATCTGTGACATGGTTTAGACCTGTATAATCTATAACCTTACCTTGTGCGTCGAATTGGGCTTCAACAAATTTTCCATGTTCAGTTGGAAAAACAAGTGAATGGTCCGTTGTATTCGTTGCTTCCTTAAAGAAATTATCTAAGACAATGGTCTCTCCATTTTTTAAATGGATGACGAGACTTCCCCCTTGCTTTTCCATCGATGCTATATCTTTTTGACTTACACCAATTTGAATAATAGAAGGTTTACTTAATACTACCTTATTGAGCTGACCATCTTGCAGAACGTCCAAACCCTCTTTGGATGCCACAATTATTCTTGTCATTATTTCCTACCCTGAGTTTCAGTTATATTTTTTAAATGTTTAACTTTTTAAATGATTCATCTAAAAGCTATTTTATTGCTGTTTAAAATAGCAAAACCATGTGTTTATCACAATTCAAAAAGTATATTTATCAATAATTATTTTTGACTTTTTATTAAAAAGCTAAAGATATTTAAAAGGCTGGATTTATTTATTAATTCAATAAAAAACCAGCTTTTTAAGCTGGTTTTTATCAAAATATGAATCACAAAAACTTATAGTTTTGGATCACGCATCTGCACAAGCGTCGCATTTGCTTTTGCAAGGTTTTCCATCACTTTATTCATTACAGCTGGAATCAAACTATCTGCCATTTGTGCCGCTTGTAAACCCAACTTTTCACCTAATGTCGCTTTCTTACGAGTGTTAATCACATAGACATCATGCTGTGCTAATAAAGCTAATAGATACTCATCAGATGTTTGTAATTTATCAACAAGATTAAGATTAAGCGCATCTTCACCATACCAATGTTCACCTGTAGCGACTTTATCAACATTAAGCTGTGGTCGATACTTTTCTACAAAGTGCTTAAATAACACATGAGTCTGTTGAAGCTCTTCTTCGAACTTTGCTTTACCTTCGGGGGTGTTTTCGCCAAACATAGTCACAGTACGCTTATATTGCCCTGCTGTATAAAGCTCAAAGTCAACATTATGTTCTTTTAAAAGGCGATTAAAGTTTGGAACTTGAGCAACAACACCAATTGAACCCACAATAGCAAAAGGTGCAGTAATAATTTCATTTGCGATACATGCCATCATATAGCCGCCACTCGCTGCCACTTTGTCTACACAGATGGTCAGATGGAAACCTGCATCGCGTAAGCGCACCAATTGAGCTGCTGCTAGACCATAACCATGTACCATGCCTCCAGGGCTTTCAAGGCGAACGACAACGCGGTCACGCCCTGCTTTAGCAGTTGCTAAAATGAGAGTAATTTCTTCTCGTATGTTTTCAACTGCTGAAGCTTGAATATCACCTTTAAAATCCAACACAAAGATTTTCTGATTATTTTTACGGCGGATTTTAGCTTCTTTAGCAAGTTGTTGAGCCAATTGTAAAAGTTCTAAACGGCTTGCAGTAGTTTGTGCAATTTTTTTTCTCTGTTCATTTACACGTGCATTTAAATGACTAACACGTATTTCTGCAGGGAGTTTAGGCAAATGGAATAACATAAAATTCTAAGCTCATAAGTTATCTTTTATAGCCTTAAGATGTGGTCCTTTTGATTAAAATTCAATAGCGATTTTGCAAAATAGAGTCATTTTCATTTATAAAATAAAAAAAAGAGCGCATGGCTCTTTTTCTTATATCAATTACTAATTAACCGAAGCGTCCAGTAATATAGGCTTCCGTCAACTGATGGTCAGGTTGAGTAAAGACTTTTTCAGTTGAGTTGACTTCAATCAAATCACCTAAATGGAAATAGGCAGTACGATCTGAAACACGTGCTGCTTGTTGCATAGAGTGAGTCACAATTACAATTGTATATTGATTCGACAATTCAGAAATCAATTCTTCAATTTTTGCTGTGGCAATTGGGTCAAGTGCAGAACATGGCTCATCCATTAAAATGACTTCTGGACTTACTGCAATCGTACGTGCAATACATAAACGTTGCTGTTGACCACCTGACAAACCAGTACCCGGTTGATTCAAACGATCTTTCACTTCGTCCCATAAACCCGCTTTACGCAAGCTATTTTCAACAATTTCTTCAAGATCATATTTATCACGTGCTAGACCATGAAGTTTAGGGCCATAAGCCACGTTATCAAAAATAGTTTTAGGGAATGGATTTGGCTTCTGGAACACCATACCAACTTGAGCACGTAATAATACGACATCAAGGTTTGGGTCATAAATATTGTGGTTATCAAGTGTAATCTTACCGGTTACACGACAACCATCAATGGTGTCATTCATGCGGTTTATCGTACGAAGAAAGGTAGATTTACCACAACCTGACGGTCCAATAAAAGCAATAACTTCGTTTTGGTAAATATCAAGGTCAATACCCTTAATCGCTTCAAAATCACCATAATAAACATGGGCATCTTGTGCACTAATTTTGATTTCGGTTGAGTTCTGCTTTTTTGAAGTATGTGGTTCAAAATGCGAAACATACGAAGTGCCATGATTTTGCGATTTATCTGTAAATTGAGATTGTTCAGTGTTCACTAACTTATCCTTTTCTAAGGAATTCGTAATATCAATAGTATTCATCATTTATCCTCTATTACCAACGCACTTCGAACTTTTTACGTAACCAAATTGCAAGACTGTTTAAACCAATCATTAATGCAAGGAGTACGATAATCGCAGCGGCAGTACGGCCTTCGAAGAAGTTACGCAACTCATTACCTTGCCATAAATAAACTTGGACAGGTAAAGCTGTTGCTTGATCAAATGGAGTTGTTGGAATACTTGCAACGAATGCACTCATTCCAATTAAAAGTAAAGGTGCTGTTTCACCAAGTGCGTGAGCAACGCCAATAATTGCGCCAGTCATAATGCCTGGTAACGCTAATGGTAGAACATGGTGGAAAATGGTCTGAAATTTAGAAGCTCCCAAACCAAGTGCAGCTTGTCGAATAGAAGGTGGTACTGCTTTTAATGAAGCACGAGTAGTAATAATGACTGTTGGTAATGTCATCAAACTTAAAACTAAACCACCTACTAACGGAGCAGATAAAGGCAAATGCATCCAGCCAATAAAAATTGCTGCACCGAGTAAACCAAACACAATTGAAGGAACCGCAGCAAGGTTATTGATGTTGACTTCAATAATGTCTGTAATAAAATTCTTTGGAGCAAATTCTTCAAGATAGATTGCGCTGGCAACACCAATCGGAATTGCAATAATGATCACAATCAGCATCATGAATAATGAACCCATGAATGCACCTGCAAGACCACTAATTGCTGGTGAACTACGAGAGTCAGGGTTCTTAAATAAGTTCATATTAAATGTACTTTCAAGAACACCTTTTGCTTTTAGCTCATCTGCAAGTTTACGCACTTCCGGATCAAGCTGTTGCTGATCATCTGGTAATGAACGGTCAATATTACCTTTTAACCAGACATCGACATTGGCATCGCCCAAGAAATTAAGATTTTCTTTTTTACCAATGAGTGATGGGTCCGCAAAAACCATATCACGTAAACGATAAGCCTCTGAACTTGCATAAAGACTACTTAAGTAATCACGCTGGCTAGCAAGTGCAGGGTCTTTGGCAATCATTCCATTTACAATAATGCCATCCCAATCCACCATACCCATTTTGGTTTGCCAGTCGATATAACGCTCTTGATAATGTGCAGGTGTTTCCCCCTGCCCACGAACAGGTACCGGACCTGCATCAATCACTTTCGGATCAAAGTAAATTGGAACATTCATACTCGTTTGCCAAAAAGCAGGTAAACCTTTTGCCAAAATACTGCTAAACAATAGCGCAACGAATGCAAGTCCAATTACGACTGCCGAGAACCCAGCATAACGAAAAGCTTTTTCTTTACGATGACGTTTAGCCAAAGATTTTTCGATGACTTGTTTACGTCGTTCACTTAATTCAGCAGCAACTTTTGGATCAAATACGTTCTGATCCATAGGAGACGATGTATTTGATGTACTCATTCGTATTGCTCACGGTATTTACGCACAATGTACAGTGCAACAATGTTTAGACATAAGGTAATCACAAATAGTGTTAGACCTAACGCGAATGCAACCAAAGCTTGTGGGCTGGCAAAGTCAGTATCACCAGTTAACTGTTTTACGATCGTAACGGTCACTGTCGAAACAGCTTCAAATGGATTTGCATGTAAAAGTGGACTGTTCCCTGCGGCCAAAACCACGATCATGGTTTCCCCTACGGCACGAGAGACAGCTAATAAAAAGGCGCCCGTAATACCTGGTAACGCAGCGGGTAAAACGACTTGACGAATTGTTTCAGACTTAGTTGCTCCAAGTCCTAAAGAACCGTCACGTAATGCACGAGGTACTTGGGTAATAATGTCGTCTGATAAAGAAGAAACAAACGGGATAATCATAATCCCCATCACGAAACCAGCAGTTAAAGCACTGGTCGCGTTAATTTCAAGACCTACATAAGCACCAGCTGTCTTGAAAAATGGTCCAATAACCATCATGGCAAAAACACCATAAACAATTGTTGGAATACCCGCTAAAACTTCAATTGTTGGTTTTGCCCATGAACGTAACCATGGTGAAGCATATTCAGCTAAATAAATAGCAATCATGAGTCCTACAGGTACAGCAACCAATAAGGCGATACCGCTGACCATGAGTGTGCCCCAAAGTAATGGCAACAAACCATAACTGCCTTCAGCATTACCAGAGGTACTAAAGCCTGGGTTCCACTCTGTCCCAAAGAAGAAATCAAGTGGGCTTACAAAACGGAAGAAGTGCATCGCTTCGCCAAACATCGACATCACAATACCGATGGTTGTTAAAATCGCAACGCCAGAACATAAAATCAAAGCAACATTAATGGCACGTTCAACTTGGTTCCGCGCACGATATTGTTGATTAATTTTTTTCTTTGCCCAAACTAAACCTAATAAAGCTGCACAAACTACAACAGCAAACTTGGCAAAAGAGCCAATGGTTTGAAATTTTGCGAACTGTTGAGCAGCCGCTAACTCATAGGCTGCCGGTTTATCACTTACCCCAAAACCTGAAGCAATGGATTGAACACGATCAACCAGTACACTTCTGCCAGCCTCATCAAGTGAAGCACTTATAGACGCAGGAATATTATTAAAAATAATATGGTTTAAAATACTTGGTTCAACCAAGCTCCAAATGATCAGAATTAAAAAAGCAGGGATACCGCACCAAAGTCCAACCAGTGCACCATAATAACCAGGACGAGAATGTAACGTCGCCGAGTTGCTTCCCTTACCTGCTAGGCTACGGCTCTTTCTTAGCCCAAGTTGATATGCGATTGCCACAAGGGCTAACAACACACCGATAAGTAGCAGATTCATGTACTCTCCACTGTTTTCTCAATTGTCATAATTTGGAAAAAACAAGTTAGACAAAAAGGCTGATGAACTCTCGAGATCACCAGCCCTCATTCAAACTAACTTATTTAACAGTTTTACCTGCTTTAAAGTCAGCCAAAACTTTTGCACGTTCAGCATCAGACATTGCGATTAAGCCATCACGCTCAGCTTTAGAACCTTTACCTGTTGCTTTTTTGCTTACGAAATATTCTACATATTGCGGTAAGCCTTTAACTGATTTTAAGTGCTCGCCTTTCACGTAGAAGAACAATGGACGAGATACAGGGTATGTACCGTTCAATACTGTTTTCTCAGAAGGAATAACATTGTTTACTGTCGCTACACGTAACTTGTCACGGTTCATATCATAGAAACTTAAACCAAACACGCCTACTGCACTTGGAGAAGTCTTTAAACGAGCCAATGTTTCTGTGTAGTCACCAGCAATTTCAATTACACGACCATCTTTACGGAAAGTAGAACATGCTTTCTTCTGAGCATCTTTATCTAGATTCTTGAAGTATTCATACGATTCGCAACCAGCTTCAACCATTTTCTCTTGGAAAACTTCACGAGTACCATGGTTAGACGCAGGAATTACAAGTGTAATTGGTTCATTTGGAAGAGATTTATCAATCTGGTTCCAGTTTGTATATGGGTTTGGAACCAATTTACCCTTTGAAGGTAACTGTGCAGCTAAAGCAGCAAACACATGGTAAGGTTTTAATTTATAAGCTGCTTTGTTTGAGTTAGACGCGAATACAATACCGTCGTAACCAATTTTGATTTCTTGAATTTGTTTTACGCCAGCTTTGTTACAAGCTTCAATCTCAGTACTTTTAATTTTACGAGAAGAGTTTGCAACGTCGATTGTGTTATCGCCAACGCCTTGACAGAATTGTTTCAAACCAGCAGAAGAACCGCCAGAACCAACTACAGGAGTTTTAAATTGAGGGAATGTATTACCAAACTCTTCAGCTACAACGCTGGCAAATGGTAGTACAGTTGAAGAACCAGCAATTTGAATCGTATCACGAGCTGCATTTGCAGTCGTTGTTACAGCTGCCCCAGTTACTGCTAACGCAATTGCGATTTGACGTGGATTTAAGCGCATTCTGTTCTCTCTCATTAATGCAATAGGTTGTACGTCACTTTTTGTTGAGTGCTTGTACGCTCTTCGATAGCTGCATTGTGAATAGAAAATATGACAATTAAGTTACAGTATGATGACGCTTTAATGATTTCAATATTGTTAATTGTCACATTATTATTTTTTGCCTACTATCAAATATTTAATTCAATCCTAGTAGATATTTTACCTTGTATATTAGTCTGTATTATTACACTCGTTAAAAATATAAGATTTTTGTATTTATAAAATATAAAAAACAAAGGTGTTATAAATGTTTTAAAAAACGATAATTTAGTTATCTTTAGTTTAATGATTAAAATATTTTTTGATTAAGGAAGTTTTTATTAAAATATTTCTAAAAATAATAATTTCTTTGTAACATGAAAATAATATGACAAAAGATAAAGGGTTACCTGTTTTACGTCAGGTAACCGCAATATTATTGTCAATTTAAACGATCAACTCGATTGTACTTCTGGCATCGCAACCATTTTTTTACGATATTTTAAGAAATACGTAAGCGCTAAAACAGCCAACCAAATTGGACCTAAAATAACGGCAAGTCTCATATCTGGCGTCATTGCCATAATAATAAGAATAAAGCATACAAAGCTAATGGTTAAATAATTACTCCATGGGCTAAGAATGCTTTGGAATTTGGTTTGACGTTTTTGCAATTTCATTGCTTTAGTGAATTTCAAATGAGTCACTGAAATCATAAGCCAGTTAATGACAAGTGCAGCCACAACAAGCATCATAAAGAGCTGAAAAGCTTGACCTGGAATTAGGTAATTTACGACCACACATATTGCTGTAATCGATGCAGATACCACTGCTGCTGGAACTGGAATGCCACGACTGTTTACTTTCTTCAAGATAGCTGGGGCATTACCCTGCTCTGCTAAACCATGCAACATACGGCTATTACAGTAAATACAGCTATTATAAACTGAAATGGCAGCAATCAAGACCACAAAGTTTAAAACGTTCGCAACGCCATTACTATTTAATGACTGGAAAATCATTACAAATGGGCTACCGCCTTCTGCAACCATATTCCAAGGATAAAGGCATAGTAAAATTCCAATCGCACCAATATAGAAAATTAAAATACGGTAAACAATCTGGTTCACTGCTTTTGGAATAGTCGTTTCAGGTTTTTTAGTTTCAGCCGCAGCAATACCAATTAATTCTAAGCCACCAAATGCAAACATAATGACAGCCAAAGCCATGACAAAACCGTGAATTCCGTGCGGGAAGAAACCACCGTGTTGCCATAAATTTGCAATACCTGCTTGCGGACCAGCAGAACCTGTAAATAAGAGATAGGTACCAAAACCAATCATGCTTAAAATTGCAACAATCTTAATGCAGGAAAATAAGAATTCGGATTCCCCAAAAAAGCGGACATTTACCAAGTTAATGCCGTTAATTAAAATAAAGAAAAATAAAGCAGTCAGCCAAGTGGGAATTTCAGGCCACCAGAACTGAATGAAGGTTCCAATTGCACTGAGTTCAGCCATGCTTACCAGTACATACAACACCCAGTAATTCCAGCCAGACATAAAACCAGCCATTTTGCCCCAGTACTTATTGGCAAAATAACTGAATGAACCGCTTACTGGTTCTTCAACAACCATTTCACCTAAATGACGCATAATTAAGAAAGCGATAATTCCGGCAATTGCATATCCCAATAAAATTGAAGGACCTGCCAGTTTAATCGTTTGAGAAAGACCTAAGAATAACCCTGTTCCGATCGCCCCTCCGAGTGCGATGAGTTGAATATGCCGATTGGATAAGCCTTGTTTTAACTCGTGCTTATTGTTTGCATCCATAACATTATCTCCAATGTTGGTGTCACTTCCTGTACACCTTTATTCAGCACCATATCCGAAGGCCAGAAACCGACCTTCGGACATAAGTTTGCTTTAATATGAGTCCATTTAATTTTTGAGAAGACTTGTCCTGTCTTCTATTTAAAACGAGCTTGCATCCTTACATTTAATAGGCTGGGAACGCTCCTTTAAAATTTCATAACCGCGATCACCGTAGTCAAAACGGGCAATCACAGAAGCAAATTTTTTCAAACTCACCGGCGCATCCATTGCTGGTAGTTTTAATTCAATAAACGTTAATTGATCATTCTGATGAACATTGTCTAAAACACTCTTTAGCTGTCCAGCAGTTTCAACCACATAGGTGGTATGGCCTTTTTTACCGTTAAATACGGCTGGAATTTCAGTATATTTCCAGTTTTGTACATCGTTATAGGCAGCATTTTCGCCCATGATTAATCGCTCAATGGTGTAACCGCCATTGTTCAGCAAGAAAATAATGGGTTTTAAACCATGGCGAATAATTGTAGAGAGCTCTTGTACCGTAAGCTGGAATGAGCCATCACCAATAAATAGAATTTGACGGCGTTCAGGAGCAGCCAGCAAACTACCAAGTAAAGCCGGTAAGGTATAACCGATTGAACCCCAAAGTGGCTGAGCAATATATTTAGCTGTAGCAGGAAGTTTTAAACCAGACAAAGCTGAGTTTGATGTTCCCACCTCTCCAATAATCACATCATCTTCTTTTAAGAAACCTGCAATATAGTTCCAAAGTACATCTTGGCTTAGCTTTTGTTGTGCTGGGGCTTCAAAGACTTTTTGAGGTTGTTTTTCAAGAACAGGTTTAGTTGCTTTACGCGGTGCAACTTTTTTATTTAACTCAACAAGTAATTGTCCAATCTCAATGCCTGGAAAATCCTGACCAAAAATATTCAGACCATAAGATTTGATTTCGATATAGTTCTTAGTCGCAATTTGATGAGTAAATACAGCTGAACCTACGTCGGTAAAACGTGCGCCAATACCAATTAAGCAGTCAGATTGTTCAATGATATTTTTAACATGTGGCTGGCTTGCCCCACCCACATAAGTACCGATGTAACGCGGTGAGCCTTCATCCATAATATTTTTTGCAGTATTCATACCGGCAAATGGAATTGAGCACTTTTGAGATAAATCATTTAAAAGTGAAGTTACACCAAAAACTGAAGCTTCATTATCAATAAGAAGCGCTGGGCTTTGAGCATTCGCAATAATGTCACAGAGTTTGCTCACCACAGTTTGTAATAATTCAGGTTCAACAGCTGGATAACTTAGGTCGAGCGGACGCTCAGACACTTCAATTTTAACGTGAGTAATATCTCCAGGTAATTGAATGTGTACAGGGCGGCGATCAAGAAAACACTGACGTAATACACGGTCAATTTCAAAGGCTGCATTTGCCGGAGTTAAACGTGTTTGAGCAACTGTGAACTCTTTCATGCAGTTCATAATATTGTCGTAGTTACCATCAACCAACGTATGGTGAATCAAAGTACCTTTTTGCACTGCATGTAAAGGTGGAATACCAGAAATATGGATAAGAGGTACATTTTCTGCATAGGCACCAGCAATGCCATTAATCGCACTTAAGTCACCTACACCATATGTGGTTGCCAAGGCAGAAAAACCGTTAATTCGTGCATAACCATCTGCTGCATAGGCAGCATTTAATTCATTACAATTTCCAATAAATTCGAGTTCTGGATCTGCTTCAACTTGTTCTAGATATGAGAGGTTAAAATCACCAGGTACACCAAACAGATGTTGGATACCCATTTGTTTTAGACGAAGATTTAAAAAGTCACCGATTTCTATGAACATTGCTCTATATCCTTTGAGACCAATTTTTATTCCATAGAAAAATAATATTTCATCTACCTTTTAGATTTCGTGCATAATGAAAACGCATTTTAATAAAAATACATGATTTGTGTATCATAAAAGGATTTTATGCAATGGATAAGTTCGACTGGCAAATCATTCAGGCATTACAAAAGAATGGACGGCTCACCAATCAGGAAGTTGGAGATTTAATCGGTTTATCTGCGTCCCAATGTTCTAGAAGAAGACAGCTACTTGAGCAAAAAGGCATAATTTTAGGTTACACCGCCCGCATCCAGCAACAAGCGCTAGGACTGGAAGTCACAGCGATGATTCATATTAATTTAAGAACACACGAAGCAAAATCACAGCAGGCTTTTCAAGAGTTAATTGAAGCTGAAGATAACATTCAAGATGCATTTTCAATTAGTGGCGATGCTGATTTTATTTTAAAAGTCGTTGCTGAAAACTTAGAACAGCTTTCTCAATTTGTGACGGAAAGATTGCTTTCTTATAATTTTATAGGACATATAAAGTCTTACATCGTTCTGAAAAAAATTAAAGAACAGAATCATTTTTTGATCAAACCTAAAGGTCACGGTTACCATCACACGACTTAAGCAAATTAGTATTTAATAAGATAATTTAAAATAAAAAGGCGGATCTATCATCCGCCTTAAAATTAATATTTAGACTTTACTGATATGAACTGTTTGCCCAATCGTATTTTCAAGCAATCCTTCCAAACCAAACTCAGCACCTAAGCCTGACATTTTCCAGCCACCAAAAGGTGCATGAGGCAGAACCTCTGCATGTGTATTGACCCAAACCGTACCGCATTGAAGCTGAGTCGCATAAGTTTGAGCAGCTTTAATGTCAGAAGACCAAATTGATCCTCCTAAACCAAATTCACTATCATTGGCGCGAGCAATTGCATCGTTGATATCTGTATATTTTAAGACAGGCAACACTGGACCAAATTGCTCTTCTTGGACCACACGGCAAGATTCAGAAACTTCAGTCAAAATAGTAGGCGCAATAAAGTAGCCCTGCTCTGGTAATTGCTGTTGACCAGAAAGTGCTTTTGCACCTTGTTCAATTGCTTCTGCAATAAGAGTTTTCACCTTGTTATATTGCATTTGGTTTTGTACTGGACCAAATGTTGTAGAAGACTCCATTCCATCGCCCACAATTTGAGCATTGGCAATGTCAGCTAATTTTTGGGATAAAGCATCATATTGACTTTCATGCACATATAAACGCTTTAACGCAGCACACGTTTGACCCGCATTTAAAAATGCAGTATTGAAAATCTTAGCTGCAATTTCATCTATATTTGCATCAGGTAATACAATACCCGCATCATTACCACCAAGCTCTAAAGTTAAATGTTTTAGCTGTTGAGCTGCCCCCGTCATGATGTGTTGTCCAGTTCGAGTTGAACCCGTAAACACAACTTTTTCTACATCTGGATGGGAAGATAGTGCTTCGCCAATCTCGCCAGCACCCACCACAATTGAAATAACACCAGCCGGAACTTCTTGCTGAATGATTTCACATAAACGCAAAGTCGATAGTGGTGTGTATTCAGAAGGTTTGCTAATGACAACGTTACCGGCACGTAATGCAGGCATGATATGCCAGACCGCAATCATGAGTGGCCAGTTCCAAGGGGTAATTGAAGCCACTACACCTAATGGTTGACGATGACGTTCAATACGCTTGGCTTCACTGTCTTCGATAATTTCAACAGGTAAATCCATAGCAGCTGCATAACGAGTCCAACCAATTGCGCCCTGCACTTCCATTTGCGCGAGTGCCAATGGCTTACCCTGTTCAAGCACAACCAGCTCTGCGAGCATTTCAGCATGCTTTTCAATACCGTCAGCTATCTTGTTTAAAATTGATTTACGTTCATCGTGCGACACCATTTGCCATGCTTTAGATGCCTGTTTAGCCGCACTCACTGCTTGATTCACTTGCTCAACCGATGCTTTTGCACAATGTGCAGCCGTTAAGCCAGTAGCAGGGTTAATAATTTCTAGTTCACCTTGTTCACCTGAACAAAGTTGACCGCCAATAATGAGCTTAAATTCATTGAGCATATTCGCTTGTTGCATTTCTTCTTCCTTGTCTTAATTGTAATTACAGCCACTTACTTTATTTTCAGTTAAAGCAGGATTATTTAAAGTAAGTACGATATAGATATATCAATGCGACCAAAAATATCGGGAACATACCAATACAATAAGAAATTTGCTCCCCATAAATCATGCATAATTATTTTTGTTTTTTAAAAATATGCATGGTTTGTGCATATATCACTCTTCTGATACACACTTTTAATAAAAATAATATGTAATAAAAAAGCCCGGCAATAAACCGGGCTTTTTTTGTTATCAACTCAATTAGTCGATTGGTGGTACATAGTTACCAGAAGCAATCGCATCTTTAATGCGGTCAGCTTCAGCCAATACTTGACCTAAAAGGTTTTTAACGTTTTCGAATGTTACAACAGGGCTTAATGTTGTCATTTTCAATGACTGTACATTACCAACTTTTGTTACACCGATATTTGCTTCACCACGAGCAAACAATTCGTCCGCTACGTTTTGGTTTAAGCTATCGATCAACTCAGCTGGATAGCCTTGTGGTACAACACGGAACAATACAGAAGCAAATTGTGGTTCAACTAAAAGCTCTAAACCTGTCGTTGCCTTGATGTAATCTGCAACTTCACGAGTAAGTTTTACACCATGATCAATCATTGAACCATATAGGTCTTCACCAAGTGATTCGATTGTCATCCACAATTTCAATGCATCAAAACGACGAGTCGTTTGTAATGACTTAGAAACAAGGTTTGGTACACCATGTTCTTCGTCATAAGCAGAGTTCAAATATTCAGCTTCGTAGTGCATGAAACGATAGTTCGCTTCGTCTTTTAACAAGAACGCGCCACAGCTAATGCTTTGGAAATAGTGCTTATGGAAGTCGAGGGTAATCGAGTCAGACAACTCAATACCATCAAGCATTGCACGATAGTCATTTGACAGAATTAGTGCACCGCCCCATGCCGCATCGATATGCATCCATGAACCATATTTATTGGTAATTTCACGGATTTTCTTCAATGGATCAATTGCACCAGCATCAGTTGTACCTGCTGTCGCAACGACACAAGCAACTACTTTGCCTTCTGATTGCAAATGTGCCATTGTTTTTTCAAGCGCATCTACATCCATCTGTGCATTTTCATTCACAGGAACAGTAACAACTGACTGGAAGCCCATGCCCATCATTGCCATGTTCTTTTGCACAGAGAAATGCGCATTTTCAGAACAAATGACTTTGACGTTTTTCATTGCATCAGCTGGAATACCATCGCGCTGTACAGACCACGGATTACCGTTTTCGTCTTTCCAGTTTTTCGAAATGCACCAGTCACGAGCAAGCAATACACCCATTAAGTTAGATTGAGTGCCGCCAGAAGTGAAAACACCCGCCTGACCAGAACCATAACCTACTTTTTGGCGTAACCAATCAATGAGCTGAACTTCCATTAATGAACCGGCTGGGCTTTGATCCCATGAGTCCATAGACTGGTTAGTTGCATTGATTAGTACTTCCGCAATCTGACTCATTACCATTGTTGGACAATGCAAATGTGCCAATGAGTGCGGATGATGTACTTTTAAGCTTTTATTTAAGAAAAGCTCAATCATACGTTGAAGTGATTCTTGTACACCCATACCTTCTTTTGAAGGCTGGAAAGAAATCGCTGAACGCAATTCTTTAATGCTACCGCCTGTGTACATCTTTTCATTTTGCAACCATGCTGAAACGGCTTTTACCGCTTCGCCCATTGCTGACTCATAGTCAGCAATGGATTGTGCATCATTGCAGAGTAACGCTTTACGATGTTCTGCAAAATCCACCATACTTATGCGCCTCGTACTGCAACCAATGCTTCTGCAATTGCTTTCTTAAAGCGAGCAACTACTTCAACACACTCTTCTTGAGTGATGATAAGCGGGCAAAGTAAACGAATTACTGTACCGTTACGACCACCTTTTTCAAGCAATAGTTTATTGTTGAAACAAGCAGTTTGAATTGCAGCAGCTAATTGTGAATCCGCAGGAAGCGAACCAATACGGTCAGCTTGTTTACGCTCGTCAACAATCTCAACACCGATCATTAAACCGCGGCCACGCACGTTACCGATACATGGGAATTCTTGAGCCAATTTTTTAAATTCAGCTTGTAGATAGTCACCACGTTCTTGCGCATTTTGAGCAAGATTTTGTTCAGTAATCGTTTTTAATACGACAAGGCCTGTACCCATAGCAAGTTGGTTACCACGGAAAGTACCTGTGTGACCTGCAGGCTGCCAAGCATCAAATTTACGTTTAATACCTAATACTGCAAGTGGTAAACCACCACCTACTGCTTTAGACATTACAACAACATCAGGTTCAATACCTGCGTGTTCAAATGCAAACATTTTGCCTGAACGTGCAAAGCCAGCTTGAACTTCGTCTAAAATCAAAACGATGTTGTGCTTTTCAGTCACTTCACGGATTTTTTGCAACCATTTTACTGGAGCTGTAACTACGCCGCCTTCACCTTGAATCGCTTCAAGAATAACAGCAGCCGGTTTTGTTACACCGCTTTCAACATCTTCAATAAAGTTTTCGAAGTAGTAAGTTAAAGCGTCAACACCAGCTTCACCACCTAAACCAAGTGGGCAGCGGTATTCATGCGGATATGGCATGAATTGTACGCCTGGCATTAAACCGTTAACTGCATTTTTCGCACTTAAATTACCAGTCATAGCAAGTGCACCATGGGTCATACCATGATAACCGCCAGAGAAACTGATCACTGAACTACGGCCAGTGTAAGTCTTAGCAAGTTTAATTGCTGCTTCAGTTGCGTCTGCACCAGCAGGACCACAGAACTGCAAGCAATATTCTTCTTTACCACCAGGTAAATATGCTAACAATGCTTCAGTGAATGCATCTTTTAAAGGTGTGGTTAAGTCTAAAGTATGCAATGGCAAACCACTTGCCAATGTATCTTGAATACTTTGAATCACCGCAGGATGATTATGACCTAAAGCCAATGTACCTGCCCCAGCTAAACAATCAAGGTACTGTGTACCTTCAACATCAGTAACCCAGCATCCTTGTGCTTTCGCTATCGCTAACGGTAATTTACGTGGATAGCTACGAACATTTGATTCCATTTGACTTTGGCGAGTCAAATAATATTCGTTAGTAGCATTAGTGGCAGGGTTAACGGAAGTAACGCTCATATCGGATTACCATCTCTGATAGGGGTAGAAAGAAATAAGTCTGGTGACGATGGGTCCTTTGACTCGGTGCTTTATAGAACTAGTAAAGACACTTATTTTATATCTTGTAACTAGGAGCGCGATGATACCTAATTTTACAAGAAAAAAAACGTCTTTTATGTACTTTACTCATCTAATCTTATTGAAAAAATGTATCATCCCAATAGTTACGATGAATTATCATCATA
The DNA here is from genome assembly GCF_027855175.1 of Acinetobacter sp. AOR14_HL. NCBI lineage: Bacteria > Pseudomonadati > Pseudomonadota > Gammaproteobacteria > Moraxellales > Moraxellaceae > Acinetobacter > Acinetobacter sp. AOR14_HL. The sequence goes on along the minus strand of NZ_JAKTII010000005.1, from coordinate 173,189 downwards.
CTATGTGACAACCTAAAGAAAATATTCTTTTTTTATATTACTTTGATTTTTTAAGTTACATTGACACACTTTAATTTTAGGGCTTTGTTTTTAAAAGAATTTATATTTACCAAAATTTAAAAAAACTGATCTAAATATTACAAATACGCCACAAAATCTGCAAAAGTTATGCATAACTTATGTTTAACATTTCTTAATGAAAAAAATTAAATTTATATTAATTTTTAAAGGAAAAAATTATGCGTACTTTAGCTGTCTCAACCCTTCTTTTAGGTTCTCTCCTTAGCCCTTTAGTTTTTGCTCAGGATGATAACGCTTTGAACTATAATATTGTGAATGTACAAGCTGAAGCTTCTCGTCAAGTTTCTAATGATGAAATGCATGCAACTTTATATATTGAAAAAAGTAATAAACAACCAGCTGAACTTTCAAATCAAATTAATCAACTCATGAATCAGGCACTTGCCGTTTCTCGTAAATATCCGCAAGTAAAAGTGGAAACAGGTGCACAAAGTACTTATCCAATTTACGATAATGACAGTAACAAGCTAAAAGAATGGCGTGGTCGCGCTGAAATTCGTCTTGAAAGTAAAGACTTTAAAGCAGCAAGCCAGTTAGTAAATGAATTACAGCAAGGCTTCCAAACTCAATCAATTAATTTTACAGTTTCAGATGAACAACGTAAAAAAGTTGAAAACGAGTTGATGATCGAAGCTTCTAAAAACTTTCAACAACGTGCTCAAATGTTGACGCAAGCATGGAATAAAAGCCAATACACGCTCGTTAACTTAAACTTAAACACTAACAACTATTTCCCGCAGCCTGTAATGCGTGCCAGCATGGCTAAGTTTGCTACTGCCGAAGCGGCTCCTGCTCAAGACATGGCGGCTGGTGAATCTAAAATTACTGTAAATGCAAACGGTTCAATTCAATTTAAATAATTTCTTTTCATCAAAAAAGCCGCATCTTTCATGCGGCTTTTTTTATTACTGATCAAGATATTCAACTCAAATTTTGCAAAGAATCCCAAGCAGCTTTTGCCAAAATATCTTTATAGATTTTAGGGTTGGAAGGAACACGTTGTGATAACCACGCACGGCAATAATTTTCCGTAGACCCAATCACCAATGAAAGTAATAGCTCATGAGGTATAGATTTTAAAAACTCAGAATCTGCATAATTTGAAATTTCGCTAAAGATCTTTTGATTTCTTGATTTATTTTTCTGAACAAGACGTTCTTGATCTTCACCTTGCATCACACTAAAACGAGCAGATATTAAAAATTTAGCAAACTCTGGCTGTTCACTTACCCAATCAATGTAACTATGAATAAAAGCATATAAAACCTCTTGAAGGGATTCTGTGCCCTCCAGATAGTCATCTCTTCGTGCAGCTTGGTCATCTAAAGCTGCAAAGAATAAAGTCGCAACAATCCCTTCTTTATTTTTAAAGTGATGATAAATAGCCCCTACACTACTGTCAGACTTCGCACGAATCATCTCAATGCTTGTAGTTTCAATTCCATTTTCTAAGAAACAAGACAAAGCATCTAATAAAATCTGTCTTTTTAAAGCAGCCCTTCTGCCTGGATATAAACGTTCTAATAGCTCTTGTGCAGATTTCATCGTTTGTTCCCTAACCAGTTATCGGAGATATTCTGAATGACTTGACTCGCTTTTGTAAACAGAATTATATTCTTTAACAGAACAAAATTCTGTTTTTATTAATAATGGAGCTTTAAACCATGGCAACTACTTTAGAACTTTGGAACAAAGTGTCTACTTTCCCCAAAGGAAAATGGACTTTCTCACGCATGCTATGTTTAAAAGCACCTTATTTCGGCAGTATTTCACCGCTCTTTATCGATTTAAAACCTAATTATTGTGAAATAGCGATTAAGAAAAAGCGTTCTGTTCTCAACCATATTGGAACAGTTCATGCGATTGCGATGTGTAATATGGCTGAACTTGCAGGTGGCACAATGACAGAAGTTACGGTGCCTTCCACACATCGCTGGATTCCCAAAGGTATGACTGTCGAATATTTAAAAAAGGCAGAAACAGACTTAATTGCAGTTGCAACGCCTGTAGAAAAAAATTATGACTGGGATAAAGCTGGAGAATATTTAGTGAATGTAGAAGTCTTTGATTCTCAGAAAGAGAAAGTCTTCCAAGCTACGATTACCATGTGGATTTCTAAAAAGAAGTAATAAAAAAGCCCTGAACTGATCAGGGCTTTTTTTATTTATTTTTTAAATGGTAGGGCATATTTCAAGATACGGCCAACCACCTGACCAAACTGTTTGGTCAAACTAGCGTTGTTATAGTTCAGACCATATTTTTTACATACAGCTTCAACTTTTGGAGCCATCTGGCGATAACGGCGTGCTGGAACATCAGGATATAAATGATGCTCAATCTGATGGCTCAAATGTCCACTTAAGATATGTAGTGCTTCTGAACCTTTTAAGTTTGAAGAACCACGAATCTGGCGCATATACCAGTGGCCGCGGCTTTCATCCTGTAAAACAGACTTTGGAAATACTTCTGCATCTTTAGTAAAGTGACCACAGAAAATAATCGTAAATGTCCAAATATTACGAAGGCCATTCGCAACCAGATTTCCCGTAAATACAGGTAAAGCTGCTGGGCCTGCAATTAATGGAAAAAAAACGTAATCTTTGAAGAGCTGAGTACCAATCTTTTTATTTACTGGTTTTAACTCTTCTAAAAATTTTGCCATGCTCTTACGTTTATAAAGGACACGTCCAATTTCAAGATTCTGAATGGCTACGCCCCATTGGAACAACAAACAAAATGGAATGCTATAAACAGGTTGAAGTAAGAAACCTGGTTTCCAACGCTGTTCTGGAAATAAGCGAAGCAAACCATAACCAATGTCATCATCTATACCTTTAATGTTGGTATAAGTGTGATGTTTATAGTTATGAGTTTGACGCCAGTTATCAGAAGTACCGACGGTATCCCATTCGTAAGTTTGACCATTAAATTTAGGATCGTTCATCCAGTCATATTGGCCATGCATAACGTTATGACCAAGTTCCATGTTTTCCATAATTTTAGAAAAGCCTAACAGACCTGTTCCTAAAATCCATGCTGGCGGGAACCAACCTGCAAACAAGCATGCGCGCCCTAAAAAGCTACTGTAACGAATTGCAGCATAGACACGGCGGATATATTTAGCATCTTTCTCACCTAAATCATCCAATACTTCTTGTTTGATCTGATCGAGCTCTTTTGCAAATGCGTCAAGTTCTGCAGGCGTCAAATCTCGATTTTTAGGATTTTTAAAATATTCGACTTTCACTGGCATATTCATAAGAGTTCTCTCTTAAAGATCAATAACTAGATCGGATTGTGCTGAGTTCACACAAATTTTGAGTAATTGGCTTGGTTCGGTATTTTCGCTACCATTGAGTAAGTTACGTGTAGACCCTTGGGCTTTACTACAAACGCACTTATTACAAATTCCCATACGGCAACCATGTGTTGGCTTAAGGCCTTCATGTTCCAGACTCACCAGAATTGATTCGCCTTTTGGAATTGCAATGACCTTATTAGACTGGGTTAATGTGACATTTACATAACCAACTTCAGCCGTACTATCACGAGTTAAGCTAAAAGCTTCTGTTAATACAGTCGGTGCTTTTTCAAAAAGCTGTTCCACTGTCGAAACAAAACCTGAAGGCCCACACGCATATACGGTGCTATTTTCTAAATCGTCTACTAATGATAAATGCTCTGGATTTAAACGCTCATCATTTGGTGTTTCTTGTGTATAAAAAATCTGATAACTAAAATTTGGGAATTGCTGTGCAACTTGTTCAAAATATTCAATAAAAGCGACATCAGAACGCTGTTTCACCCAATATAGAAGTTGTACTTGAACTTTATCTAACTGCTGACTCTGTTTAATTGCAGTGATTAAGCTCAACATTGGGGTAATACCACTACCCGCAGCCAGCATAATTAATTTTGGCGTTTTGATATTTTGTTGCATGTCGCCATAAGGCTGACCAAGCTCAAAAACATCACCAATTTGGCTTTCAGTCATAAACCAGTTACTGACGATACCATCAGCCACTTTTTTAATCGTTAAACGTAAATGTTGTTCGTCAATTTGCGTCAAGCTATAAGTACGTTCATAACGACGACCTTCGATTTCAACAATGACAGGATGATGCTGACCAGCAACACCCATTTTTACTAAACGGTTGCATTTTAGCGTCAGGCTCACCATGTCATGAGCCACAAATTCTTTTTTTACAATTTGAACAAGTCCATGTTTTACGGACCATAAAGGATTAACTTTTTGTAGCCAGAAGTTAGCCGTATCTCTATCAAAGATGGCTTGTGTCAATGAATTGAATAGAGAATTTCTCTTTTCGATTACGTGCATAGCTGGAGGCTCTATCGCTCTTTTTTAATTATTATACACATGTATATATATTTGTATATACACCTGTACTTTTAATTACAATTTCACAAGTTCACCTTCTTAAGGCTATAATCCTGACAGTTTATAAATATATTGAACAGCATGACCCAATCTTCACTTTCTCAGAGCCTGAATGACACATCTCGACAACAAGATGTCATTGAAATTAAAACAGCTACGCGTTCTGTAGGAAGAAAAGCGACGATTACTAAAGAAGAACTTTTTCAGGCTGCTCTGAATCTTATTGGTCCACAAAAAAGTATTGCTTCATTAAGTTTACGTGAAGTAGCACGAGAAGCCGGAATTGCGCCAAATAGTTTCTATCGCCATTTTAAAGATATTGATGAGTTAGCGATTTCTTTAATTGACCGAGCTGGTATTGTCTTACGTAAAATTATTCGCCACGCTCGCCTACGCGCATCCTTACAAGAAAGTATTATTCGTAGTTCTGTCGATATTTTTCTTCAGCAGCTCGATGCTGATGAGGGTAACTTAAGTTTATTACTACGTGAAGGCTTTACAGGCTCTGCCTCTTATAAAGCCGCAGTTGAACGTCAATTAAACTTTTTTCAACAAGAGCTACAAGAAGATTTAATTCGGCTAGAACGCTTAAATAACAATCATCTCTACCACCCTGAACTTGTTGCAAAAGCAATTACTCAACTTGTATTTCACATGGGAGCAAAAGCGATTGACCTTCCTATTGAGCAAAGGTCAGAACTTGCCGAACAGACCATGATTATGATTCGAATGATTTTAGAGGGTGCACGTCATTTGGATGAAGCAAAAATTCGTTAAAATTATCTAATGAATGGCTTGTTGATGAACAGGCCATTTTTACATCTAACTCCTCTATTTTCCAATAAAAATATAATTCATCGATTGAAGCGAATAGCTTGCGAGAGTATAAATAATTACCCCATTTTTTCTTTCTCCTATATTCCCAACGATCTCAGGGATCAACATGCAAAATTTGAATAATCGTCAAAGCCTGATTGCAAGCTACATTCTTATGGGCATCTTTTTGCTTTCGGTTATCCCATTACACCTATTAGCAAGTTTTTTTGCAGGCTTTCTTATTTATGAAATTATTATTAGCTTAAGCTCGGTTGTAGAACGTTATATTGATGGTCAAAGAGCCCGTATTTTTATTAGTATTTTACTAAGTATTGTCACTATTTCACTTATTGGTTTTTTCATTACGAGTCTGATTAGCTTTGTTGTATATGATTTAAAAGGCGTCGGATTACATAGTATTAATACAAAAGTTGATCAAACCCTACTGCATTTACAAGCTGAAATTAGCAAATATCTTCCGGGTTATATTCCCGATAGCGTGACAGATTTAAAAGACGAAATCTTTGCATTTATGAAGAACAACGTGACCACATTAAAAAATGCCAGTTCAGATATTTTGCATAATTTCGTGACTATGGTTATGGGCCTCATTATCGGTATTTTGGTCGCTATACATGGTTTTCATCACCGTAGGCCCCAACCTGTTTTTAAATCTCTTCTGATTCAACGCATTCAAAAATTATCAATTTCATTTAAAAACGTTGTTTTTGCACAAATACAAATTTCAGCCATTAATACCCTGCTCTTTATTTTATTCGCTTTTATTTTATTACCGCTTTGGGGAGTCCACCTTCCTTTTGCCAAAACTCTCACTATTTTGACCTTTATGTTTGGACTGATTCCAATTTTAGGTAATCTTATTTCCAACACATTAACATTCATTGCCGCTCTTACTGTTTCACTCGGACTAGCAGGAGCAGCATTACTTTATCTCGTTCTGGTTCATAAACTTGAATATTTTGTTAACGCTAAAATTATTGGCCATAAAATCAATGCAAATGCATGGGAGATTTTATTGGCAATGCTGGTATTTGAGTCAATTTTTGGCTTAGGCGGTTTAATCGCGGCTCCAATTTTTTATGCATATTTAAAATTAGAACTAAAAGATGCTGGTCTCATCTAATTCAAAATCGATCTATAAAAAAAAGCGCCCTCTAGGCGCTTTTTTTACTTTGAGTTAATTATGGCTTAACCACAACTAATACTTGAATTGCTTCTGGTGTAACAGTTAAACCATCAAGCAAGCTCAAGCCTTCTTTTTGCAACTTTTGTAAGCGTTCAATTTCATCTTGACGAATACTTGGGTTGAACTGTTTTAGATAAGTTAAACGGTCAATTTCATATTGCCATTTATTACCATAGTGTTCTTTTGCTTGCTGCTGAAGCTGTGGCAAATCAACTTTCGCGATATCTAATGCTTGTTTATAACGTTCCTCAATGATATCACGGCGAGCTTTAACCACTTGACGACAGCTATTGCCATCTAAATGGTGTAAATATGGTTTTAAGATAGTCGGATCAATTTTCTCAGACAAATCTTGACCATTTTCGCTTAATAGCACACGAATTAATTGCTTAGGTAAGCTCGATGGTAGATTTAACGCCTTAGGTGCCACCACATCGACTTTAAACCACACTTCGATTAATACTGAACCCTGCTTTAACGCATTAGATTTGAGTACAGCAACATTGGTACTACCAAATGATTGTGTGCGGATCATTTCCATTACACTTTCAATGAATGGATGCTCTAAAGTTAAATATTGAGCATCTTCACGAAGCTGTGCTTGATCACGATAGAACGTTGCTGTCATGCCTTCTTCGTCTAATGCCAAACCTTGCACTTGCATTTGATCTGTTGGGCGAATAATCACAGTACCGTTGCTTTGCTCATCAAAGTCGATATTGGTTGATGACATGAAACGCTTCACAAACATCGGAAGCGTTGTGTTGTCATCATAATCTTCTAATGCCTGAACAATCTCTTGCGCCACGATTGGACGACATGAGTTATATTCAAGTAAACGATCTCGCCCTGCTTGAAGTTCAGCTTCCAAGGCCTGACGTTGAACATTTACTTCTTCAAGCAAATCTTCAAATGTTTGACCTTGGTCTGCAAGCAAACAGTCTTTTAATTCAACAATAAAGTTTTCTTGCAACGTTTGTGCTGTTGGCGAAATATTGCTGAAAATATTAAGTGCTTCATTGTACCAACGGAACATACGCTCTTGAGCTGTTCCCACAAGATATGGCACATGAATCTGGATTCGGTTTTCTTGACCAATACGGTCTAAACGTCCAATACGTTGCTCTAAAACGTCTGGGTTAGCTGGTAGATCAAATAAAATTAGATCACTGGCGAATTGGAAATTACGGCCTTCAGAACCAATTTCCGAACACAGTAAAATTTGTGCACCATAGCTTTCTTCAGCAAAATAAGCAGCTGCTTGGTCACGTTCAAGTAAGCTCATGCCTTCATGGAACATGGCTGTACGGATGCCTGCATGTAAACGCAACACATTTTCTAAAGCTTCGACAACTGGCCCACTACGCGCAATTAAAAGCACTTTTTTATGCTTGAGATCTTTGCGCAGAACTTCCATTACCCATAGTACACGTGGGTCATTTTGCATCCATGAACCATCAATTTGTGCTTCTTCAGGCCACATCTGCTCACGCAGTTTTCCATCTTTTGACCAATCTTCTGGTGCTGGTAATGGTGCTGGCTGACAATCACGCCCAGGGAAACCTTGAATTGCTTCACGCGTATTACGGAATAAAATACGTCCAGTACCGTGACGGTCTAATAATTCGTGAATTGCTCTAAAGCGCTGTTCAGGCTGGTCTTCAATACTATGCCCTAACAAGCCCTCTAAAGCAGATAAATGCTCAGGAGCTAAAGGTTGATCAGACATAAGCACTTCAGCAATTTTTGCAGTCTGCTGGTACTGAGTTTCTTCATCTAAGAAGCGCTCTAAACTACTAAAACGCTGCGGATCAAGTAAACGTAAACGTGCGAAATGACTTTCTACACCAAGCTGTTCAGGTGTTGCAGTAAGCAACAATACCCCAGCCGTATTTTCAGCGAGCTCTTCAATTAAATCGTAGCGATCATTACCGCCTTCTTCTTCGCTCCACATCAAATGATGTGCTTCGTCAACCACGAGCAAATCAAACCCAGCTTCGATCGCTTGCTCGCGTAAATCATCATGGTCAACCATTAAGTCAACGCTGGCAATAATGCATTGCTCAGTCAAGAACGGGTTAAGTTCTGGATCATGTTCTTTAATAGATGCGGTACGTGTTAAATCAAACAGAGAGAATTGCAAGTTAAAACGACGGCGCATTTCAATCATCCACTGATACTGTAGAGAATCAGGGACTAAAATAAGAATTCGTTCTGAACGACCGGTTTTAAGTTGTTGGTGGATAATTAAGCCAGCTTCAATTGTTTTACCCAAGCCCACTTCATCGGCAAGTAAAACACGAGGTGCAAAACGTTTACCAACTTCGTGTGCGATATAAAGCTGATGTGGAATTAAACCAACACGCGCTCCAACCATTCCACGTAGAGGGCTATTCTGCATTTGTGCTTGCATAAGCATCGCTTCAATACGCAGGTCATACCACTCTTTATAATCAACCTGACTTGCAAGCAAACGATCTAGAGGTTTCGACAACTGAATTTGCGCACCGATACGTGTTTCATTCAGCGCTTTACGATCTTGCTCGCCATTTTCTAAGGTACGAACAACGTTGTAACGCAAAACGCCATGTCGGTCTTCAACAGATTCAACAATCCACTTCTTGCCTTCTTGATCTTGAACTTCATCATTTGTGTTAAAGATGATACGAGATAGTGGAGCGTTATTACGTGCATATACACGTGTCTCATCACTTTTGGGGAATAAAATGCTGACAGATCTTTCATCTACATCAATAAGTACACCTAAACCGAGCTCAGTCTCTGTGTCTGATAGCCAACGTTGACCAATAGCATACTGCTGCAATTTTTCCACCTTTCTCTCAAGTTCGCACTACATATTGTACGATGCAAATTAGCTTATTTTTGCATCTTTTTATGTAGTCTTTAAAGCAAAATTTTGAAGCAAAAACCAATTAAATCGTTTTGCTACAAAAAATCACGCATTAAAATTTTTTACATTAAAACGGTACAGGACAGTCAAAAGTTAATGTTTCTGCTGTGACAGGATGATTAAAACTTAACTGTTTAGCATGCAAACACAAACGCGGAACAAGTTGCTGCTCCGGTGTTGCATACAGCGTGTCACCTACAATTGGATGCCCAAGATATTGCATGTGTACACGGAGTTGATGGGATCGACCCGTAATTGGTGTTAATTTCACACGCGTTACAGGTTGTCCCTGAATCTGAAAATTTTCTAGAACCTGCCAATGGGTTAAAGCAGGCTTATTGTGAGAAGCATCGACAATATGTAAAGGTGGTCGACTTGGATCATAGATAACAGGAATATCTACAGTCCCCTCACCCTCTAAATGACCAGCAACTAGTGCTTCATATATTTTTGAAGTCTGACGGTCTTGGAATTGGCGTGCAATCGCACTTTGGCCACGCTTAGATAAACCAAATACCAAAATACCTGAAGTGTCTCGATCTAGACGGTGAATGAGCAAAGTTTTAGGCTCAATCGCCACCAACCTTGTCAGAACGCTATCATGTAAATCACCTTTACCCGGAACACTCAAGATGTCCGAAGGTTTATGAATCACCATAAAATCATCATCACGATAGATCAGATGTTCACTTAGAAAATCACTCAAAGTTGTATTCCCAAGGTAAGATGAAAAACAAGCGGGCAATAATAAAAAGCTTACGTCCGAATTACAATGCCGTTCGGGTAAATTAACAGCATAATTTGCAAATATTATGGCGCACGTTGGGTCTATGGTGAGTCAATGCTTCAATAACTGCATAATATGTTGCAAGGTAGGTGCTTGCATCACCTCTTCAGCGCTCAGGCTTGCACCGTTCGCACGCCATAGGTCGACTAGATAATTCACAGCAGATTGATTTAATCCGTAGTTTCTTAGATCAATTTCAGGGTGAACTTCCATAGGATGTCGCCCAACCTGTTCAGCAATCGCCAATAGAATTCCTTTATACGACAAAATATATTCAGACGGTGCACTTAAAGACCATAAGCGCATTAAGGTCTGCGTATTTAAATGTTTTATATGGTCAAAACTGATCTTTTCAACCCATTGGATATGCTGCTCTAGATTAGCCGCCAAGATCGCATCATTTACAATAGCTACATAATCGGTAATAGATAAAACAAGCTGCATGACCTGTTTAAAAAGAGGTGACAAATTGCCTGCCATCACAACTTGGGCTTTACTATTTGCTGATAGTTGCTGACCAAGTTGCAACATGGTTTGCTGAAGCTGAGATGTCTCAATAAAAATAACTGGAATTTCGAGCGCCTGTGCTCTTTTACTTAGCAATTCTAAATGATCGGCTAATGACTGCCCTGCCCAATCAGGTAAAACTTTAAGTTCATTTAGTCCAATCATGAGCAAAATACTTTGCGTAGACTCAATTGACCAATTTGAAGTATTTGCTGCTAATTGGATTTTTCGAGGTAAAGGATAAAACATTGTTCTCTACAAATAAAAAATAGCTCAAATTAAAAAGCCCGTTTTAAACGGGCCTTTTTGCTTACTTCATTTCAGCGAATGTTTCTTTTGCAGCCTGAATCGTATATTCGATATCTTCATCAGAATGAGCAGATGAAATAAAACCTGCTTCAAATGCTGACGGTGCCAAGTTTACACCACGCTTTAACATACCATGGAAGAACTTTTTGAAAGCTTCAATATCACATGCCAACATAGAGTCGAAGCTTGTAATGTCTTCTTGATCGGTAAAGTAAAGACCGAACATTGCACCAGCTTGCTGAGTTTTAAATGGAATACCTGCTTCATCAGCCGCTGCTTGTAAACCTGCAAGTAACTTTTCAAGTTGAGCAGATAAATTGCTGTAAAAGTCTGGTTGACGTAAATGTTTGAACATCTCGATACCCGCACGCATAGCAAGTGGGTTTCCAGACAATGTACCTGCTTGGTATACGCCGCCTAAAGGTGCGATACATTCCATGATTTCACGTTTACCGCCAAATGCACCTACGGGTAAACCAGCACCAATAATTTTACCTAAGGTCGTTAAGTCTGGCTTAACGTTATAAACTGATTGAGCGCCACCCAAAGCGACACGGAAACCTGTCATGACTTCATCAATAATAAAGACAGATTTGTATTCATCACACACATCACGAATAGCTTGTAAGAAACCGTCGATTGGTTTCACCATATTCATGTTACCCGCGACAGGCTCAATAATGACGCCAGCAATTTCATGACCGAACTTGGCAAAGCACTCTTTTAAAGCGGCAATATCGTTGTATGGAAGCGTTAAAGTGTGTTTAGCAAAGTCAACTGGAACACCTTTTGAAGTTGGTTCACCTTCACCTAAAGTGAGTAAGCCCGAACCTGCTTTTACTAACAGCGAGTCAGAATGCCCATGGTAGCAACCTTCAAACTTCACAATTTTGTCACGACCAGTATAACCACGCGCTAAACGAATAGCCGTCATGGTCGCTTCTGTACCAGAGTTAGTCATACGCACCAATTCAATTGATGGCATGATTTCACAGATAATATCTGCCAACGTTGTTTCATGTACGGTTGGTGCACCAAAACTCAAACCATCTTCTGCGGCTGTTTGTACTGCTTTAATAATTTCTGGATGAGCATGACCCAAAATCATTGGCCCCCAAGAACCAACATAGTCAACATAACGCTTACCATCCACATCCCATAAATAAGCACCTTTGGCTTTCTCAATGAAAACAGGTGTTCCTCCAACGCCATTAAAGGCACGTACCGGAGAGTTCACACCACCTGGAATGTGTTTACTGGCTTGTTTAAATAACTGTTCTTGCTTTGGAGATAAACTCATGGAAATGCTCGTCTTAAATATCTAAAAAATAATTTTGAAAGCTTAAGAAAATAATTGTGCCCACGCCTGTACACGGGCAGGAATTTCAGCAGTTGATCGGCCTAATATATCACTAATGACGGCACACAGGTCAGCCCCAGCCTCAATCACAGGTTTTGAGTTTTCAACGGTTAAACCGCCAATAGCACAAATCGGTAGATCATATTGAATCGCTGCCTGCTTAATCACTTCAATACCCACATTACCTGCTTCAGGTTTTGTAGAGGTCGCATAGACCGCACCAAATGCAATATAAGTTGCACCATCTGCAATTGCTTTTTGGGCAAGCTCTAAAGAGTTCAAACAAGTACGACCAATGATGACATTTTGTGGTAACTGAGATTTGGCATCGGTAATTTCACCGTCACTTTGCCCTAAATGCACACCTAAACCAAATTGAGCAGCCAGTTCTAGGTCATCATTAATCACAAAAGGAACCTGATATTTTTCACATAAAAGTTTGATCTGTTCAACTTCAGCAGGCTGGTTGGATTTTTCTATTTTTTTACGGCGGTACTGTAAAATTGCGACCTGTTTAGTTGCGAGCGCGACATCTAGTTTTTCTAATAATAATTGGATTGGGTCATCATTGGTAATCAGATATAAACCGCGCATACTCTACTCTTGCTTTAAAAAACTTCGCTAGTATAACGGATTTATAGGTCATCATAAGTACCGATTGATATGGGCTTACCAGTACCAATCGGTATATTAAGAATAGAAATAAAAAATTAACTCGGAATCTTATCGTGTTTACGATCAATCAAACTCAAACGACCACGTGCAACATCAGACAACATTCGCCAATCAGAAATAAAGCTATAGAAAGGTTGTTTAAAACTCGCAGGTTTATTTTTTTCAAACACAAAATGTCCAACCCAAGCGTTTGCGTAACCCGCTACCAAACCATAGAGTACATATTTGGCTTGTTTTTTACGAATGGCTTTAGAAAAAAAGTATATACCAATGCTACTACCCACCACATGTAAGCGTCTGCTCATGATGTTACGGTGTTCGGTTAAGTAAAAACGATAAAATTCCTGATAATTTTTAATTGGTAATTCAAACTCTGGCTGAGCTTCATGATTAAAGTTTATGGGTGCATTCACGATCATCTTCCTGATTTTTATTTGATCAAAACGTCACCTGATTGTACACCGAAATAAAAGCTTGGCGTCATATGTTTGATTGTAACTTTCTCTATCAAAACCATTACTTTTAGTACTAAGCTATTATACTCATTCAAGATAGTTTAAATAACTGATTCAGGGAGATACATTATGGTTGAAGTTGAGCTTAAGTTTCAGTTACCTGAATCGAAGAAAAAATCTGTTCAACAATACTTAAAAAAGCATAAAGCACAGCAGATTCATCTACAGGCAAAATATTACGACACCCCCGATCGATTACTCGCAAAAAATGGCATGGCGCTACGTTTGCGTAAAGAAAATGATCTTTGGGTCCAAACATTTAAAGCTGCTGGTCAAAGCCATTTACACCGTGTTGAAGAAGAAGTTTTTTTAGGCAAATGTGACCAAGAACCTGATTTAAACCTTGAGTTATATCAAGACAATAAAGTAGTGACTGATTTACTTAATACAGCCCTAGGCAAAGAAGCTAAAAAATTAAGTTTGCAATTTGAGACTGATGTACAGCGCACTTACCATGTATTTGAAGCAGACAATACAGCGATTGAAGTTTGCCTTGATGACGGTGTAGTAAAAACCGCAACTGCTCAAAGCATAATTTGCGAAGTTGAATTTGAACTTAAACAAGGCGCAGTTAAAACACTTATTCAGTTTGCACAGCAATGGATTAATCGTTATACCCTTTGGCTCGATGTAAGAAGTAAAGCCGAGCGTGGTAATTTATTAGCGCTGGGGCAAGCGGCTTCACCCGCTGTTCATGCCAAAGCGCTAACATTAAATAAAGATATTAATGCTGAACAGGTCCTTAAAAAGATTGTCGAAAACTGTTTAGTACAATTTTTACCAAATATGGCTGCAATTGCTGATGGCGTTGCCGAAGCTGAACATATTCATCAGGCACGTGTAAGTTTGCGCCGTTTACGTAGCGCACTTAAACATTTTTCTAGCTGGTCAAACGAGGTAAATCCTCTTTGGGAAGAACAAATTGCTGAGCTTTTCCGTCAGCTTGGAGACACTCGTGATGAAGATGCTATTCGCTCAGAAGTGTTACCAATCATTAAGCAACACGGTTCACCTGAGCTTTTACTACCCGTTTCGGCACAGCCATTAAAAGAGCTCTCAATACTCTTTACATCTTCGGACACGATTAAACTATTACTCGATTTATTAGCATTTGCGTATTCAGAAGAAGATTCAAAGAACAAAACAGGTGGGTTAAAAAAACATATTAAAAAGAGTTTAGATAAGCTACATCATAAAGTGATCAGCAATGCTGAACATTTCTCTGAGCTTGAAGTCACTGAACAACACAAAATACGCAAGACGGCTAAGCAGTTACGTTATTGTGTTGAGTTTATTTCAAGTCTTTATTCTGACAAAAAAGTACAGCAATATTTAAAACAGCTACAACCTGTACAAAATACTTTAGGTCAATATAACGATTTATTTATTGCTGAAGGTATTTTTAATAAAGCTGTCGAAAATGACTCGTCTTTCTGGTTTGCATTAGGCTGGGTAAAAGCCAAACAACCTCACTTACAAAAGCGGTCCGCCAAAGCTTTACAAACTTTTAGTCAGGCTGAAACGTTCTGGTAATTTATAAAAAGTCGCTGTAAACGTGCAGCGACTTTTTATCGGTACTTACCAAATACTTTCCATACACCGTTATCTGCTAATGGGTCATTATAGCTATCACTACGTTGCTTTCTTGGCTTATCACGAGCATCAACCAATTTAAAATGCGGCTCAACCCCTAACACAATACCATTAGTATAAAAACGTGAACGGGTATATTCACTTTGGCCATGTTGGAATACATAGGTTCTTAAATCGATAAACTCACGATGAGCCACCAGTGCAGCAGTATCGTCACTCTGCA
Organism: Acinetobacter sp. AOR14_HL; assembly: GCF_027855175.1. Taxonomy (NCBI): domain Bacteria; kingdom Pseudomonadati; phylum Pseudomonadota; class Gammaproteobacteria; order Moraxellales; family Moraxellaceae; genus Acinetobacter; species Acinetobacter sp. AOR14_HL. Next base: position 157,806 of record NZ_JAKTII010000005.1, on the reverse strand, counting down.
ACCATTCTTGCATCGTAAAAATCTGGTCTGTTTCGAACTGCCCGCATTTTTCAATAAGACTTGCAACGCCGCGGAAAGTTTTAGACTCTTTCGCACGTGTTTTATTAATCCGAATTCGGTCTACATGAAAAAAGAACAAGGGTAAATTTAAATGACTTGGCAAATGAATGGCATCTGGTAATTCATCTTCCATAAAGGGCTGAAAAAGTTCTTGTGCCCTTTCAATTAGACCTTGCCATTGTTGGTAATAGATTTCGACTTCTTGTTGTAAACCATAATAGATTGGCAGCCCTTCCACATGTTCTAAATATTGAGGCGGGAAAATATGCTGTCGTAATAAAGCGATATCCGTTTTTAAACTTTGAATAGCAATTGCATCTTGCATATTAAACCTCCCGATACTTAGGCTATTTACAGACTAAGGCAAAGGTTTTGTTTCCGCAAGGCTTTGCCTATAATAAGCAACTCTATTTTTGCGGGAATAAGTCATGTCTCAAAAGATCAATGCAACAGATGTTACTGAAGAAGAAGCTTTAAATGCGGTTTTCTTTGAGCGTGCGGATGAATTCATTAAACAGGCCAATGATTTTTGTCGCCCGCCAAAAGGTGAAAAACCAGATCCAGCCGAGCTGCGTGGTCAAGTGAGTGCAGCAATGTTGTTTGCTAGCGCCCGTTTTAATACATGGGTAGCGGCAAATAATTTTAAAGATGGCAATGAAATGCGTGATGCTAAAGATCAAGTCATGTCTTATCTTGTTCAACAATTTCAAATGATGCTTGAAGATAACTTTGATGAGTACTGTGAACAGTTCGAAAATTATTTACGTTTCCGTAAAAATGAAGATTTTCACGCGCATAAACATGATCATTAAAATGATTTAACAACCCAAATAAAAAGCCACAATTGAGTGGCTTTTTATTTAAAAGAAGACTTTATTTTTTTGCTGCCTGACCATATTGATCAGCCATTACCTCAACTAAATGTTCAGGTTTAATATACTTTTTAATTACTGTATTTATGTCTGCAACAGTCAGTTTAGTCAGATTTTGATCGTGTTTTACACGGTCTTGTAATGTTTTACCTGACTCAAGCTGGAGATTTAACATTCCATGAATATTACGTTCATCTTCTAATGCTGTAACGCGTTTCTTCATGATATCTGCTTTTGCAGCTTCAAGCTCTTGCTCTGTCACACCATTTTTCAACAAGTCATTCAACACTTTATGTATTGAGGCAGAAACCTGCGCTGAGCGACCCGAAGTATAATTAGCGCTAATGCTTAAGGCCCCAACGTTAGTATCACGATCAAGTTGCAACCCACTTCCAAAACCATACACTAATGCATTTTTCTCACGAAGCTCTTGAGCCAAACGTGATGAAATTTGAGACTCACCTAAAATATAGTTAAGCAAAATGAGAGCAGATGCATCTGGATGGTTTTTCCCAACTGGCAGTGAAAGCACGCTTTGGTAGCTACCAAATTCGCGCTGCTCAGATAAAACATGAACTTGCTGAGCTGGAAAATCGACATGATTAATCAAGATTTTTTGATAAGGCTGTTTACCATTCCAACGACCAAATTCCTGATTAAGTAATTTCTGCATTTTTTTCGCATCAAACTTGCCCGTAATCGCGATTTGAGCATGGTTCATTGCAAAGAAACGCTCGTACAATTCTTTCACTTGTTCTTGAGTGGCATTTTTCAATTGCTGTTTTGCCAGTTCAGGTTCAAAGTGATAACGCAAATCGCCCGGTTGATACTCTTCAAGCAAACGTGAAAGTGTTAAGCCCGCTACTACATCTGGCTCGGTATAAGGACGATCAAGGCTTGATAAACTTTGTGATTTAATTAAATCAAATTGAGATTGTTCAAATTTTGGATTTTTCATCACATCCAGAACAAACTCGAAAAACTCATCAAATTTTTCTGATTTAGACTGAATATTAATGGTCATGCCATTGCCGTCAGCACTTGCATAAGCGGCCCCACCCGCATCAATCGATTTATCAGCAATATCCTGCAAACTGTATTTATCAGAACCACGAAGCAATAAGTATGAGGTTAAATCGACTACCGTACCTTTATTAAATAAAGATTTCTCTGTTCCGAAATCCATCGTAATTGTGGCATAAGTACGATCATCACGTGTTTCAACTGGGAATAGGGCATACTTCATTCCATTTTTCAGTTTTCCACGAATAATCTTTTTCTCATTACTTTCTACATACTGTTTTGAAGTTTTTAAAAACTCAGCGACTTCTTGTTGATAGGCTTTCGGGTCTTTTAGAGGTTCTGCCTTTGCTTCCACCTGATCTAAGGTTTTAGGCGCATCTTTTGAGTTTTGTTGTTGAGCTTTCTTCTGGTCTTCAGGTGTTGGCAAAATATCACCGTCAATACGATGCTCAGCCACAAGGAAGTGTTTTAAAGTTTGATTTACTTCATCTAGCTTAACGTTTTTTACCGAATCTAGGTCTTTAAAATATTGATCCCATTGCCCACCAGCGACCGTGTAATCACTCAAACGTGAACCAAGTGCTACCGCATCTTTAGTGATTAAGTCGCCTTGAGTTTTCATTAAACTCTTAACACGATTTAATTCAACTTCAGTAAAAGGCTTACCTTTCTCAATACCCGCTAGCAAAGAGCTTTCAACTTTTTTAGGATCATTACTTGGTGCATAAATAGCGCCTAGAAATACCACATTAAAATCTTGGTCTAACCACGTGCTGGCATCAACATTTGTGGTAATGCCAGTTTCAACCATGTTCTGATATAAATGACCACTTGGTTGCATGGTATATAACAAAGGAGCTAACGCTAATGTCGGCTGGATTTTGGTGTTTTTACCATTCATATAGATATGGAATTTAGCGAGATCGCTCCCCTTTTTCACCACAAACTGACGATTTTTTATTTTTGTGGAGTCGAGTACAGGAATCTGTACAGCCTTAGGAACTTCACGTGCCGCGATTGGACTAAAATATTGATCAATTGTTTTTAAGACATCTGTTTTATCGAATTTACCTGAAACAACCATGACTGCATTATTCGGTGCATACCAGCTACGATAAAAACGGTCTAGCTCAGGCATTTTAATAGATTTAAGCTCAGGCAAATCACCAATCGGTAAACGACCTAAATATTGATTGCCATAAGCCGATTTCCACATTTGGTCCATTAAAACAGCAAAAGGCTGATCCATACGAACTTCACGTTCACGCTTTACGATTTCAATTTCAGAAGGAACAAATTTTTCTTGTAAAACCAATTTATCCATACGCTCAGATTCAAGGTACAACACTTCATTGAGTGCAGTTTTTTCTGGACGAACAATATTGGTATATTTGGTTGAATAATAATCCGTACTCGCATTCGTCATTAACGTATATTGATCTAAACGACGCTGGAATTCTTCCCCTTTAACATTCTTTGTCCCCTTAAAAGCCAAGTGTTCAAGCAAGTGAGCTAAACCGCTTTTGCCTTGCGGATCATTTAATGAACCTGTTAAATAAATGGTATTAATAAAGATTTTATTTTCTTTGTCATTCGGTGCAAGTACAATCCGAAAACCATTATCTAATTTATATTCCTCAATATTTTGCTTGCTTTTTACTAGTGTGGTTTGTGCCCAAGACGCAGCACTTAAACTAAGGATACATAGGGAGAGAGTCAGTTGTTTAAACTGCATAAACATATAAATACCAATTAATTTGAATAATAAAAAATCAATAGTTGTGGGACTATAGTAGGAAATTTAAGCTGACTTTCATAGTAAAGTTTTGAAAAAAAAGCCGTTTATTTAAACGGCCTTATATTTTAAAGAAAAATTTCAGCTTGCATATAAAGTTTCCCATATCCTGAAATTTCAATACGTTCTTCAGACAGAATATTGCAATATAAAATGCCTCCGCGGCTAGAAGCCTGATAAGCCACAATATTATTTTTCCCAAGCTTTTCTGCCCATAACGGCGCTATTGCAGTATGAATTGAACCTGTTACAGGGTCTTCATCAATACCCGCGACAGGTGCAAAATAGCGAGAGACACAATCATATTGCTGGTCTGTTTTTGATGTTATTGCAACATCCACATCATTTGCTGTAACAGCAGTACGTAACTTACCTAATTTTTTTAGCAAATTCATGTCTGGTTTTTCATCTAATACATCTTGAACTGACTCATATTCAATGACGTAAGCGTAAGGATTTTGATAAACCGCTTTAAAAGGTTTGCTTAAAGCTTGACGTAAAATAGGCGGATAATCTTCAACTTGATGAGCTTTACAAATTGGAAAATTCATTCTAATTTTGCCGTCTTCATCTTGATGAACTATAAAAAGCCCTAAGTTTCGTACATGAAAATTAATCGTCTTTTTCTTAGTAAAATCTTTAAATATTACAAAAGCACTAGCAAGAGTGGCATGCCCACAAAAATCAGCTTCAACTGTTGGAGTAAACCAACGGATTTCATAATTTTCAGAGTCTATGATTTTGACAAAAGCAGTTTCAGACAAGTTATTTTCAAATGCTATCTTCTGCATTAAATCTGCATCTAGCCATTCTTTTTCAACAACCACAGCAGCCGGATTTCCACGAAATAACTCTTTTGTAAAAGCATCGACTTGATACATTTTCATGATATTCAACTCTTTTAAATTAATTCATTGTCTTCAATTTTTTTAAATATAAACAGACACAGATTTTTAAAAATTAGCATTACAGCAATCATTCACACATAAAAAAACGACCCAATCCAATGAGATTGAGTCGTCTCTTACAGTTTATTAGTGATGTGTTAGTTCAATTTCATCTTCACTGTTTAATATTTCTTTATCTGTCTGGCCCATAAATTGACTGGTAACGACACCCGCAGTCATTGAACCATTTACGTTTAACGCAGTACGTCCCATATCAATTAATGGTTCAATTGAAATAAGAAGCGCAACCAAAGTTACAGGTAAGCCCATTGCAGGAAGTACGATCAGTGCAGCAAAAGTCGCACCACCACCTACTCCAGCCACCCCAATTGAACTTAAAGTCACAATACCGACTAACGATGCAATCCACATTGGGTCTAGCGTGTTAATTCCCATCGTTGGCGCAACCATTACCGCTAGCATTGCTGGATACAAACCCGCACAGCCATTTTGGCCAATTGTCGCACCAAAAGAAGCAGAGAAACTTGCAATAGATTCAGGAATACCTAAACGACGAGTTTGCGCTTCGATACTTAGTGGAATGCTGGCAGCACTTGAACGGCTGGTAAATGCAAACGTTAAAACTGGAGCAACTTTCTTAAAGAATTTAAGTGGAGAAACACCGGTAAGCGTCAAAATAATGGCATGTACGACAAACATAATCGCCAAGCCTAAATAAGACGCCACCAAGAAACCGCCTAAGTTTAAGATATCTGCTACGTTAGAACTTGCCACAACTTTAGTCATGAGCGCAAAAACACCATAAGGAGTAAGCGTCATCACTAAACGAACAAGCTTCATTACCCAAGACTGTAAAGTCTGGATTGCAGTTAAAATACGCTGACCTTTTTCTTCATCATCTTTCATTAGGTTGAGTGCTGCTATACCTAAGAACACGGCAAAGATAACCACACTAATAATTGAAGTTGGGTTGGCACCAGTTAATTCAGCAAATGGATTACTTGGAATAAAGGAAAGAATAAATTGCGGCACACTTAAATCGGTAACTTTGCCTACATAATCTGTATTAATGGCAGTTAAGCGTGCAGTTTCAGCAGCACCTTGCACCAAGCCTTTTGCAGTTAAGCCAAACAGGTTAGTAACAAATACCCCTACGAGTGCAGCAATCAGCGTTGTAAATAGTAAAGTACCAATCGTGTAAAAACTGATTTTGCCTAAAGACGATGCTTGGTGTAATTTTGCAACAGCTCCCAAAATAGACACAAATACCAAAGGCATGACGACCATTTGTAAAAGTTTTACATAGCCATTTCCAACGATATTAAACCAGCTAATAGATTCAGCAAGAATCGGATGGCCACCGCCATAAATCAAATGTAGTCCTAAGCCAAACACCACACCTAGAATTAAGCCAGCCAGAACTTTTTTCGATAAGCTCCAGTCCGTTTTACGTGTTTGGGCGAGTAAAAATATTAACCCGACAAAAACCACAATATTGATGATTAAGGGTATATTCATTCCCAAACTCCAAATTATTGCTTGTGTCATCTTTCAAGGGGGCATATTTGACCATAGCCGGCCTATATAAACTACCCTTTTCAACAATTTTATAGCATCAAGATGATTACAAACCTGCGTGAGAATATAAAATGACTTTTAAATACATATATATCACTTTTAATTTATAAATTACGTAAGATATTTATGTATAAAAATCAGCCTCCACCTAAGCAACCTTTAATTCAAATTGTTGCTCAATAAAATAAATAAATTGCTTTAAATTGGTTCCCCATGTTTCGGGTAACTGGGCAACTAAATATGTAGTGAAAAAAGCAGACTCCGTATTTAGTCCAAAACAATTGACGGACACTTTATCCGCAACTTTTGCCAGATAAGACTTAGGTAATAAAGCAAAACCAACACCCAATTCTACACAACTCACAATACCGTCCAGACTTCCCATTTCCATAATTTGCGAAGGTGGAATACTAAAGTCATTCAAGAAAAGCTCTATTGCATGTCGATATGAGCAACCTTGCCGAAATGCAATAAATCTGGTTTTTGCAAGGGTCGCCATGTCTGGAAAGCTCTCTTGTTGCTTAGGGCAAACCAGAACCAGCTCTTCATGCCACACAGGAAAACTATATAACTCAGGAATGGAATGTTTAGATGCTACAAAAGCACAGTCCAATTCACCCTGATGTACAGCATTTAATAAATAACGTGTCGGATGAGTTTGGAGCTCAATGGGTAAAGTAGGATATTGCTGCATACATTGATTGAGCAACTGTGGCAAACGTATCGCAGCAGTGGTCTCCATACTTCCAAGCCGGATTGATTCAGCAGGATCAACTCCACCTTCTTGAAAGATTTTTTTAGCTTTATGGTGTAGTGCAAGCATTTGAACGGCATAACTATGTAGCTGTTGTCCTGCATTGGTTAGCGTCACTGGGTTATGGCGATTTAATAAAATCACCCCCAACTCTTCTTCAAGTTTTTTTATATGGCTCGTGATATTCGATTGAACGGTATACATTTTTTGTGCAGCCAATGAAAAACTTCCACTCTCTGCGACCGCCAAGAAAAACTCTAGTGACTTTAATAACATTACACTATCTCAAAACAAGATAACTACCATCTTATTAAATCATTTTTAATGATCACAAAACTAGCTTTTAATAATAAAAAATTGAGAGTCTTCTCATGTCTACGTTTTATCGAATGAGCTTACTTGTCTTTTTGGCAACGTGTTTGGGTATTGGAGTGTTCAGATTTTCCTATACTGCGCTAATGCCCATCATGATTAAGCAATATCACTGGACCCATGATTTTGCCAGCTTCTTAGGAAGTGCAAATTTATTGGGATATCTCATGGGTGCCTTATTGGCGTTATTGGGTATTAAAGAAAAGTACATCCCATCCATGATCGTACTCTCAACTATTGCCGGTAGCCTCAGCCTCCTATGCTGCTCATTCATGGATATGCCTCTGGCATGGTTCATTTTCTGGCGTACGGTTTCTGGTATTGCTGGCGGCTTACTTATGATTTTAGCCCCGAGCTTTGCCATGAAATACATTCCCACCACGCAAAGATTGAAAGTTAATTTCTTAGGATTTAGCGGGATTGGCGTGGGTGTGTTATCTGCCACCATTATTATTCCTGTACTTAAAAATATACCTGTGCATTATGTTTGGGATATTTTTGCGGGCATCTCCATATTAGGAAGCGTACTGCTTTATCAATTATTAAGTCGTAATACGGCTCAGATGATTAAGCCGTATTCTACAAACCTGCAAGCCTCACAAAAATCACGTTTAGGTCTTGTCATTATTATTGCCTATATGTGCAGTGCCTTTGCTTATATTCCTCACTCTCTATTCTGGATGGATTATTTATCTGGAACTTTGCATTTTTCATTAGAGCAAAGGAATTTATTTTGGGTTCTCTATGGTTCAGGGAGCTGCATTGGTGCATTTGTCGCTTATTGCTTAAGCAGAATAATAGGATATTTACACACCATTAAATGGTTATATGCCATTTACTGTCTAGCTGTTGTTTTACCTTTCTTTTCCCAGGCCACTTCTTTGCTCGCTTTATCTTCCCTTCTTACAGGATTGCTGACTCCCGCAACGGTATTTATTAGCTCTTATAGTCTGCTACAAATTTATGAACAGCGTTATCAAAAGCTATGGAGTCTGGCCACGATTGGGTTTGCTAGCACTCAGCTTTTAGGTGGTGTCGTCATTAGTACTTTGCATCATTTGCATTGGTCTTATGCACATCTCTTTCTTTTGGGTGGAATCGTTCTACTCTTTGCAGTTTGCCTTTTACTTCCTGTACGTCCTACTTACATCTCAACTCTCGGAGAAACCGAATCATGAAATCTCTGTTCTTCCCGCTATTTTTAATTGCCTTTGTTCTTTTTATTCAGGCCCTAGATCAGAGTTATCAAAAGAAAGTCGGTATCACGAAGACCACTAAGCACCCTGAATTTTTGCAATAAAAAAAGCCCTCAACCGAGGGCTTTTTTATAGAAGATTACTCTCCCATATGTTTTATAATCGCATCACCAAATTCAGAACAACGTAACAAGGTTGCACCCGGCATTAAACGCTCAAAATCGTAAGTTACGGTTTTAGCGGCAATCGCTCCTGAAATTCCTTTAATGATCAGATTAGCAGCTTCTGTCCAGCCCATATCACGTAGCATCATTTCCGCAGACAAAATAATAGAACCTGGGTTTACTTTATCTTGACCAGCATATTTAGGTGCAGTGCCATGAGTTGCTTCATAAACTGCAATTGCACCACCAATATTTGCACCCGGTGCAATACCAATGCCGCCTACTTCTGCTGCGAGCGCATCGGAAATATAGTCACCATTTAAATTAAGGGTTGCGATAACAGAGTAATCAGCTGGGCGCATTAAAATTTGTTGTAAGAAAGCATCTGCAATCACATCTTTAATGATGATGTCTTTACCAGTTCTTGGGTTTTTAATTTTAACCCATGGGCCGCCATCAATCAGTTCTCCACCAAAACGATCTAGAGCCAGCTCATAGCCCCACTCTTTGAACGCCCCTTCGGTATATTTCATGATATTACCCTTGTGAACAAGCGTCACCGAAGGCTTATCATTTTCGATTGCAAACTGAATGGCTTTGCGTACTAAACGCTGTGAACCTTCTTTCGATACAGGTTTAATTCCAATACCGCAGCCTTCTGGGAAACGGATTTTTGTCACACCCATTTCTTCTTGAAGGAATCTAATGACTTTCTTAGCCTCTTCAGAATCGGCTTTCCATTCAATCCCTGCATAGATATCTTCCGAATTCTCACGGAAAATGACCATGTCCGTTAATTCTGGGTGTTGAACTGGTGAAGGTACGCCTTCAAACCAACGCACTGGACGTACACAAACATATAAATCTAATTCTTGGCGTAAGGCAACGTTTAATGAACGAATACCGCCGCCAACGGGCGTGGTTAAAGGACCTTTGATTGAGACAACGAACTCACGAAGTGCTTCAAAAGTTTCTTCCGGCATATAGCTGCCATAAATTTTATTGGCTTTTTCACCGCAATACACTTCCATCCATTCTATTGAGCGCTTGCCTCCGTAAGCTTTTAAAATAGCAGCATCTACGACTGCTTTCATGGTTGGTGTAATATCCACACCAATACCATCACCTTCAATGAAAGGAATAATTGGATGATTTGGTACATTCAGTGACAGGTCTGCATTTACTTTAATTTTGTCGCCATCTGCAGGAACCACGATCTTCTGATAACCCATTATGTGAATTCTCCCTTTTATAATACTTAATTAACTAAAAATAATTATCGATACACAATACTTTCAACTCTTCTTAACGCATAATAGCTTAATTGAAATTAATCATTTTTGGGATTTATATGAGAAATAATAAGATTTCTCACTTAAATAAACCTCAATGTTTTCTCTAGTTATTTGAAAGAAGAAGTCATTTTTTATGAAAATTGTCATTCTCAACAAACCATATGACGTTCTCTCCCAGTTTCGTAAAGACGAAGCGCATATGACCGTCTCTGACTTTGTTGATGACCCGACTTTGCGTTTGGCAGGCCGTCTTGATATGGACTCTGAGGGTTTAGTTTTTTTAACTGATCATGGTGGTCTGAATCAGTTCATTACTAACCCTGCAAATAAAAAATACAAAACGTATTTAGTTCAAGTTGATGGCGATGTAACTGAAGAAGCGCTTGAGCAGCTTCGTAAAGGTGTAGAACTTAACGATGGTATGACGCTTCCTGCGACAGCCATTAAAGTCAGTGAACCTGAATGGTTATGGGAACGTAACCCGCCTGTACGTTTTCGTGCAAATATTCCAACATCTTGGATCGAAATTTCAATTTGTGAAGGCCGTAACCGTCAAGTTCGTCGTATGACTTCTGCGGTAGGTTTTCCAACTTTACGTTTAATTCGTACTAAAATTGGTTCAATTGATTTAGTTCAACTCGGTTTAAAACCTGGTGATGTTAAAGAAATTGAGCCTTTGCTTTACCCTGACTTTAAAGATGTTCCAGCTGAAGAACCTTATCGTTCACGTTCATATGTGAAAAAACCAGGTGGTACTGGCGGAAAACCAATGGTTCGTAAGAATAAAGACGGTTCTACGAAAAAGTCTGGTACGAAACGTATTTGGCAAATGGATGAAGGTGAAAAACCTCGTCGTAAAACCAATGGTACAACTCGTCCAAATGCTAAAGCACCACGTGGTCGTGGCCGTAATAGTCGATAAGATTTAAACTTTTAAAAGCTCACATCAGTGGGCTTTTTTAATGCCCTTTATTTTTCTAAAAATAAAAAAGCCGGTGCATATGCACCGGCCCTTAAGTTATTTACTAACGAATTAGTAATTAAGCCTCAACAGTTGCAAGAGCTGCATTGAATGTAGCACTTGGACGCATTACAGCATCTACTTTTGCTTTATCAATTGCATAGTAACCACCGATGTCGGCAGGTTTACCTTGCACTTGAGCAAGTTCAGCAACAATCTTCGGTTCTTCTTCAGCTAAAGTTTTTGCAAGAGGAGCAAATTTAGCTTTCAACTCAGCATCTTCGTCCTGTGCAGCAAGCGCTTGAGCCCAGTAAAGTGATAAGTAGAAATGGCTACCACGGTTGTCAATCTCACCCGTACGGCGTGATGGTGACTTAGCATTGTCAAGTAACTTGTCAGTCGCTTCATCAAGCGTCTTCGCAAGTAACTTAGCACGAGCATTATTTTCTTTAATACCCATTTCTTCTAAAGAAGCTGCTAAAGCAAGGAACTCACCAAGCGAATCCCAACGCAAGTGGTTTTCTTCAACAAGTTGCTGTACGTGTTTTGGCGCTGAACCACCCGCACCAGTTTCGTACATACCACCACCCGCCATAAGCGGAACGATAGACAACATTTTCGCAGAAGTACCAAGTTCCATAATTGGGAACAAGTCTGTTAAGTAGTCACGTAAGATGTTACCAGTCACAGAAATAGTATCTAGACCACGTACTACACGCTCAAGTGTGTAACGCATTGCACGAACTTGAGACATGATCTCAATATCCAAGCCATTCGTGTCATGATCTTTTAAGTACTTTTGTACTTTCTTGATCAATTCATTTTCGTGTGGACGGTACGGGTCAAGCCAGAAGATCGCAGGCATGCCTGAGTTACGTGCACGAGTTACTGCAAGTTTTACCCAGTCACGAATCGGAGCATCTTTAACCTGACACATGCGCCAGATATCGCCTTCTTCAACATTTTGAGTCAATAACACTTCACCAGTGTCAAGATCGGTAATGTTTGCAATACCAGCTTCTGAAATTTCAAAAGTCTTGTCGTGAGAACCGTATTCTTCAGCTTTTTGAGCCATCAAACCAACGTTCGGTACAGTACCCATAGTCTTCGGATCGAAGTTACCATGCCACTTACAGAAGTTGATCATTTCTTGGTAAATACGAGCAAATGTTGATTCAGGCATAACAGCTTTAGCATCATATTGCTTACCATCAGCACCCCACATTTTACCACCAGCACGGATCATAGCTGGCATAGAAGCGTCAACGATGATGTCGTTTGGTGAGTGGAAGTTTGTGATGCCTTTTGCCGAGTCAACCATTGCAAGTGCAGGACGGTGTTCTTGACAAGCATGTAAATCTTCAATGATTTCTTCACGTAATGATGTTGGAAGAGTTTCGATTTTCTCGTATAACCCAGCCATACCGTTATTGACGTTAATACCTAATTCGTCAAATAACTTACCGTGTTTTTCGAAAGCTTCTTTGTAATAGATTTTCACACAGTGACCGAAAACGATCGGGTGTGAAACTTTCATCATTGTCGCTTTTACGTGTAGCGAGAACAAAATACCCGCTTCTTTACAATCATCAAGTTCTTTTTCATAGAAATCACAAAGTGCTTTCTTGCTCATGAACATTGAATCAATGATTTCGCCGTCTTGTAGCGCAACTTTTGGCTTAAGAACAATGCTCTTACCACTGTTTGTGATAAGTTCCATTTTCACATTACGTGCGCGATCAAGTGTCATTGATTTTTCACCATGGTAGAAGTCACCTTCTTCCATATGTGAAACATGAGTTTGTGACCACTGTTTCCACTCGCTCATTGAATGAGGGTGTTTTTTTGCGTAATTTTTAACTGCTGCTGGAGCACGACGGTCAGAGTTACCTTCACGAAGGACAGGGTTTACTGCTGAACCAAGGCACTTGCCATAACGAGCTTTGATTGATTTTTCTTCTTCGGTTGCAGGATTTTCCGGATAATCAGGAATTGCATAACCTTTTGATTGAAGCTCTTTGATACATGCAGTTAATTGCGCAACAGACGCACTGATATTCGGGAGTTTGATAATGTTAGTATCTGGATCTTGTGTAAGACGACCTAGCTCTGCAAGGTTGTCGGATACCTTTTGCTCTTCACTTAGGTATTCAGTGAATTCTGCGAGCACACGTGCAGCTACAGAGATGTCACTTTTAATAATCTCGATGCCAGCTGGCTTAGTAAAGGTCTCAATGATCGGCAGTAGCGAATAGGTCGCCAATAGTGGCGCCTCGTCAGTCAGTGTGTAAATAATAGTTGACTTTTCACCAGCCATATATAGCCCCTTCCGTTTGATTGAGTGTTGAGGACCGAGCTTTTGGCCCAGTGCCTACGAACCGATATGCTTAAATAAAACCCTGAGAGTATCGGCTCTCATTGCCTTCCAGTCAACGAAATATCCAGTGATAACGACATTTCGTAGCGAAATAATACATAATTCAAATGTATAGATAATTTTCTGATATCTAAGTCATTGTAATACGCACATTCAGATCACTTTTCAGGCATTAAACATGATTAACTTACATGAGATATCTTTCAGTGTTCTGACAATTATTATACTTTTCATTCAAAATAAACTCAAAGGTAAAACGGATTTCACCATTTGGACGTACTTAAAAGTAAAAACCGATGTGCAAAACATCGGTTTTTTATAAACTATTTAGCTTTAATCTATGCTTTTAACCATTTTTCAGTTTTAGCTTGATCTTCAACGACAAGTTCAACTTCGGTTAAATCAGTTGTAGCACAATCGACTGCAAAAGATATTAACTCATCACGACGGAAAGCAAATATAGTATAAGAGCCACCCTGTTTTGCATACTTCTCGATAAGCTTAGTGGATGCTTTTAAACCATCAATTGCAATAATCACATCATTGGCAGAAATACCTGCTTTTGCTCCAGCGCTCTCACGGCGAGCACTTTGCACGAGTACGCCTTCTGGCTTATCGACAAGTTTCAAGCCTAATGGCAAAGATTTGTCAGTTTTAACTCTATAGCTTAAGCCAAATTCAGGAAGCAACTGATCAAGTGGTAATTCATCAGTCGTGTTAATCAAATGATTAATCTGTTCAATCCAGTTATCACCCGTCAGTTCTTTACATAAATCAAAAATGGTTCGCTCATTTACTTGCATACCATTTTGAGTATTTTCATATAACCGGCGCATTAAAGCATCAAGACTAGAACCACGTAGGCGTAAACCTAAATCTAGGCACAATGCAACCAAAGCACCTTTATTGTAATAACTGGTACCCGCATTATTTGAGTTTTCATCTTGACGATAAAATTTAATCCAAGCATCAAAACTTGATTCGGCCACTGTTTGAACAAAACGACCTGGGTTTTGCAAATAGCGATCAATTTGTGCTTTGAGTAAATCAAGATAAGACTTCTGAGAAATTACACCACTACGCAATAAAATCAGGTCATCGTAATATGAAGTAAAACCTTCAAATATCCACAATAAAGAAGTGTAGCCTTCTTGGTGCAAATTATAATTTGCAAAGTTTTCAGGACGGATAAACTTTACTAACCATGAATGAAAATATTCATGACTACATAAGCCTAAAAAGCGTTGATAATCTTTAGAAGGTTCAGTTGGTTCATTCGATTTTGGCAAATCATCGCGTGGTGTAATCAGACTTGTACTATTGCAATGTTCTAATCCACCATAACTATTCCCTGTTGCCATCGTCATAAAGGTATAGTTTTTAAATGGCGCTGAACCAAACATATTTATTTCAGCTGCACAAATTTTTTCAATATCGGCTTTTAAGCGATCAACATTGGCATTTTGTGGGCCAGAAATTACAAACTCATGTTCAATGCCATGTGTTTCGAAGCCAAAGCGCGTTTGATCAGCCAGTTCAAATGGACTATCAATCAATTGATCATAATGATCGGCTTTTAAAGTAAAGCGCCCTTTGACTAAACTTTTTGAAGCTAAGCCGGTTGCTAACTGAAAATGCTTTAACTCATCTGGCAAGAAAACTTCGACTTCACAAGCAGACTGTTCTTGACCTTCCAAAGCCAAACATACACACGCTGGATTAATATATAGACGCGTCTGGTCTACATATGCGCCACGTACAGACAAATCATATGCATAGACATCATATTCAATCGTCATTAATTCGTGATCTGTATTAAATAAACGCCAGCGATTCTTGCTCGTTTTTTTAATGTCCAGCATACGTCCAGCTTCATCATAAGCTTTAACGGATTCAATATGTTTTGAAAACTCTCGAATTAGATAACTACCCGGAATCCACGTTGGTAGCCAAAGTTCCTGATTCGGATTGGCTAAAAAACGAATTGTCACGTGAACAAGGTGTTGTTTGTAATCATCGAACTCAATTTGATAATGCAACATAAATTCTTCAATTTAAAAATAAGAACGGCTTCACATTAGATTATCACTTTTTTGTATCGTCTTGCGTACATGTATTTTTTGGCAACAATTTCCACTAGCCTTCAATTAAAAAAAGGCATAGCATGCTTTGCATCTGTGTCCCGTATTTGCCAGTAAAAGTTAAGGTCATCCGTGAAATTTTTTCTATCTCTTTTTACCCTCTTCAGTATTTTCTGCACTACCCTAACCAATGCTGCGTTACTCAATATTGCACCTGAAAGTGTTGAGGCCGCCGCATGGACTATTGTAGATACTCAATCGGGTCAAATTATTGCTGAGCACAATAGCCATGTGCAGCGCGCACCAGCATCTTTAACCAAAATGATGGTTGCTTATATTGCCTTAAAAGAGATTAAAGCTGGAAAGCTGAAAAAAGAAGAAATCATTACTGCAACACCGGTAGTAAGTGTCGTGCAGTGGGATGAATCACAAATGTATCTTAAAGCTGGTGAACAAATTTCAGTTGATCAGCTATTGGCAGGTTTAATTGTGATGTCTGCGAATGATGCAGCCGTGACTTTAGCTGAAAAAATTTCTGGTGATGTTCCTCACTTTGTACAACGTATGAATCAGGAAGCTCAAGCTTTGGGTATGAAAGATACTCATTTTAGTAATCCTCCCGGGATTACGATGCCTGATCATTACACTACGGCTCATGATTTAAGTTTATTAGGTCAGGCTTTAATTAAACAAACTCCTGAATATTTACATTATTCAAAAATGCCAAGCTTTAGCTACAACCAACGCTTCCATCATGCGACCAACCTTGCATTGAAATATGACCCATCTGTTGACGGTCTAAAAACTGGTTACACTAAAGCCGCTGGTTATAATTTGGCATTAACAGCTTCACGTCCTTCATTTTCATCTGACTTAGCTCAAAGACGTTTATTAGTAATCGTTTTAGGTACACCAAGTGCGGTAAAACGAGCTGAGATTGCAGATAAGTTAATGAACCTTGCTTATGCTTACACACGCGATGAAGTCATTATTCCTGAGCAGAAATTAATTGCCGAACTGCCTGTTGTAAAATCGACTTTAAAAATGTTTAAGGTCGCAACAAAGCAGCCGACGATTGTAACGACGTCGCTATATGCAGACCCAGCACCAATTGACTTAAATACTTTTGACAATGTGACTCAACGCATTCAAGTACTTGATAGCAATTTACAGCCAAAAGTGATTGCGCCACTCGAAAAGACTCAAACACATGTAAATATTGAACTAAATGAAAAACAATTAACCGCGCCATTAATGAAAGTCATGAGTTTGGCAACAGTATCTATTTATCAAAACAACCAGCTGATCCGTAGTCTTCAAATTGAAGATAACGTACATATTGAAGAAGCTAATATTTTCCAAAGAATCATGATGTGGTTTTCTAGCCTCTTCTCTATTTTTTCATCGAGTGAACATAGTGCCGCAAAACTCTACCCTTTAGATTCGCACTAAAAACATCAAATTGTGCACAGATGCACAATAAATTTTATAAATAAAAGATGGCATAATTCAGCCATCTTTTTTTTATAGAAAAATAATTAGGTGATAAAATGACCCAAAATTTACATCATATTGTAATTGTTGGTGGTGGTGCTGGAGGCTTAGAGCTTGCGACACAACTCGGTGAAACTTTTGGGAAAACTCATAAAGCGAAGATTACGTTAATTGACCAAAACCTGACGCATATATGGAAACCTTTACTTCATGAAATTGCTGCCGGATCTTTAAATCCACACGAAGAACAAACTAACTATTTTGCCCATGCAGAAAAGCATCACTATGAATTTGTGCTTGGAACATTAGTTGGAGTTAATAAAGATAAAAAAATAATTGAGTTAATTCCCCCTCAAGTTTCTAAGGATCAACAAACTCATCTACAAGAGCTGAGTTATGACACGCTTATTTTAGCGCTCGGTTCTGTGTCAAATGACTTTAATACAGCAGGCGTACGTGAAAACTGTCATTTCCTCGACAGCAGAAAACAAGCTGATATTTTCCAGCAAGATTTATTACATCTGTATATTGAAGCTCAAAATCAGCCAAATCAGCGGACTTTAAATATTGGAATCGTTGGTGCAGGTGCAACAGGTGTAGAACTTGCTGCCGAGTTAATTGAAACGACTAAAAACTTTTATCGATATGGTTTAAAAAAGATTCACCCAAACCAAGTTAAAATTACCCTAATTGAGGCTTCTGAGCGCATTTTACCTGCTCTAAGTGAAAAAACGGCTGAGCATAGTGCAAAACAGCTCAAAAAAATGGGCATTGAAGTTTTAACCAAACATCGCGTTGAAAAAATTGATAAGCATTCCATCTATTTTAGTAATGGTGATCAATTAAAAAGTGATATTACTGTCTGGGCTGCTGGTGTAAAAGCACCTAAAGTTTTAGAAAGCTTTACAGATTTTGAACGCGATAATATTAACCGCCTCATGGTCTACGCAACATTACAAACCTATTCCGATCCAAATGTGTTTGCGTTTGGTGATTGCGCCCGTTGCCAACTTGATGCAAGACATCCCCCACTTGGACCACGTGCTCAAGTTGCAAGCCAACAAGCGAGCTTTTTAGTCGATGCTATGGCTGCTCGCCTAAACAATCGTTCACAACCCATGTTTAGCTTTAACGACAAAGGTTCGCTTGTATCTTTAAGCCGTAATAAAGCAGTTGGAGAATTACTTGGCGATGTAAGTGTGCAAGGCTATATTGCCAAAACCATGTATGTCTCTTTATATCGTTTACATCAAGCAACGATTCACGGGTACACACAGGCTGGACTACTCACAATGAAAGATTTACTTACAAGACGTGTACGTCCAAAAATTAAACTATATTGAGTTGAATTTTTTAAGTTCATCCCTATTTAGATAAAAACGCATTATATAAAAGTGTTAAAGATTCAAATTTTGTAGTCTACAAAATTTATTTTTCACTTTATGATGTACGCTTTAATTGATTGAATGGATCAAAAACATGACTGCTATTGCAAATAACCACGTGGTTTCATTCCACTACAAATTAACAAACGCTGAGGGTGAAACACTTGATCAATCTCAAGGTGAACCACTTGCCTATTTGCACGGTGCAGGCAATATCATTCCTGGTTTAGAAAATGCATTAACAGGTAAAACTGTTGGTGAAAAATTTACTGTTAATGTACCAGCAGCTGAAGGTTATGGCGAATACAACCCAGACCTAGTTCAAGAAGTTCCAGCTCAAATGTTCCAAGGTGTTGAGAACATTCAACCTGGTATGCAATTCCAAGCGCAAACAGATGACGGCGTTCAGATCGTAACTGTTAAAGCGGTTGAAGGCGACAACATTGTTGTTGATGCTAACTTCCCACTTGCTGGTCAAGATTTAACTTTTGAAGTTGAAATCGTAGAAATCCGTGAAGCTTCTGAAGAAGAATTAGATCACGGTCACGTACACGGTGCTGGTGGTCATCACCACTAATTCATCTTTAAAGATGATAAGAGCAAAGCTTCGGCTTTGCTTTTTTTATGTATTTATTTTTATATAATATCTGGATAACAAACCTCTAACTCACTCAACTTTATAAGGGTATCTTTCATGTCAAACGTAAATCAGCTTATTTGGTTTCGTCAGGATTTGAGAGTTCGGGATCATGCTGCATTATGGCATGCCTGCCAGCAAGGCCCTTCGATTGGGTTAATTATTTTGTCGCCTGAACAGTGGAAAATACATCACGATGCGCCTATAAAAATTAATTTCTATTTACGTCAGCTTCAACAACTTAAAAAAGAATTAGAACAGCTTAATATTCCACTTATCATTCAAGTCATTCCCTACTGGAAAGATATTGCAGACTATATTTCTAAGCTCGCTCAACAACTGCATATCGAAAATGTTTACTCAAATATAGAAGTAGGCGTGAATGAGTTGAAAAGAGATAAAACTGTACAACAAGCTTTAAATCAGCAGAGTAAAGAGCTTTTTTTATTTCATGACCGCACGATTTTCCCTTTACGTTCCATTCGCAATCAGTCACAGCAACCGTATCAAGTTTTTAGCGCATTTAAAAAAGCATGTTATTCAAAACTAGATATAAGTGGTTTGCCTCAGTGCTATCCAATTCCTGAGAAACAAAATGCCTATCCGCAGTCTTTTTCAAATATAAAAAGTTTAGATCTAGAAGATGTTGAAGCTTTTTTTGACTCATCAATTTCGAAAGAGCAACAAGACTTATGGCCTACTGGAGAAGATTTTGCTCTGGATAAGCTCGATTTATTTATTGAAGATCATTTATCTACTTATAAATTAGAACGTGACTTTCCAAATGTAAAAGGAACTAGCCAACTTTCTCCCTATTTAAATCTTGGAATTTTATCTATCCGTCAATGTTTACAAGCCCTTTTTCGAGCCGAACATGGCAACTTTCATCTGACAAACGAAGGCCAGCAAACATGGTTAGATGAGCTTCTTTGGCGCGAATTTTATCAACATATTTCATTTGATTTCCCGCATGTTTCTAAACACTATCCTTTTAAGAAAAATACTCAAAATATTAAGTGGGAAAATAATCAAGAGCATTTGGTCGCATGGCAAAATGGTCAAACAGGCATACCGATTATTGATGCTGGCATGCGTCAGCTACAAAAAACGGGATGGATGCATAATCGTGTTCGCATGATTACCGCTATGTTTTTGTGTAAAAACTTACTCATCGATTGGCGAGTAGGTGAACAGTGGTTTATGCAGCATTTAATCGATGGTGATTTAGCTGCGAATAATGGTGGCTGGCAATGGTGTGCATCGACAGGAACTGATGCTGTACCCTATTTCCGAATTTTTAACCCTATTGCTCAATCTAAAAAATTTGACCCAAATGGAGATTATATTCGTCAATGGGTGAATGAATTAGCTCATCTAGACAATAAAATGATTCATGAACCATACCCAACTAAAACTCATCTTCAATTGAATTATCCAAAACCAATTGTTGATTTAAAAGAAACTCGTATTAAAGCAATTGAAACATTCAAGAACATTTAGACGCTACTTCTGTCTTTTGTGTTTATTTTTGATTAAAAAAAAACTAGAAATTTGACTATATTGTGACTTTACTCTAAAAATAATTCTAAAGGGATTTATAAAAGGACAAACACAACAATAAATTCAAAAAACATCACAGTTCATTAAAAAAGTATAAAAATTAACATTACAAAAAAGGTAGCCAGAGCGCACATGCAACAAAAGAACCCAGGAAGAACACTCGTCTTATGGATTATCGCAGCTCACCTCTTTATGGGAATGGTGGCATATGAGTGGTTGCCTGTAAGTTTTAGAGGAAGCTGGATTTTTATTCTTATTCTCTTAATTTCTGGTGCTTTTTTAGAAGTCGGCGCATCTTTAATTGTTGGTTTAATCGCTTTCGTAGGTGTTGCAGTATATTTTCTACTCGACCTAGGGGGGCAAACACATATTGAACGTCAGCTCCTTTTACTTTTTATTATTCCCCTTATTCCACTTTTCCTGAGTGCTGTACGCCACAATATTGAAATTAACGTTCAAAAATATCGTGATATACAGAGTTATGATCGAAATTATCGCCGTGATATTTTCCCGCTTAGTGCACTCAAGTATTTTCAACGTAGTTTCTTTAAGCTTCTTGATCATCATCACATACAGGACTATGAAGTCTTTGAAATTAGAATTCTCAACCGAAGCTTAATTAAAGAAATGTTAGGCGATGATGTATGGAAAACCACTCAAAATGAAATGATTAAAATTTTGAGCCAGCATCATCCCCAAGAAATTGTTTTCCAGTTTGCTGATGATGATCTAGAAACGATATACAGCATTGTTATTCGCAAGCAAAAAACTGAAGAAGACCCTGAATTTATTAAAAAGCTAAAAGAAATTATGACTTTGCGGCTTGAAGTCGAATATAAAATTATTCAGATTCCACCTGAAGAGGAGATTACTTAATGTCTAATCTTCTTAATATTTGTGGAATTATTATTGCATCTAGCCAATATCCAGATGGCACTTTGCAGCAGTTCTATCGTCAATATTATCATTGTGAAATTAAAGCTGAACAAACAAAAACCGAAGTTCAGAGTATTAATGACCTTTCCATGTTTTTCCCATCACAGGACACATGGTGGCCTGTCTTTACAATTGACCAGATCAGTTCGGATAGTTTTCAAAAGCTTATTCATAAAGGGATAAAGCCCGGCATCATATTACCAGATGAAGTTTTTAGCTTTTCTCATTATTTCTTATTAAAAGAAGCTGTCACCCAAGGTGCGATTCCGATTGCACTTTTCAAACCAGAACAGCCTAAATATTTTGCAGCAAAAGCGACATTTTCGACCGCAATTGGATTACGACCAATGGCTGCTTTTGTTCCAAAAGGTTGGGATGAAAACCTAATTTCACAAACTGCGGGCAGCTATATTGTTCAGTTCAATCCTTCGATACTTCCCCTGCCCTCTAGAGAGATTAGACAAAAACAGCATTTATTTTATTCGGCTAAAAGTTTTGATGGTCATATTTCCGGTTATGAAATTATTATCAATCCTCCTGCTGATTTACCAACCACAAATATTCGATATCCTCAACTCGGAATATCATGGCGATTTAATCATATCAATTACATAAGTACGCCCGAACATGTAAAAACTAGTTTAATTGGATACATTTTTATTGGTTTAAGTACAGTCGTAGTTCCACTCGATTTGATTTTGACAAGTACCTACCCAGACCTTCTTGGTACCTTCGGCAGCTATATTTCATGGATCTCCTTGGTCGTTGGGCTGATTTTATTGTTATTGCTGATCTCGTCTATTATTAGGAGGGTTAAATCAAATGGCTCCCATTGATATTCTCTTCCTATTTGGTTTTTTGGGAATCTGGATTCCGCAAGCGTTTTGGGCATGGTTAAGCTATCAGGCTTGGAAATATTCAAAAACGGCGGAAAAAGAGTTACAGAATCTTCCCATACCAGACAGATGGCCAGTATTGAGTGTTTTGATTCCTGCCTACAATGAAGGCGTAGTGATTGAAGATACTTTACATGCAATCGCTCAGCAGGACTATCCTGCGGAATCTTATGAAGTATTACTCATCAATGATGGTTCTAAAGACAACACCCTAGAAATTGCCGAAAAACTAGCACAGATTTATCCGTGCATAAAAATTGTTAATGTTCCCAAAGGCATGGGGGGTAAAGGTAAATCTAGAACGCTTAATAATGGCTTACCGCATGCGACGGGTGAACTGATTGTTGTCTATGATGCAGATAGTACACCTGAACCAGATTGTGTTCGCCTCTTAGCTCAAACCTTACTTGCCGATAAAAAATTAGTAGCTGTAAATGGCAAAGTCAGAACCCGTAATTGGCAAGATAGTATTTTGACTCGCTTTATTGCCATTGAGTTCATCTTTTTCCAATGGATTTTTCAAGGCGGACGTTGGCAACGTTTTGAACTATCCACATTGATGGGTACCAACTATGTCATTTGGCGTGATGCGTTAGAAACCTTGGGTGGTTTTGATGAAAAGTCATTGGTCGATGACACTGAAATGAGTTTTAGGATTTTTATCGGCCAAAAAAGAATTAAATGGGTACCCTACGCAATTGGTTGGCAGCAAGATCCACCATCTTTGAGTGTATTTATTAAACAGCGCTCACGTTGGACTCAAGGTAATTTTTATGTGACTCGTAAATATTTACCTGTAGCGTTAAGAACGCCTTTTCCTATTGGAATTGAAATTCTGAATAACATTATGTGCTACATACTTTTCGTACCCGCGTTATTTTGGAGTCATATCACCTTAACCCTTGGGTTATTAGGTATCGCAGGTATCTCGGTTCCTGGTCCATTCACATTACTGTGGGGCCTCTCATTTTGCCTGTACGTTGCACAAATGTGGTTTACCCTATCTTTAGAAAGAGCCAAACCAGAACTCTATTTTTACTCTGTTTTATCTTATGTAAGTTACTCACAAATATTTCTATTTATTGTATTTAAAGCGGCATATGACATGCTTAAAAATAAAATACAGGGCAATTCCCTTCAATGGTACAAAACGGAACGTAGCAAGGAGAAAAAAAAATGAAATACTCTTCTAATTTCTACAAAATGGTTCAAGCACTCCTTGCCAGCACCAGCTTCATGTTTGTGGCTTCTAGTTATGCAAACACATGGGAACTAGATGATATTAGTACCTCCACTAAATATACGGTTGAGTCACATTTTTTCTATATTGGAAAAGGTGCCCAATGGCAAAATGTTCAATTTTCAAGTAACTACTCTACTGAAAGTGATACAGCGTTACTCGTAAAATATGATGATAAGCTCATCTATAACACCACTTTAAGCGGTAATGGACTACTGAAGTTTGATATTCCACCAAGTCAAAATGGCTTCCATCGCTTAGATTTCATTATTCAGCAATATGCGAAACCCACCACTCTAAATCAAACTAAAGATTCTTTTTGCTCTGAAGATATTGATCATTTAACGTACTTCAATAATTCCCAGCTCGACTTCACACCTATTAGAAAAGACTATCAGCTAAAGTACTTACCAGATGCTTTATTTAACCCACAGGCTCGACGCCCTACACCATTTGTAGGGATTTTAAAATATAACCGTAAAGAAATTGTAGAAGCTTCTATGCTTGCACGACTAGCAAGCTCATGGGGCTCTGTAACACCAGTTGAATGGGTCGATTCAGGTCAAATAAACTTAAACCCTGAAACAAATTTTATTATTGAAGTTATTCACTCACCCTCTCCACTTAAAGGAGGTGCCTTAGTACAAATTGCAAAACCAGCAGAAGGCGTGCCGACTCTTTCAATTACCTATCACACTCCACAAGAACTCACTGCGGCCATAAATGGACTCATTAATCCGTATTATGTACAACAACTGAATACAGGAAGTGCTGCTTTCCCCACCACGATCTCTAATCCAGCTTGGGCCCAATTTAAAAAAATTAATACACTTGCAGACTTAGGCATTGAAGATTTCAGATTGAACCATGCTGAAAAAAACTTATTTCTTGATTTTCCAGCTGTATGGCAACCCACTGATATTTTGCAAGGACAGATTGCTCTTCGCATTCAAAGTGGTTTATTACAAGGTTCAAATATTACAGCTTGGATTGATGGAGGGCTCGCAGGAAGTATGAAAACAGCAGACCTTGCTTCAGATCCAGTAAACCGACAATTCAATATTTTTGCAAAAGCGATTTCAAATACGACCAATTTCAGCCTAAAACTTGAAAACTCAGTAATTGCTAATTCTGAGTGTCTACCTAATGCTCATGGTTCACTCTGGATTGATACAGCCAAATCTACTGTAAAACTACCGCATAAACTCAAAAATGGCGTAGCTGCAATTTCCATGACTTTGGCAACAACCCCAACCATTGCGATTGATGATCAATCTGGTGCTTTAAATATTGCTATTATTATGGGTCAAGTTGCTAAAAAAATGTTATTAACACAAGCCCCTATTCCTCTAAATCTAGTTCGCTATACACCGAGTGCACCTCAATCAATAAATGTTCGTGTGAATAAAGATATTTACCAACAACAGGTATTAATGCATCAAGATACTATTTATGCGCCTGCTGCTGTTAATGGTTTTATTGTGAGTTATAACAATAACCGTTTTGATGTGATTACCGACTCAGAAGGTGGTGCACAAAGCTTTATGCATCTTTGGGGAAAAATACAGCATAAAATTCCAAATAACGTGACAAAAATGTTGGTTTCAGAAAATGGAAATATTTATGTTTTACAAAAACTCATTGTCGGAAATCAAAAAGCACCTTTAGTCCAACAATCTTCTTTCTTCTTATTAGTTGTGATTATATCTGCAATTATGATAATAATTATCTTTTTGTGGTACTGGTTAAGACGAAATAATGAAAAAACAGATACCAATTAAAATAGCTGCTTTTATTATTTTAATTATATGTAGTGTTATAGCTTATGCCGGGTTGTTCAAACATCAAGGGCAAGCCCCGCGTATTGAAGGAATTTTCTGGCAGCCCGACAATAACACGACCCCACCAGAGGGAAACTGGCACTATTTGGGTGTTAACACATTTGTCCCTCAGTGGTCTGTTGTTGAGTCTAAATCATGGTGGAAAGAATCAAACTTTCCTCAATGGGAAAAAGCAATTAATTTAGAAAAAATTAAACAAGAACCTTGGGCTAAAAATCTAATCTTGGGCTTAGCAGGTGAATATAATGAACCTAAAGCCCGGGCAAATGTAACTGAGTTAGGGGAAAAATCTGCCGAAATTATAAAAGAGCAAAAAACGGTGCCTAAAGGTTATTATTTTCCGGTGGAAGCAGATCCAACGTGGTTGAGAGTAAGTGCTTTAGGTCAGGTTTTAACCAAACTTCCAGTACCAGTCTGGGTGAGTATTTATAGTGGTGAAAGCGAGCCCGAACATTATGATTTATGGGTTAAAAGCTGGTTACCGGAACATAACGGTGTTTTCTTCCAAGACGGGGTTGGCGTAGGTGTAAGGTCCCCTCAGCAAGCCAAACATATTTTAGACCAGCTTGAACAAAAGCTTGGAAAAGATAAAGTAATTATAGTGCTAGAAGCTTTTAGAGTTAAAAAGAATGGACAATTTAGAGCTGCCTATCCTTGGGAAATTATTTCTCAACTGAAAGCATATGAAGGAAAAACCGTCTATATTTTTGATGGTCCTCATTATATGAACCGTTGGTGCGTCAATATTGTGAGCTTGTGGTATCGCCTCACTTATGGTGGTAAGAATACCTCCGTAAGTGAGAATAAACCTTTAACTTACAATTATGCTAATTCATAAGATTTAGCAATTTGATCAAGAATACGCCGAGCTGCTTGCCCGTCACCAAATGGATTCTCTACATGTGCCATTTTTTCATAATGCTGTTGGTCGGTGAGTAGCTTTTCAGCTTCTTCAATAATTCTTTGTTGGCTGGTCCCGACCAAAACACCTGCTCCAACTTCAACAACTTCAGGTCTTTCTGTGGTGTCTCGCAAGATTAAAACGGGCTTATTAAATGATGGGCTCTCTTCTTGCAAGCCACCCGAATCGGTCAAAATAAATGTAGATCGGTCTATGACTGCCAATAAGCTTGGGTAGTCTAGCGGTTTAACAAGATGAATTTGAGAATGATCTTTAAATTTATCATGTACTACATCATGTACAGCTGGGTTTAAATGCACGGGCCAAATAAAATGTAAGTCAGGATGTCCCTTCGCTAAATGCTCAACTGCATTACAAATATTTTTAATTCCTTCACCAAAGTTTTCACGGCGATGAGCCGTAATCAGCACAACTTTGTCATCTTGCTTTAATTGAATTCCATAAGGTTCAAGCTGATTCTTTAAACCCGATTTTTCAGAAATTAATTTACGTCCTAAATACACCGCATCTACAACCGTATTGCCTGTAACAGTAATCAGTTCTGGCGATATTTGTTCATTGAGTAAGTTCCGTCTTGATTGTTCAGTTGGAGCAAAATGCCATTTTGTAATACGAGAAACTAACTGGCGATTTCCTTCTTCTGGAAAAGGATGGTCTAAATCATAAGAACGTAAACCAGCCTCGACATGTGCAACTGGAATCTTCATTGAAAATGCGACTAAGCCAGCAGCTAAAACAGTCGTTGTATCGCCCTGAATAACAATTGCATCTCTTTTCTGACCATCGGTATATACCTGCTCGATTTGGCTCAAACCATGTATTAATAACTGATTAAGACTTTGTCCAGCATTCATAATTTTAAGGCGGTGGTCAATTTCAACCCCAAAGAAATCTATTGCATCCCTTACCAATTCATCATGCTGCCCCGTAAAAATAACCTCAACTTGAAAGCGCGGATCTTGTTTTGCCAATAAAATAACAGGGGCAAGTTTGATTAATTCAGGACGGGTTCCAAATACAATAGATATAAAAATTTTCTTCATTTTAAAAATCCTTATAAAAAACGAGTTCTACGCGCGTATTGTTGTAATGATCTTTCGTATCTATTGGCACATCTTTAAAGTAATTGCCATATAGTCGTTCGACCCGTAATTTTATAGGTTGATAATTAAAAGGCTGCCACGAAATACCGGGGCCATATTCAAATAAATTATTGTAATATTCATCTTTACTATCGGCTAAGCCATGCAATTTCACATAAGCTTGGACAGTTCCATTCTCGCCTTTATAGACATTTAAGCCTGTGCGTAGGCGTAAATCCCCAATAACATTATAATCTTCTCTAGAATACGTCGCAGCATTGCCATATAAATCAGTGAAGTAATCATTAAAGCAAAGTGAATTATTACAATTATTTTGAGAATTCCACTCTTGGTAACCCGTAACGCCACCCACTACACTTTCACGAAATTTATCTCTATTACGGTCAATCAGATCGTAACTTCCGCCAACTTCTAGATATGCACGCACAGGGATTGAAGTCCAAGGTTGATAATTAGCACCTATCCCTAGCGTCACTGCGTTTTCATCAATAATTTCAGGACGTACCCCGCCTTGAGATTGAGTGTCACGGTTTAAGTTTAAAAAGCCATACACTTGTGCTCGACCATTATCAAAGTTCTTACCATAACGAGCTTTAAGTGGGAAAATTACATCGTCATAACGTGACTCATATGAAGGCGCAAAATAAACATCACGGAAGTAAGTTTTCACCTCTCCTCCACTTAGGTTTTTTACGGCTTGTGTGGCTTTATTGGCAATATCAGCATCTTTAGATTGTGTAAGTTCTTTAAAAACTACCAAAGCTTCTTTATTATTTTTCTGAGAATTAAGCAGATATGCTTCTTGTAATTTTAAAGTGTCATCTGCTGGATCTAATGCCTCTGCTTTTCTTAGACTTTGTAAAGCAGCCTCTTGCTTACCTAATCTAATCTGTAAATAGGTTAAGCTTTTCCATACCTTAATATCTTGTGGTGTCATCTCTCCGAGTTCTAATAATAACTTCTCCGCATTTTCAGGTTGAGTCTTCTCAATTTTATAAAATTGGTCCCATTTATCATAAATCGGGTTACCAGGTTTATATTCTTGATTAACGATTTCTTGGGCAAATGCAGTTTCAATAGTTAAGAACCCTAAAGTTGGACAAAGCGAACCGATAACGATAAAGGAACGAGTTAGAAATTTTATTGTTTTGCTATTTTTCATTTTCACCTCTACAGTAAATTAGAGTTATTAGGGGTAGTTTTTTTAAATGATCAATAAATATCATAATTAAAAATAATGAGTTACATCGTTAATTTAGGTTAACGATGTTTTATATAAATAACTTAGTCTCCATTTTTTGTTATTAATCTATTCTGTCTTATCCCTAGATTCCCTATAATAATGACATATTTTTTGATCAATAAATTGTAAAATTTCATAGCATCTATAAAGAATTTATAAGGAAAAATTATGGCTTTTCCACATCATGTAGAACATCATGCTATTCACCGTTCAGGCTGGTTAAGAGCTTCCGTATTAGGGGCCAATGATGGAATTATTTCTGTTACTAGCTTAATTATGGGAATGGCAGCTAGTGGAGCCAACTCACACACTCTATTAATTACATGTATTGCTGGATTAATTTCTGGGGCTACATCAATGGCTGCCGGAGAATATATTTCAGTAAAATCTCAACAAGATATTGAAAAAGCAGATCTAGCTGTTGAAGCAAAAGAACTCACAAAACACCCTCAAAAAGAATTAGATGAACTCACCCAAATTTATATTTCTAGGGGTCTTTCTAAAGAATTAGCACAGGAAGTTGCCGTTCAGCTGACAACTCATGATGCTTTAGGTGCGCATGCTCGTGATGAAATAGGTATTCATGAAAATACAGCTGCAAATCCAATTCAAGCCGCTCTTTCATCCGCCGCATCGTTTTCTTTTGGCGCTTTTTTTCCGATGCTCGCAATCTTATTCACTCCTGAACATTTAATTATGCAAAGTGTTCTCGTTACAGGGATTTTTGCTTTGGCTATCTTAGGTGCCCTCTCAAGTTATTTTGCAGGCACATCTAAACTTAAAGGCAGTTTACGCATTACATTGTGGGGTATTCTAGCAATGGCTTTTTCAAGTTGGATTGGCTCATTATTTAATGTTACTCCACTTTAAAAAAATAGAACTTATGAACGTTCAATAATTAAATATTTAAAAACTAAATAGCCAATATTATTTGCTCTTGATTCAAATTCCACGTTATGGTGAACATAAAGAAATGAGGTGAATAAAATGACCCTGTTACAACAACTTGAAATTAAACATCCAATTTTTCTTGCGCCCATGGCAGGTGTATCTACCCCCGAACTTGCCGCGGAAGTTTCTAATCAAGGTGGACTTGGGTCATTAGGACTCGGAGCAAACACGGCACAAAGTGCGCGGGCACAGATTTTAAAAACCCAAACACTTACAGAGAAATCCTTTCAGGTTAATTTTTTCTGCCATCAACCAGAGCAACTTAATCCTCAAACTTCAGCACAATGGATTGAATATTTACGTCCACAATTTGAAAAATTTGGTGAGCAACCTCCTCAAAATTTGAACTGCATTTATCCAAGTTTTCTTGATAATGATGACTTTTTAAATGTCGTATTAGACACAAAACCTAAAGCTGTCAGTTTTCATTTTGGTATTCCCCATCCACATCAAATTCAGGCTTTAAAAAATGCCGGAATTATCACTATGGTTTCTGCTACCAATTTAGTTGAAGCACAAGCCATTGAAGCAGCTGGCATAGATATTATTATTGCTCAAGGTATTGAAGCAGGTGGTCATCGTGGAATCTTTAATAAGACCTTTGATGCAGCAATTAAAACCAGCGATTTAGTACAGCTTATTGTAAAACACTGTAATTTGCCTGTCGTAGCTGCTGGTGGGATTATGAATGGAGCACAAGCGCGGCATATGTTGAGCTTAGGAGCTTCGGCTGTTCAACTCGGGACCGCTTTTGTTCAATGTCGATCATCCAATGCATCTACTGAATATCGTAAAGCTTTATTTAATGAACCAGTAACACAAATCAGTGCGAGTCTTTCCGGTCGTCCAGCCCGTGGTCTATTGAACCACTGGCATACACAAATTGATTTACCCAATCGCCCTCCTCAACCAGAATATCCATATGCCTATGATTTAGCGAAACAGTTAAATGCGATTGCAAGCAAACATCAAGACTATGGATATGGTGCTTTTTGGGCAGGTAGTAATGTATCGCAAATAAGAGAACTAGATGCTGCTGACCTGATTAACCAGTTAGTGGTAGAAATATTAGAAGATGAGTAAGACCTTAAAAAGCCAGTAAAGATACTGGCTTTTTTATTTAATGAGTTTGCAATAAATTAACCTGCTCAACTTGAACATCGCTCATCAAATGACCTTGAGCCAATAACTGATTAAAATAGTTTTCAACCACTATTGCTTGCTCGGCAGTACTTTCAACTTTATACATATTTTGACGGAATTCGTTACTTGAACGTAATCCTTTTGTGTACCAAGCAATGTGTTTACGGGCAATACGGCACCCTGAATATTCACCATAAAATTGATAAAGTTCTGATAAATGTCCCAATAACACCTGCTTCACTTCTTCAATATTAGGTGCTGCTAAATGCTCTCCAGTTTTCAAATAATGAGCAATTTCACGAAAAATCCATGGTCGGCCTTGAGCGGCACGGCCAATCATAATCGCGTCAGCACCTGTATAGTCCAGCACATATTTAGCTTTTTCAGGACTATCAATATCCCCATTCGCAATAAGTGGAATATTGATTAATTCTTTAACGTGTTTGATCAAATCATAGCGTGCTGTATTTAAATACATATCTTCACGAGTACGACCATGTAAGGCTAGTGCAGCAATTCCCGCCTCTTCTGCTCTTTTTGCTACTCTTAAAATATTTTCTTGACCATTTAAAAAGCCCAATCGGGTTTTTAAGGTAACAGGAACATCAACAGCAGCGACCACCGTATCAAGAATTCGTGCCACCAAATCTTCATCTTGTAATAAAGCTGAACCTGCGAGTTTATTACATACTTTTTTGGCAGGACATCCCATATTAATATCAACAATTTGGGCACCATTTGCCACTTGATGACGTGCGGCCTCAGCTAACTGCTCAGGATCAGAACCAGCAATTTGTGCAGAAATCGGAGCAAGTTCCCCATCAAAATTTGCACGGTAGAGGCTTTTTTTGCTCATCTGCAAAGTCTTATCGGCAGTCATCATTTCACTGACTGCATGGCCTGCGCCAAAATACTTACAGAGCGTTCTAAATGGACGGTCAGTGACCCCAGCCATAGGAGCAACGATTAAATTATTTGACAGTTGATAGGGACCAATATACATATATATTCATACAATTGATGATCAACATAGTATACTTCATCCGCTTGATCGGCTCATCTTTTTATGCAGGTGCTTTCCTCGCCATGAACAAACCGTTGTCTTCCCGTTTTTTATTAAAATCATTCGGTATGGTCGCCGTGTGCATGAGTTTAGCTGCTTGTGGTGATAAAGCTTGGTGGTCAAACAATGATGAGCCTGAACTAGAAAGCAAACAGATTAAACGTCTAATTCCATCACGTGTAAATGACCGTGAATCATGGGCAAAAGATATTAATGACATTATGCAAGAGCTAGATATAGCTCAAACTAAAACAAATGTATGCAGTATTATTGCTGTGGTCGATCAAGAATCAAATTTTGTAGCTGACCCATCAGTTCCGGGTCTAGGCACGAAAGCAGTTCAAGAAGTAAATACGCGTTTACAAGAAAAATTTGAAGCAAAACTGGGTCAAAAAATTGGTGGAACAGTTGCTGGTTACTTCGAAGAAGTTCTTAAAACACAGCCTTCACCAGATGACAATTATATGAGTCGGATGCGTAAAGTTAAAACCGAACGTGAACTAGACTTACTCTATCGAGAAATTTTCGATTTCATGGCGAAGCATTATCATGTCAGTGCTCTAACAGGTGCAGCCAAACTGGTCGGACAAGATATTGGTGAAAAAATGAACCCAATTACCACTTTGGGTTCTATGCAAGTTCACATTAACTACGCCAAAGCCAACAAACGCTCTAGCATGAATATCGCTGAGCTTCGTGATGACTTATATACTGAATATGGCGGTTTATATTACGGCATCCACCGTTTAATGGTTTATCCAGCAAATTATGATAAAGCTATTTATCGATTTGCAGACTATAACTCAGGTATGTATTCTAGCCGTAATGCTGCTTTTCAAAGTATGCTCAATGACTTAACCGATACAGAAATCAGTCTTGATGGTGATCTACTTCTTTACACAAAAGATGGTGATCCGCGTCCGACTCAAAGCCAGTCAGAGAAAGAACTGATTACTGTATTTGCAAAAAATAATGTATTAGTTACGCCAAGACAAATTCGTGATGATCTTAAATTAGAAAAAGAGAAAAAGTTTGAAAGTACACAAACCTATATTGCTCTGACGAAACTTTATAAAGCGAAGACAGGTAAAGAACCTATCTATGCAATTATGCCGCAAGTTATTATTTCTGGGCCAAAATTAAGTCGTGACTATAATACCAACTGGTTTGCAACCCGAGTAAACGGACGATATGAAACATGTATGCAAAGAGCGAAACGAATAAGACTATAAAAAGTCTCGCCCTGTTCGATTTTGATGGAACCTTGTGCAGTAAAGACAGTTTTACAGGGTTCATCTTTTATGCTTTGTCTAAGCGCCACATCGTTAAACAAGGCTTGAAAATTCTGCCATGGATTCAAGCCTACTATCTTAACTTTTATCCAGCCCATGCAATGCGTGCCAAGTTATTTCGCAGCATGTTCAAAGATACCTCCGCAATTGAACTGCAAAGATTAGGTGAAGAATACGCACAAGAGCTAGTCTCTGCGCTCTCACCTGAACTTTTCGCACAGTTACAACACCACCAGTTACGTGGTGATCGGGTGGTACTGGTTTCTGCTTCAATCGATGTCTACCTTGCCCCACTGTGCAAGTTACTAAATATCGAATTAATTTGTACTGAAACTCAAATTAAAAATGGCATGGTGACGGGTTATTACTCCACCCCAGATTGTAGTAGTGAACAAAAGAAATTAAGAGTACATCAGCAATATACGCTACAGCATTATCATCAAATTTATGCTTACGGTAATAGCTCGGAAGACCGAGATATGTTGAGTCTCGCCACACATCCGTACATGGTGGGTGAAGATCGTGTTTTACCTCGTTTAACACCAGAAAAAAAGCTCGCATAAAGCGAGCTTTTTTAATTTTACAACAATCTAGTAAATCGCCATATGATCACGATGAATCATTTCAAGTGAACGGGCTTCACCAAGTACTTGATAAACCTTATCAGAGGCTAAGCCTTTAATAATCTCAGCAGATCGCGAGCTAAAATTCACTCGACCCACTGCAATACGCTTACCTTGTTTATCGACACATTCAACCACATCACCACGATCAAAATGTCCTTCAACAGTTTTAACCCCAACAGGGAGTAAACTGCGATGTTTCAATTTAATCGCTTCAATAGCACCATCATCAATTACAAGACGGCCTGCTGTCTGTAAATGAGCAGCGAGCCACTGTTGATGAGCAGTCATACGGTCTTTATCTGTCGTAAACAACGTACCTAGCATTTCACCCGCCATCGCACGTGACAAGACATTATCACTTTCACCGCTTGCGATGAGCGTTGGACAACCCGACTTAGCAGCTAAACGTGCGGCACGAACCTTAGTCACCATACCACCTCTGCCAAGTACACCGCCACCGCCAGCCATTTCGAATAAAACATCGTCCATGGCACGAACAGTAGAGAGTAATTTAGCATCAGGGTTATGACGTGGGTCTGAGTCAAACATACCCTGCTGATCCGTTAAAATGATCAGCAATTCTGCATGAACCTGACCTGCAACCATCGCAGCTAGAGTATCGTTATCACCAAAGCGGATCTCATCGGTAGATACCGTATCATTTTCATTAATGACCGGAATCACACGCCAATCAATCAAGTTTTGCAAAGCATCACATGAGTTTAAATAACGACGGCGGTCCGCCAGATCATCATGTGTCAGTAAAACCTGAGCAGTACGAATACCATGTTCTTCAAGCACACTAGACCAAGTATGAATTAAACCCATCTGCCCAATCGCAGCACAGGCTTGTAGACTGGGTAGATCGGTGGGTCGACTCGCAAGCTTCATACGAACCATACCTTCTGCCACAGCTCCAGAAGACACTAAAATAATTTCGTGTCCGGCATTGTGTAGATCTGCAATCTGTTTCGCCCAATGCGAAATAGCATCCAAATCTAAACCTTGCCCATTGGCTGTGAGTAAAGATGATCCGATTTTAACAACGATTCGTTTACACTCACTGAGCTGACGTTGCCCATCGACCACTTCTATCATGTTTTCCTCGGTTTTCTAGTCACGAACGTAGACGCTTTCTACATCATTGTCGTCTTCATCATCGTCAAAATCATCATCATCATCGCCTAACATGCCTTCAAGACGTTGTGCTCGACGCATAGCGCGATATGCTTCTTTTGCCGCAATGGTTTGTTCACGTGTTTCAACTTCTAGTTGTTCACGGAAAGCTTTTACTTCTGCTGCATATTCAGGATCTTCAACTTCGCGTTCACGTTGTTGTTCAAGCTGATCCATTAGGTAATACACAACCTCTTTCGTTCCTTCACTTAATAAGCCCGATGTCTTAAAGACAGGTCCAGTCCACTCTAGTTCATCTAGAATATGCTGACACCATTCTTCACGACTTTCTTCAGCAATCTGATCAAGTTTATTCAGTACTAAAACAACTGGTAGTTTAGCCAAAGTAGGTGAAAACTTAACTAACTCGTTCATAATTGCTTTTGCATTATGCGCCGGATCTGAACCATCAATTGGCTGCACATCAATAATGTGTAAAAGGATACGCGTACGTGCCAGATGTTTAAGGAACCGAATTCCCAAACCTGCACCTTCTGCTGCACCTTCAATCAACCCAGGAATATCGGCCATTACAAATGAACGATGACGGTCAGCATCTACTACACCTAGGTTTGGAACCATGGTTGTAAATGGATAATCTGCCACTTTTGGTTTTGCAGCACTTACAGCACGAATAAAGGTTGATTTACCAGCATTTGGCATGCCCAATAAACCAACATCTGCCAATACTTTTAATTCAAGGCGAATTTCACGAAACTCACCTTTTATACCTGTCGTACATTTACGCGGAGCACGGTTAGTTGATGATTTAAAGTGGGTATTCCCCAAACCACCATCACCACCACCTGCAACCAGAATTCTTTGGCCATCTTCAACCAAATCGCCAATAATATCGCCTGAATCTGTATCAACAATTGTTGTACCAACGGGTACTTTTAAAACCACATCTTCACCACCACGTCCGGTACAGTTAGCACCTGCACCATTCTTTCCGCGCTCAGCACGGAACTTACGTGTGTAACGGTAATCGACTAGCGTACTCGTATCATCATCAGCTTGAATATAGATACTTCCACCACGTCCGCCATCACCACCATCTGGGCCACCAAATGGGACAAATTTTTCACGGCGAAAACTGGCTACGCCATTGCCACCGTCGCCAGCCTCTACGGTAATGACTGCTTCATCAACAAAGCGCATCTGCCAATCCTCTAAAAACTCTAAAACCGCCTATTCTGCCATATTTTCATAAAATTCTCGAATATAAAATGGGACAATTCCTATTTATAACGATCTGTTTTTATATTTAAGTCATCAGAAGCATTTTAGATCCACAAATACAGCCGATATTGAAAATAAAATGCAGGATGACTATTTAATTTTTAAGGATGAACATTCCGTAGAGGTAAGGTCATTTGCATATCAAGATTTGCTTTTGTTTTTGGAACCGAATTATACATAATGGCATTAAATGAAGAGACATTCCCCATTTCCATAGGATCATTCACTTGTAGACTTGGTTTAAACTGATGTTTAACCGATAAATTTACTGGCTCATCGAATTCAAAATAAACAGGACCATCAAAAACAATTTTAATCGGAATGGTATAACTACGCTTTAACTGAAAAGGCACATCTAACTTTATGGGAATATCAAGTTTAAGTGGAAATTTAGGCAAAAACTTATTTTGATAAATTAAATCTGTCGTTGTTTCAAGAGGCATAACCTGATCAATTTTTAGAGTCGTTGTGTAATCAACATTTACTGTAACTGGTGTTTCTATAGCAAAACTGATATCTGCTAAATATTTCCCTTTTAGCGGTAAAGTCAGTTGGCGGTCTATATCCAATGTTGTATCGAGTTTACCAATAGATTGAACTTGCAAAGTGTTGCCAACTTGAATCTTTGTTTCTAAAGAGTCAGGTAAACTAATATCTGCGTTATGAGCCGAAACCACTACATTTGCCTGAATATTGAGATATACCCAAAACATAACAGCGGCAAGTATCATCATTAAAATGAAACTGATGAGCATACTCTTGAGTGAACGAAACATTACCATCCACCCTATTGATCAGCTGTCGTCTGCGACGTTTCTGAACCTAATACCCGATTTAATCGCATACTGGACAGAGGAATTTTTAACTCACCATTTGCAATCTTCACAGGTAAAGTATTTTTAACATCAACCGAAGCATTTAGCGCTGTTTTAACAGGGACACTCAAATTACCCTCAATTGGAATATTTGTATCTAATCTTGCTTTTAGAGGAATATGTAAGTTTTCTTTTAATACTGTCCGCACTGGCGCATCAAATTTCAAATGAACCTTTTGCTCTAGCGGAACATTAATATCAATCGGAACATCAAGTTTTAATGGAATTGATCCCTTTAACGGTAAGGTAATATCACGCCCCAAAACTCTGACTTGAACCTTCGTATCAATTGGTAAATTTTGCTCAACTTTTAATACTTCTTTGACAGGAATTGTTGTGCTAATGGGCACCATATTATCGAAATAAACACGTGGAGTTAACGTTTGTGTTAATGGAATATTTAATTGCTCATCAATTGGAATACTGGCATTTACCCGTCCTTTTACATCCACATTTAAAGCATCTTGTACTTTAACTTTAACCTGTAGGGGTTCTTGCAAGTCAATAGCAACTGCCTGATTCTTCAGCGGAATATAAATATTAAAATGCTTAAAGACCCATATTGCAATGAGTACACCACATAAATTGGCAATAATGATGAATATAAAAACGACCAACAAACGTTTAAACTGCGACAATTCCAATCCCTTACTATTTTCTTTTTTTCCTTAATTCATATTCTCATTTATTTACAAAAAATAGTCAGCATATATTTTGTACGGTTGTAAAAAAACCCAGTCTAAACTGGGTCTTTTTGTGAAAATCTTTTATAGATCGTTAAATGATCTTAAGCATTCAATTCTGCTGGGATTTTTTTGTAGCTTACGCCGCACATTTGTTCAGCGATACGTAATACCTGACAGCTATAACCTACTTCGTTATCGTACCAAACATAAGCAGTTAAACGGTTACCAGAAGTAATCGTTGCTTGAGCGTCATATACACCAGCAGTACGAGAACCGATAAAGTCACTCGATACAACTTCAGTCGAGTTGGTATAACCAATTTGACCTTGAAGGCTAGAGTTAATTGAAATTTGACGAATGTATTCGTTCACTTCTTCACGATCAATTTCTTTATCAAGCGTTAAGTTCAAGATAGCAAGAGATACGTTTGGTGTAGGAACACGTACAGAGTTACCAGTTAATTTACCTTTTAATGCAGGTAATGCTTTAGCAACTGCTTTAGCTGCACCAGTTTCTGTAATTACCATGTTTAAAGTAGCAGCACGACCACGACGATCTGCTTTATGGTAGTTATCAATCAAGTTCTGGTCATTTGTAAATGAGTGAACAGTTTCAACATGACCATTAAGAACTTTATATTTGTCATCCAATACTTTAAGAATTGGAGTAATTGCATTTGTTGTACAACTTGCAGCAGAGATGATTTTGTCTTCATCTAAGATGTCTGTGTTGTTTACGCCAAATACAACGTTTTTCATTTCGCCTTTACTTGGTGCAGTCAATACAACACGTGCAACGCCTGGGCATTTCAAGTGTTGGCTTAGACCTTCAGCATCACGCCATTTACCAGTATTGTCGATTAAAAGTGCGTTTGAAATACCATATTCAGTATAGTCAACTTCACTTGGGCTAGACGCATAAATCACTTTAATGAAGTTACCATTAGCAATGATTGCTTCGTTTTCTTCATCAACAGCGATTGTGCCAGCGAAAGTACCGTGAATAGAGTCACGACGAAGTAAAGAAGCACGTTTTGCTAAATCGCCATCAGAAGATTTACGCACAACAATTGCTTTAAGGCTTAAACCACGACCTAGACCTGATTGACTAATAATTAAACGAGCCAAGATGCGGCCAATACGACCAAAACCATAAAGAACGACATCTTTAGGTTGTTCAGAAGTTGCGCTACCTTTGATTGACTCAACTGCTTGAGCAACAAAAGCATCAACATCACCACCTTTTTCTTTATATTCAACAGCAAGTTTACCGATATCAACTTCTGCAGAACCAATATTTTCAAGCTTAGCTAAAGCTTCTAAAATTGGGAATGTATTTACAACAGAAAGCTCAACGTCTACAACACGTGTACGACGGTGAGTTTTCAAAATTTGGATAACAGAACGGTTAATTAAAGAGCGACCGTAAACAGATACGACAATATTTTTTTCACGGTATAATTGTCCGATTAATGCAATCATACGTTCCGCGATTTCTTCACGGTTTTTCCAACGGCCTTGGTGTTCAGCATGCAGGGCGATGATAGTGTCTTTGCTCACAGATACGTCCTCTAATTAATTATATCTAGGCGTGATTTTTTAAACCCCGTAATTGTAATGGAATTATTGGCAAGAATGAATCAAAAGCTGACGTTAGTGATTAGATTTTCCTAAAATTCATCATAAATTCATAAAATACCTATAATTATTTTTTATTATTTTATTGTTTAAAGCAGCTAAATTTTTGCTTTTTCTTACTTTTTAGATTCTTACCCTCTAATCAAACTCATCATTTTTTAATCTTTTTTGATATTTCGCGATGTTAAGCTGCAAATTTTTGGCTTTTTGACGTTGCTGATAAAGGTGAACTGCACCTTCTAAAACGAGTACAAATACTGCACACCAAATCGGAATATAAGTAAACCATTCTTCTTGGCCAATACTCTCCCCCAAAACTAAAGAAGCAAGAGCAAGTAATACAGGTTCCAAATATCCTAAAAGTCCAAACACAACTAACGGTAAAAAGCGACTTGCCAGAATATAACTTCCTAAACCAATAGCACTTAAAATTCCAAGCCCAACAATGACCAAAGCAAGACTCGGTTGGTCTATAAATTTGCTATAAGGGAGTAAACCTGTATGGGTCAAATAAATCGCAATCGGCAGAATAATGACTAAATCCCACCAAAAGCCGCCTAAATTGTCTGTTTTAATGGTCTTACGTAATAAAAAGTAGGCGGAATAACCAACTGCAACCAGTGCAGTTTCCCAAGCAATACTTCCTAAACGCCAGATCTCATGACCTACTCCAATGACTGCAAGAATAATTGCGACCCATTGAAATTTTGATATTTTTTCGCCATACAGCACACTTCCGGCCAAGACAAGAACAAGCGGCAATAGAAAGTAGCCTAAAGATACTTGTAAGCCACGCCCATGCATAGGCCCCCATAAAAACAGCCAAAGTTGTACTGAAGTTAAAACAGAGGTTGTGATTAACAACAATAATAAAGACGGCTTTGCCAAAATACGCTGGTAGATATTTTTTATATATCCTAAATCACCACTCCACCACATAAACAAAGTTAAAAATGGTATTGTTGCAATAATCCGCCATCCAAAAGTCTGTTCACTATCAAGCTGACTTAACAACTGAGTATAAAAATAAAGTACACCAAAAGTGATAGATGCCATGACAGACAAGCTCACGCCCTTAAACATCATCACCCTCTAATACTTTAATAAAAACAGCTCACCACAATACTTGATTTATCCACTATAAAAAAGAAAAAACCATGTAAAAACATGGTTTTTTATTAATCAGACATCTACAGCTATTCTTTATGTTCTGTATGAATAATATCGCGAATATCAAAACCTAATGTTTTTGCATAATTTAGATATTCATCAACCACTTCTTGTTCAGGATGAGGTGTTCTTGATAATACCCAAAGATATTTACGAGAAGGTTCTCCTACTAAAACAGTTTGATAGTCTTCATCTATTTTTAAAATCCAGTAATCTCCACGAATGACTGGAATCCATCTCACAGCTTCCGGTAAGAAACTTACCTTCAATTTCGTGTTATATGGCGGATTTACGACAAAGGCTTCGCCAATAGATTGCTGTAATTGTTTTCTATTGTCATAACAGCGATTATCTACAACCACATTTCCATTTTCATTTAAGGTATAAGTTGCAGATACGTTATAAGCACATTTTTTTTGAAAAAACGCAGGCTTACGGGCGACTTCATACCAGACACCTAAATATCGGTCCAGTTCAACTTTATAAACGGTTTGCAAAGGTTTCGGCTGAGCATAGACATACGTTCCAACAGCTAAACCAGCCAAAACAACACCGCCCAACGCAATTTTAGCCAAACGCCAACTGGCTTGCGGAACATTATTTCGAAATGCCATTGTTGCCCTCAACGATTAGTTGTGAATACAAAAGAACCCAAACATCTACAGTAGCTTGTTTTTTAAACACATTATGTAGCGTTATGTATTCGTTTATTGCAACATTTGCGCTTTTAATCGAATAATTTCATCACGTATCCGCGCTGCTTGCTCGAACTGCAAATCTTTCGAGGCCTTTAACATATCTTTTTCAAGCTTAGTAATATGTTTACTAAACAATTTTGGATCTGAAAGAATATGTCTTTCGTCGGCACTCAATGCTTGTGCTTGTTCAAGTACTTTTTCATCAATCTCATCGTCTGAAAGTACCTCACCCGAGTCAATTTCTTTGACAACTTGACGAACAGCACTACGTGGCGTAATACCATGCAGCTCATTAAATTCAATTTGTTTGGCTCTACGACGATCAGTCTCATCTATTGCTTTTTGCATAGAATCGGTAATTCGGTCAGCATATAAAATTGCTTTACCTTTCACATTACGCGCAGCACGACCAATCGTCTGAATAAGTGAACGTTCTGAACGTAAGAAACCCTCTTTATCTGCATCTAAAATAGCAACCAAAGAGACTTCTGGCATATCCAGACCTTCACGTAGCAGGTTAATACCGACTAAAACATCGAATACGCCTGTACGTAATTCATGAATAATTTTGACACGTTCAACCGTATCAATATCTGAGTGGAGATAAGCGACCTTAACGCCATATTCTTTCAAATAAGAAGTCAGATCTTCTGCCATACGCTTTGTTAAAGTTGTAATTAATACCCGTTCATTCAAGTTTTTACGAATATTAATTTCAGAAAGAACATCATCTACTTGGGTTAAGACAGGACGAATCTCAATTTCAGGATCGATTAGACCTGTTGGACGTACCACCTGTTCAACGATTTGATCTGACTTTTCTAATTCATATTTAGCAGGTGTTGCACTTACAAAAATGGTCGTCGGTACAATACGCTCCCACTCTTCAAATTTCATCGGACGGTTATCAAGCGCACTTGGCAAACGGAACCCATAATTCACTAAGTTTTCTTTACGTGACCGGTCACCTTTATACATCGCTCCAATTTGCGGAACAGTAACGTGTGATTCGTCAATAATGAGCAAAGCATCTTCTGGAATATAGTCGAATAAAGTCGGCGGTGCTTCACCAGACGGACGTCCTGACAAATGACGCGAATAGTTTTCGATACCATTGGTATAACCCAACTGTTGCATCATTTCCAGATCGTAACGTGTCCGTTGCTCAATACGTTGTGCTTCAAGCAATTTGTCATGTTCACGGAAGAATTTGAGCTGATCTTGTAATTCATCTTTAATTGTATCGATAGCACGGGTCAAATGATCTTTTGGTGTTACATAGTGGCTTTTCGGATAAATCGTTATCCGAGAAACTTTACGAACCATTTTACCAGTTAGCGGGTCAAACCAACGGATTGAATCGACCTCATCATCAAATAGTTCAATACGAATCGCATGTTGATCAGATTCCGCTGGGAAAATATCAATAATTTCGCCGCGAATACGATAAGTACCACGTAAAAATTCAAGTTCATTACGCGTATATTGCATTTCAACCAATCGGCGGATGATTTCATCGCGGCTTACTCGATCGCCCTCAACCACATGCAGCAACATTTGCATATAAGCATTCGGGTCACCCAAACCATAAATTGCAGAAACCGATGCCACAATAATTGCATCACGACGTTCTAATAAAGCTCGTGTTGCTGATAACCGCATCTGATCAATGTGATCATTAATGGCTGAATCTTTTTCAATAAACGTATCCGAAGATGGAACGTAAGCTTCTGGTTGGTAGTAATCGTAATAACTTACAAAATATTCAACCGCATTATTAGGGAAGAAAGATTTAAACTCACCATAAAGCTGGGCAGCCAAAGTTTTATTATGAGCCATCACAATTGTAGGTCGCTGTGTTTGGGCGATCACATTTGCCATGGTATAGGTCTTACCTGAGCCCGTTACCCCTAGCAATAACTGATTACGAAAACCATGCTCGATACCATTGACCAGCTTTTCAATTGCCTGTGGCTGATCACCTGCTGGCTGATAATGAGTGACCAAATCGAAAGGTTGATTTTCGTTCAAAGTTATCTCTCTTTATGAAAAAATTGAATTTAACGTCTCCCCCATTAATGGGGATTTTTATCTTAATTTAAAGTGCAAATTGAGTTGGAAATTCAATGTAAAAGATTAAGCATCTTAACACTTGACCAATACCATAATCAGTTGCAACATGAAGCTATCCATTAAATAAAAAGCATAACCATGACCTATCAATATCATGATGAAAGTATTGTAACCGAACTTCCCGAAGATACAGTTTTTGTATTTGGAAGTAACCTTGCTGGACAGCACGGTAGCGGTGCAGCACGCGTTGCCAGTCAACACTTCGGTGCAGTTGAAGGTGTAGGTCGCGGCTGGGCTGGTCAAAGCTTTGCAATTCCCACCTTAAATGAACATATTCAACAAATGCCTCTTTCACAGATTGAGCACTATGTTGAAGATTTTAAGATATATGCAAAAAATCATCCTAAAATGAAATATTTTGTCACGGCTTTAGGTTGTGGCATCGCAGGTTATAAAGTTTCTGAAATTGCACCACTGTTTAAAGATATTCATCACAATGTTATCTTTCCAGAATCTTTTAAACCTTATGTTGAAGATAATGCAGTTTCTGAATTTCCGACATTAACCCAAAAGATGGTGAAAAGTTTCATTAATGATGATGTTATTTTTTACTTTAATCATGGAAGTGAATCTTTTGAAGAAGCCTTAGATAAAACAGATTTATCAAGTGCCGAAAAAGCCATTGCTCTTATTGTTTTAAATGAAGAACTGTACCCTCGGGATCGTTATGGACGAGGCCGTGATCATGAGCTGAGTGATATTTTAGGAAAGCTCAATGGTAAAATTTTTGATCTGCACGGAAACTCAGAGGGTGCCATGATTTTTGTAAGTGCTGTGGTTGCACTCATGGAACTTTACGATTTTGACGAGCAAGACTTTATCAAACTCTGGCGTGGTGAAAAGAATATTGACCACCCTATTAATCGTTAATTTTTCTTATAAATTTATGAGCTAAGCAGATAATATCTGCTTTCTCATTATTTTATTTTTACTTACATTTAATCTTTATATTTTTAATTATTCTAATAGATTTAAGTTCTTTAGCTTCCCAAATCTTAATTTTTCTCATTATACTTTAAGGCAAACTGAATACTTAAAGAAACATATGGAAACTTTAGATTCTTCAATTTTTGACCTTAGCCCAATTCCAATGTGGATTGAGGATTTCAGTGAAGTTAAACAACAATTTGACTTATGGAGAAATCAAGGTATTGAAAACCTCCATGAATTTTTAAGTC
The DNA here is from genome assembly GCF_027855175.1 of Acinetobacter sp. AOR14_HL. NCBI lineage: Bacteria > Pseudomonadati > Pseudomonadota > Gammaproteobacteria > Moraxellales > Moraxellaceae > Acinetobacter > Acinetobacter sp. AOR14_HL. Next base: position 113,243 of record NZ_JAKTII010000005.1, on the reverse strand, counting down.
AAAATAAAAACTTAATCAGTGAATGTGCCCATAAAATTAAAGTCGTTCGCGTTAATCAAAAAACATTAGAACTTTTTGAAGCTAAAACTCACGAAGAGCTATATTCGAATTTAAATCTTATTTTTAAAAAAGAAATGTTCGAATCTCATATTTTTGAACTTGAAGAACTATGGAATGGTAAAACTCACTTTTCAAGTACGACTGTAAATTACACCTTATCAGGCAAACGTATTGATGTTCAGCTAAGAGGTTCTATTTTACCCGGCTCTGAATCGACCTTTGAGCGTGTATTAATTACCACCGAAGACATTACGCCCTATCAAAATGCACTTCGTGAGGAAGCAAAAAATCGTCGATTAGCTGAGTCTATGTTTATCTATTCTCCCACTTCTCTTTGGGTCGAAGATTTCAGCCGTATAAAAAATAGAATTGATCAACTCAGGTTATTAGGTATTGAAGATTTTAGAACTTTTCTAGATGTCCATCCTGAGTTTGTCCGTCAGTGTGTAGAAGATATTCTGATTTTAGATGTTAATCAGGCAACTCTTGATTTATTTAAGGCTCCTGATAAGTCGACACTTTTAAGAAATACACACAAGATTTTTGCTGAAGAGATGATTGAAACCTTTCGGGAACAACTCATCGAATTATGGCAAGGTAATATTCACCATAAGCGTGAAGCGATTAACTATGCCTTAGATGGGCAAATAAGAAATGTATTGCTTCAATTTACCGTTTTTCCGGGTTATGAAGACACTTGGGGACTGGTACAGGTTGCACTTACCGATATTACGGCGCGAAAAAAAGCCGAAAACTATCTTGAATATTTGGGGCAACACGATGTCCTGACCAAACTATATAATCGCGCTTTTTTTACAGAGGAACTTAATCGTTTAAACCGGAGTATTATTCGACCTGTTTCTTCAATTTTCTTAGATATGAATGGATTAAAAGAAACAAATGATCAGTTTGGTCATGATATTGGGGATGGCTTATTGCGCCGCGTCGGAAATATTTTAAGTCAGGCTATTTTAAATACAGCATATACGGCTTCTAGAATAGGTGGCGATGAATTCGTGATTTTAATGCCGGGGGCAGATGAGGCGAATGTTCTAATTATGCTTCAAACCATCCAAGAGCTTTTTAATATCGACAATCAATATTATTCAAGCCACCCAATTAGCATTGCAATTGGACATGCAACAACTCAAGCAAATGAACAAATTGAGGACATGTTGAAGCGAGCTGACCATCACATGTACCAAAAGAAAAAAAGCTATTATCAGGAAATTTTATTTAATCAATAAAAAAACAGGCATATTGCCTGTTTTCGAGATTAGCGTTTTCCCATAGAACGACGAGTACCACGCGGAGGCATCCACGTTCTATCTGCGTATTGCTCTGGTTTTGGACGCACTTGGTTGTGTACCGCGTCGTCGGCTGCATTGCTATCATTCGGCATTGGGAATGGCAATTTCACCAAAGCCTTTTTCTGTTTTGGCTGTTGCTCAGTCATGATTCATTCTCGAAATTTCGATTGCGACCTATTATAAATGATTTTCTCATTTCTTTCTAAAAAAGCTTCAATTGAATAAATATTGCTTAAGATGATTACTAAACTAAACTTTTTTACATCTGAAAAGGTTCACATCCGCAAATTACTTAATTTTTGCGATAAGATAGTATGCTTTTTATTTTTTAATCCCATAAGAGGAATATTGCCGTGGACGTACGTCTTTCTGATCGTGTCAATGCCATCAAACCGTCCCCTACACTTGCTGTAACCAATAAAGCTGCCGAACTTAAAGCTGCTGGCAAGAATGTGATTGGTTTAGGTGCTGGCGAACCAGACTTTGATACCCCTCAACACATCAAAGATGCTGCAATTGAAGCGATTAATAATGGTTTCACCAAATATACGGCTGTAGATGGTACTCCTGGGTTAAAAAAAGCAATTATTGCTAAATTTAAACGCGATAATAATCTTGATTATCAAGCAAATCAGATTTTGGTTTCATGTGGTGGTAAGCAAAGCTTCTTTAACTTGGCACTTGCTCTATTAAACAAAGGCGATGAAGTTATCATTCCAGCACCGTTCTGGGTAAGCTATCCAGATATGGTCATTATTGCTGAAGGTACTCCTGTCATTGTGAAATGTGGCGAAGACCAACGTTTTAAAATTACTCCTGAACAATTAGAAGCGGCTATTACTCCTAACACTCGTTTAGTTGTATTAAACAGCCCATCTAACCCGACAGGTATGATCTATAGCAAAGCTGAATTAGAAGCTTTAGCTGAAGTATTACGTAGCCATCCACAAGTGTTTGTTGCATCTGACGATATGTATGAACCAATTCGTTGGGAAGATGAGTTCTACAACATCGCAACTGTTGCTCCAGATTTATATGATCGCACGATTGTTTTAAATGGTGTTTCTAAAGCATATGCGATGACAGGTTGGCGTATTGGCTATGCAGCCGGCCCAGCAAAAATCATTGGAGCAATGAAAAAAATCCAGTCTCAATCAACTTCAAACCCAACTTCTATTTCGCAAGTTGCTGCTGAAGCTGCATTGAATGGCCCACAAGACGTACTTCAACCAATGATTAAAGCGTTCAAACGTCGTCATGACTTAGTCGTAAACGGCTTGAATGAAATCAAAGGGATTTCTTGCTTGCCTGCTGACGGTGCTTTCTATGCCTATGCAAACATTCGCCCACTCATTCGTGCAAAAGGCTTAAAGTCTTGCACCGAGTTCTCTGAATGGTTACTAGAAGAAACTGGTGTAGCAGTAGTGCCTGGTGATGCATTTGGTTTAGGCGGTTTTATGCGTATTTCATATGCAACAGCTGACGAAGTGCTCGTTGATGCGTTAGCACGTATCAAAAAAGCTGCTGACTCAATTGAAGGCGTAGATGCTGCAATTGCTTCTATTGAAGCTGAAAAAACAGCTAAGTAATTTATAATTAAAAAAAAGAGGCCTCCACTTCAAGTTGAGGCCTCTTTTTTATGAATAGAAGATTAAAAATTTTATTCGTAGCTACTATTTATGACTCAGCAGAATTAAATAAAGCCATGACCTCAGCTTCAGTCATTTTTTTTGTATCATTTTTAAAGGCATAAAAATCGGGTTTTGAATCAATAAAAATTTCCAGATCTAACTTTAAGTCATCTACTAGTTCATCTAAAGAAAATGCATTAATGTTGCAGTAGCCTTGATCCTTAGTTCTCCAAAAAATTGTAGTTCCACAAGCGTTGCAAAAGCCTCTTTCGCCCCACTCAGAAGAGTTAAAAATACTCAGATGCTCTTGTTGAATAAACTTTAGACTATCTTGTACAACATCAATCGTCATAATAACACCACTAGTTTGTCGGCGGCACATCGAACAATGGCAAACATGCACATCATGATTTTTTAGCTCTACCTCAAATGTAGTCTTACCACATAAACATTGACCGTTCATTATTATTTCCCATTGATAAGTTTTATATTTTTAATTTCATAAAATATTCTGTCTAATTAAAATTTACAAGTTTGTAAACTATAACTGAACTTATCACTTCATTTTTCTAACTTGACAATAGTACTTTTACATCATAATTTAAAATTAAGTTCCATTTAAGAACTTATAAAATTAAAGGACTCAAAAATGAAAAATCCCATGGAAATGACTGGTCTTGAATTTTTACAAGCGATGATTGATGGCCATATTCCAGCAGCAAGTATTAGTAAAACCATACCTATGCAACCTACTGAAATTTCAGAAGGTTCTGTTACTTTTAAAGCGCAAGCAGATCATAATCATCTAAATCCGCTAGGGGGCGTACATGGTGGTTTTGCTGCTACAGTTTTAGATTCTGTGACTGGCTGTGCAGTACATACGATGTTACCTGCTGGCGTAGGCTATGGAACCATCGATCTCAATGTAAAAATGTGTCGTCCAATCCCCAAAAACCATCCTTTAATTGCAACAGGTAAAGTCATTAATATAAGCAAAAATTTGGGTATTTCTGAAGGTAAAATTATTGATGAAGAAGGTAAACTTTATGCATATGCAACAGCAACCTGCATGATTATTCGCCCATAGTCATAAGAGGCAGCCTTAAACCGCTGCCTTTTTTATTGAGTAATCTGGATTATCTGGACGATCACAGGTTTGCGCCACTATATAAGGTGCCCAAATATTTTTAAGTTGAAGTTCTATAACTTCTTGATGTTCAGTAGACCAAGCTAGAACTTTATTTTTGCCCAGCAGTAACTCCCCTTCTAATTGAAAAATATATAGGGGTTTAGATTTATCTAATACTTTTGAACACTTTAAAACTTTTAGTGAACTATGCACATTCCATTTAGAACTGAACCAAAGCTGCAATAAATCACCTAAGTACAAGTCTTGCTTTTTAAAAGGATAAGCATCAATCGACGCACCCTCTACAGGTATGTAATAAGAGTCTGGTCGACTTAAGATATTGAGATAATTGCGTTGATAAAAATCAAAATTAGAAAAAATAGAGGCAACAGTAAGTGTTTTCATACTTATCTCCGATTTAGCCATTTTAGTGCTGGCAAGTTGGTTTAAATCCACACTGTTTGAATTTCTTCAAACGCTTGTTCTGTTTTGAATCTAGCAATTGAATTTTTAAAGCGCAAGTAATTTCTCAGCTCACCGCTCAACTGGTCAAATAAAAAGCATACAACACAAAAATGAAGGAAACATGGCGATTTTCACTTGACCCTTCTCAAAATCTCCTTATAATCGCATGCAGATTCTCCCATAGCTCAGTCGGTAGAGCGACGGACTGTTAATCCGCAGGTCCCTGGTTCGAGCCCAGGTGGGAGAGCCAAATACTAAAAAGCCCGCAGCATTAAAGCGGGCTTTTTTTTGCCATAAATTTATCAATAACTATAAAAAATCCCCTATCACAACATAGAGGATTTAATTATTAATCTATTAATTTCATTCAATGTCCGAATCAAAATTCAAAAGACATAGCATCTATAAACTCACTGTCGGTTCATTCTGAACCTTATTACTCTACCTCAACAACTTTTAGGGGATTAAAAGACTGAGAAGTCGGCATCATTTCAATACGGTTAATATTAATATGTGGAGGCTGTGATGCGACCCACGCTACCGTATTTGCAATATCTTCAGGCAAGATTGGGTTCTTTTTATCATACAAACTATTTACCTTTTCCTGATCGCCCTTAAAGCGCACCAAAGAAAATTCTGTACCACCACAAAGACCTGGCTCAATATTAGTTATTCGAATACCAGTACCTGACAGATCAGCTCGAAGGTTTAAACTAAATTGCTCCACAAATGCTTTGGTTGCACCATAAACATTACCACCCGGATATGGGTATGTACCTGCAATTGATCCCATATTGATGATTAAACCGGACTTTTTCTTCACCATATTCGGTAAAATTAACCGCGTAACAGTAATCAATCCCTTAATATTGGTATCCACCATGCTGTACCAATCATCCAAATCTGATTTATCTGCTGGCTCTAGGCCTAATGCTAATCCGGCATTGTTAACCAATAAATCAATTTGACTGATTTGGAATTCGGCTGGTAACTCAACCAATGCTTTATTTATATTTTCTACTGTATCTGTCATATCAAATACGAGTGGATAGAATTTTTCACCAAGCTCTTGCTGTAATTCTTTTAGTTTTTCTGCTCGTCTTCCACAGCCAATAACTTTATAACCTAACTCAATCAGTTTTTTTGAAATACTATAACCAAAACCCGCAGAAGCGCCTGTAACTAATGCTAACATTCTTATATCCTTAAAATATTCGACTACTTTAGTTGAACCGATTATGAACAAACCTATCTTTATATTTACATAATATTCGTTATTACTTTAAAAAATAAAAGATTTTTCTAAAAAATTTAATTATGGATAACAATATTTAAGGAAATTAATTATATAGATATGATTTTATCAGGAGTATCAGGTAATAAATACCGCATCCCAGATGCTAACCACTTATAAAAAATAATTAAAAATTTAAAGGTTAAAATAAAAAAAGTTTACCTAGAAAGATAAACTTTTTTATTCACAACTTTTTTGATTATGCAGGCACGCCGCTGTGAAAGCGGAAGGTATCATCAGGTGTTAAAATCAGGTTCTTTTCAACCTCGCGAATATGCTCAATGCGCTGCTGAATATCCTCTTTAGGATTTTTCATTTTTGCAGTTTTTGCAACATCAAGTGCAAGTGCCAAATAGTCTTCAAAATGACGAGACTCTGACTTAAGCAAATAGCGATAGTAGCGTCCTAACTCTTCATCTACACGTGGGGCAAGTGCATGAAAGCGTTCGCATGAGCGCGCCTCAACAAAAGCACCTACCACAAGTACATCAATTAAAGCTTCTGGCTCATAAGTACGAATCTCTTTACGCAACCCACCTGCATAGCGCCCTGCACTTAAGCCATCCCATTTCTGACCACGCTTGGCCATTAGCTCAAGCACTTGTTCATAATGGAGCATTTCTTCCCGTACTAGTTGTGCAAGCTTTACTTGCAAATCAGGGAAAAAACTATAGCGGAACATTAAGTTCATTGCTGTACTAGCTGCTTTTTTTTCGCAGTTAGCATGATCTTGCATCAAGATATCTAAATTATTGATCGCCTCATCCAGCCATGCCTTTGGCGTTTGGCATCCTAAAAAGGCCAAGACAGGTTGCATTAGTTCATCGTAATTGATACTCGACATAACCAATTATCCTGCCACCTGAATTGCTGCTTTCATATCTTTGACAGCTTGAACAAGACCTACAAAAATACTTTCAGCAATAATTGAGTGCCCAATATTTAACTCATGAATTTGTGAAATAGCAGCAATTGGACCAATATTTTTAAGGTTAAGGCCATGACCAGCATTTACCACCAAACCTTTTGAAGCTGCGTATTCAACACCTTTAATAATACGCGCCAACTCAGCCTGTTGATCTTGGTCCGTTGCTGCATCTGCATATGCACCCGTGTGCAACTCAATCGTAGGTGCGCCACATGCAACTGCTGCATCAATTTGAGCTAGATCAGCATCGATAAATAATGACACGTCACAGCCAATAGCAGCTAAAGTCTGAGTTGCAGCTTTAACTTTTTCAAAGTTACCTACTACATCCAAACCACCTTCAGTTGTTACTTCTTGGCGTCTTTCAGGAACGAAGCATACATGCTGTGGCTGAATTTCTTTCGCAAACTCGACCATTTCATCAGTAACAGCCAGCTCTAGATTCATGCGTGTTTTTAGTAATGGTCGCATACGACGTACGTCATCATCCTGAATATGGCGACGGTCTTCACGCAAATGCAAGGTAATCCCCTCTGCACCAGCTTGTTCACAAATGAGAGCAGCTTCTACAGGGTCTGGGTAAGTAGTACCGCGCGCCTGTCTTAAAGTAGCAACATGGTCTATGTTTACACCAAGCAATGCAGCCATAAAAAAATCCTAATTACGATTGAGTTTGAGTATTTTGAATCCACAACTGTCGACTTTTTAGGGGACGATCTCCTAAAAGCGATGTAATCATTTGACGGTATAGTTTACCTAATAATTGCAGTTGTTCGTGAGAAAAATCCTGTCCTTGCTCATAATCCACCATAGACAAAATCGCTTTTCCTGACAAAGAGGAACGACTCGCCTGCGCAACAGGAGCAAAACCTTCGGTCACTTGAAATTGATAAAACTGTTGAGACTGAATCGGTTGCTGCTGAGTATCAATTGAGAAATCAAGTGCGTACCCAAGTTCAGGCAAAAGCACATGTTCGAACTGACGCAATATCTGTCTTAAAAAAAGATCGGGTTGATCATTAGAAGCGAGCTGCTGTAACTGCAATAGAGTTAACTGATATTGCTCAAAAGATTGAGGCATTGCCTCTTCTAGTGGACATAGCCGAAGAATGATTTCACTTAAATAAAATCCGGCAAAAAATGCGTCACCGAAAAAGAAAACAGGCTGATTTAATATTTCTAACTTAGTAAAGTTCTTCAGCTCACTTTTACCAGTTGCTTGTAATCGGATAGGTTGATACTGAGGGGGCGGAGTCTGTCTTAAAATACCATCGACTCGCCCATACTCCTGAGTAAAAAGATGCACAATATGACTTTTTTCACGGTACTTACGGTGATGAATCATATATCCATGAAGGACTTCATTGCGCATCATAAAAAGAAACTATTCCTCAGATTCTTTTTCTTTTTTGTCATCATCACCATCAGGGATCACCGCACCTACAACAGCTGCTGTACCTTTGACAACACCTTTTGTAGTTTTATAAGCGATACCTACTGGTACGGTTACAAGCTTATATACACAACCTTGTAACATCAATGTACATCCAATTATAGCGACCAATGATGTAATTGTTTTCATACCAGTATCCTTATCCTTTAGATATCACTATACCCTAAGCTTTTTAAGGCACGCTCATCATCAGACCAGCCACCCTTCACTTTTACCCAAAGTGTGAGCATAATTTTTTGCTCAAACATCTTTTCCATGTCTTTTCGAGCATCCATACCGATTGTTTTAAGCTTGGCACCTTTTTCACCAATCACAATCGCTTTCTGGCCCGCACGATCTACAAAAATCGTTGCATCAATATAGGTACAAGCTGGTTTTAAACGACCAGTTTTCTCATTAACAGCAGCCTCTTCCGTTTTGAAAGATTCAATTTGTACTGTTAAATCATAAGGTAGTTCTTCACCTAACTGGCGCATGATTTTTTCACGAATAATTTCGCTAGCTAAAAAGCGTTCAGAACGGTCAGTAATCTGATCAAATGAATACAAAGGCGCTTGATAAGGAAGATACTTCTCAATCGTTTCACTCAAGTGTTCCAGATTTGCTCCGCGTAATGCAGATACAGGAACAATCTCAGCAAAATTCATAAGCTTGGCACGCTCTTGAATTAAAGGAAGAATATCTCTTTTATCTTCAAAAGTATCAGCCTTGTTAATCACCAAAATAACTGGCATTTCAGCATTCTTGAGTTTTTCAAGCACTAAGTCATCATTTGGGGTCCACTTATAAGCATCAATAACAAATAAGACCAAATTGACGTCGCGTAATGCAGAATGAGCTGCACGGTTCATCATTTTATTAATAGCGCGCACTTCTTTTTTATGCATACCTGGGGTATCTACATATACCGCCTGCATTTTTTCACGCGAATCAATACCAATAATTTTATGACGTGTTGTTTGAGGTTTACGCGAAGTAATCGAGAGCTTTTGACCTAATAAATGGTTCATGAGGGTAGATTTACCCACATTTGGACGTCCTACAATCGCCACAAATCCGCTCTTAAAATCCGAAGGAATTGTCACGCCTTTGGAACTAAAAAATTGATCAATCAGATTATTAGGATCTTGGTTATCATTTGAATCTGGATTGATTTGATCAGAATGCATCGACATGCAGGTTATTGCTCCAATAACTTTAAAATTTCCGCCGCTGCTGCCTGCTCGGCAAAACGACGACTTGAACCCTCACCATAAATCTTTGATAAACCATCTATCAAACATTCAACTTTAAAGTGCTGGTGAGGTGCATCACCCTGAATATCTACAACCTCGTAAACAGGGAGAGGTTTTTTACGTGCTTGTAGATACTCTTGTAAACGTGATTTCGGGTCTTTAAGTTGATCCGTAGGTTCAATATGGTCTAAATAGGGTACATACCATTTTAGCACAATATCTGTAAGTAAGTTGAGATCACCACTATCAATATAAATTGCACCAATAATCGCTTCTACCGTATCAGCCAATATTGACTCACGATGATGACCACCAGATTTCAATTCACCCGTACTTAATATTAAACACCGACTAAGTTGCAAATCGGTTGCAATCTTACCTAAAGCTTCCTGACGGACTAAAGTCGCTCGCATACGCGTTAGACGACCTTCGTTTTCATTTGGATAGGCATGATATAGATAATTGGCAACAATCATGCCTAATAATGAATCGCCTAAAAACTCCAAGCGCTCGTAATTGTATTTATGACTCACCGAACGATGAGTCAAAGCTAACTGTAACAACTCAAGCTGCTTGAATTGATATCCGATTCGACTCAATAAGCGAGGATCACTTAGTTTGAACTGATGTTTTATCAAAACTCTTCTCAAATGTTAAAACTAAATCAATATTTGATAAGAAAGGTTTTCTTACTTCATATTTCTTTTTGACTGTCAGACCAGACTGATTAAACACTTGCGCAATCTCTTTAAAGTGGAGATCACGAATATTGTTCATTTCCAGTCGCTGATCCATTTGTGTCACAAACTTCTGTGGTGTGATCTCAGAAGAACTTTCTTGTAAAAGCTCTTCTATTTGATTATTAATCAATCGATCATCCCAATATGCTGGCCAAACTGCAAGTACAGCTTTTACTGCAACTGCAAATATAACCACCCCAAATAAAATTGCTAAATACGAAGTACCTTGTTGTGCCTTACGCATTTCTTTTTTTCCTAATGGTTGTTTTTAATCTATTTTTCCATTTCGGCCAAAGTTAGGAAGATGTAAACCCGGTTCTTTATGCATCCACACATAGAATGCTCGCCCTGTTAAATTTTCTTCAGGAACGAAGCCCCAGAAACGACTGTCTGCACTTTGATCACGGTTATCTCCCATTGCAAAGTAATGTCCTTTTGGAACAGTCACTTCCCAATATAAACCGTCTTGGTTTGCATATTTACCATTTTCAACATAGTTGATAAACGGTGCTTGACGCGCCACATTTACGCCTTCAAGTTCACGCATCGTAAAGGTGTGCGTACCAATCGTCTCTTTATGATAAATAGACGTTGGGGTATCTAACACATCTTTTTCGCGACTAAACTGTGTTAATACTTTCGGTACTTTTTGTCCGTTAATAATCAATTGTCCATGATCATAAACAAGATGATCACCCGGTAAACCGATTACACGTTTAATATAACTAATGGTAGGTTGAGGTGGATAACGGAACACAATCACATCACCACGCTTTGGTTCTCCCACATCAATAATTTTCTTATTGACAATAGGTAAACGTACACCATAATCAAATTTATTAACCAGAATAAAATCACCAGTTTCTAGGGTAGGTACCATAGAGTCTGATGGAATATTAAATGGTTCATAAAGAAATGAACGAAGCACAAGTACTACAGCTAAAACTGGCCAAAAGTCATAGGCCCATGTAATAACAAAATTTTCGTTCCCGCGCCCTTTATTTGCACGCTGTTTGAATACAAATTTATCTAACAACCACACTGCAAATAGAATCAGCGTAACTGGAACAAGAATTAAATTAAAATCAAAATCCACACGACCTCACTCGCAGCCTAGCTGCTTGTCTTAAAGTGGGGGAAAAGTAATATCTTACTTCTCCCCCCTCATTTCTTATCTTTCTACTTTCAATACAGCCAAGAACGCTTCTTGTGGAATTTCAACACTTCCCACTTGTTTCATACGTTTCTTACCTTCTTTTTGTTTAGAAAGTAGTTTTTTCTTACGTGAAACGTCACCACCATAACATTTCGCTAATACGTTTTTACGCATCGCTTTTACAGTAGAACGAGCAATAATTTGTGCACCGATAGCTGCTTGAATAGCAACGTCGTACATTTGGCGAGGAATCAAATCTTTCATTTTCTCAACCAATGCAATACCACGATGACGCGCGTCATTACGGTGACAAATCATAGCCAAGGCATCAACCTTGTCACTATTAATTAATACATCAACCTTAACTAAAGCTGAACTTTCGAAACGCACGAAGTTATAGTCTAGCGATGCAAAACCACGAGAGCATGATTTTAATTTATCAAAGAAATCCATAACGACTTCAGCCATCGGGATTTCAAAGGTAATAGAAACTTGATTACCCAAGAATTTCATATCTTTTTGAACACCACGGCGCTCAATACATAGGGTCATTACATTCCCTAAGTACTCTTGAGGAACAAGGATATGACACTCTGCAATCGGCTCACGCAAATCTTCTACAGTAGATCCGTCTGGCATTTTTGATGGACTATCGATATAAATCGTTTCGCCCTTCTTGGTTAATGCTTCATAAATTACAGTAGGCGCAGAACTGATGAGATCAAGGTCATATTCACGCTCTAAACGCTCTTGTACAATCTCCATGTGTAGCATTCCTAAGAAGCCACAACGGAAACCAAAACCTAGTGCATCTGAGCTTTCTGGTTCAAAGAACAAAGCTGAGTCGTTGATCTGCAATTTTTGTAACGCTTCACGGAATGGCTCAAAATCACTCGCATCAATCGGGAAAAGACCAGCATAAACCTGTGGCTTAACCTTTTTAAAACCCGGTAAAATTGCAACATCAGGTGTAGCAGCAAGGGTAATAGTGTCACCTACTGGTGCACCAAAAATATCTTTAATACCCGCAATAACAAAACCTACTTCACCAGCTTCAAGAATATCTGTTTCAGTATGCTTAGGATTAAATACACCCACTGAAGTTACCGGATGAGTTTGTCCTGTCGATTTAACCAACATTTTGTCGCCCTTACGGATACGACCTTGTTTAATACGTACAAGAGAAACTACACCTAAGTAGTTATCAAACCATGAGTCGATAATTAATGCTTGCAATGGAGCATCACGATCGCCTTCAGGCGCTGGAATAACATCGACTAAACGCTCTAAAACGCCATCAACACCCAAACCTGTTTTTGCTGAACATGTCGGTGCATCTGTCGCTTCAATCCCGATGATTTCTTCAATTTCATGAATTACACGTTCAGGTTCAGCCTGTGGTAAATCAATTTTATTTAAAATAGGAAGAACTTCGAGACCTTGTTCAATTGCGGTATAACAGTTTGCAACTGATTGTGCTTCTACACCTTGTGCAGCATCTACAACCAATAGCGCACCTTCACATGCAGCTAATGAACGGGAAACTTCATACGAGAAGTCTACGTGTCCAGGAGTATCAATAAAGTTAAGTTGATATTCCTGACCATTCGGATGAGTGTAATACAGCGTGACAGAAGCGGCTTTAATGGTAATCCCACGTTCACGCTCAAGCTCCATTGAGTCTAAGACTTGGGCTTGCATTTCACGATCTTGTAGACCACCACACATCTGAATAAAACGGTCAGCCAATGTAGACTTACCATGGTCAATGTGAGCAATAATCGAGAAATTTCGTATATTTTTGATATCGACGGATTTTTTAGCTTGCGCCATGGGTTACCTTGAGAAAATATAGAGTGCTATGTAGCTTGTTTTAATACACAGCCAAAGCAGTTAAATTAATTGCGTGCGATTATAACAGATTGCAGATATGAAAAAGACATAAATTCTTTCTTTTAAAAAAGCTTTTTAAACTTCTCAACATAACAAACTATTTCTCTTTGAAGAGTATGTAAATCAGTACAGCTTTAGCTCAAACCTAAGCAGGCTTGCAGATAAATTATTGCCAGTATGATTAGCTGTCTTTCCAATCAATTTGAAACCAAGTTTGTGAACAACTTGCTGGGATCTAATGTTGGGCTCAAATATCTCAGCCCAAACATATTTTATTTTTCGTTGGAATAATCCCTCTTGTTTCAAAGAATGAATTAGCCCTGTAAGAGCTTCATGCATATATCCCGAACCCCATGCATGAGGATGAAGCTCATAACCAATGACTACCGCAAGATCATCACCAATTGGTTTGACAGCATTTACTCCACATGTTCCCAGCATAGTTGCATCTTGTTTAAGACGAATAGCATGTCTAAAACCTAGCCGTTGGTCCCATTTTTTATGCATTTTTTCAATTAGAGCCTGAGCTTCTTCTAATGCAGTAAAGGCTTTTAAATCATAAAATTCGAGTACGCTTGAATTTGAAAATAATTCAAAGACAAAATCTTTATCATCATCTGTAAGATCACTTAAAACCAATCGATCAGTTTCTATGGAAAATGAATACTCCAAATTTCAGCCTCTCTTTTTTACTAGCTAACATATGAAACAGTAAAATCATAAGGATTTATGCTTGAATCAAGCGGTTTGTATGCATGAGTAAAAGTTGGAGACATTCGTTTTGGGCGCCCTGTGGCAATTTCAATACATGCCCATTTGGTATTTCCAACAAATAATACAGCCTGATCTGATGGACGGAAAAATACATACTGGCGGAAAGAATAAAGAGCGTTGATATCATCTAACCATGTGCGTAATACAATTTGTTCACCTTCAAATGCAGCTTTACGATATTGCACATGATGCTCAACCGCGACCATTGCATGTTTTAACTCGAGGTATTTAGTGACCCCCACTCCTAACGTTTCAACATGAGCAGCAGCTACATCCTGCATCCACTGTACATACATCACATTATTCACATGTCCTAACGCATCAATATGATGTGGCTGTACCTGAATATGTAAATCAAAAATACTACTCACGAATGTTCACACTCTTATTTATTAACTTTCAAACTGAAATAAGTGTAGGTAGATATCACTATACGCTCAAGATAAATAACAAAAAACCACCCATGTTTAGGGTGGCTCATTGTTTCTTTTTAAGTTTACTGAATACGTAAACCAAGCATTGCGCGTTGTCCCTGACGAATAATTGCAATACGTGCTACCGTATTTTTTTGCAAGTTAGAAACAACTTTTGCAAAATCCTGACTATTTAAAATCTGGTTATTATTGACTTGAACAATCACATCACCCGGAATGATATTTGACAATGATGCTAAGCCACCACGGCGAACATCTTGTACATAGATACCACCTTTTACACTTAAAGCACTTTTTTCTGGTTCAGCCAAATCACGAATGCTCATTCCTAGAACTGGACCTTTAGATACAGCACCTTGTGCACCTGTGGCAGGCGTTTCATCTGGGGCAGTCGTTAAAGTTGCTGAAATATTACGGGTTTTATCATCACGTAATACTTCAAACTGAATAGTTTGATTCGGCTGTACTTTGTTTAATGCATACAGTAATTCACTGGTGCGCGATACCGGATTACCGTTATATTTCAAAATCACATCTCCAGCTCTCAGTCCTGCTTTTTGTGCAGGTGAGTTCGGAGAAATTTGAGTAATTAAAGCACCTTCAGGTTTTGGTAACTTGTAAGCATCGGCAAGGTTTCGGTCAATGTCTTGCATCATCACACCAAGATAAGAGCGTGTTACCTTACCTTTAGTTTTAAGCTGTTCGGCAACATCCATCGCTACGTCAATCGGGATAGAGAAAGACAAGCCCATATAGCCGCCAGTACCACTAAAGATGCGAGAGTTTACTCCAACCACTTCACCATTTTGGTTAAACAATGGACCACCAGAGTTACCTGGGTTTAACGCAACATCAGTTTGAATAAACGGTATAGAGGTTTCACCACTCATATTTCGTGATTTAGCGCTAACAATACCTGCCGAAGCTGAATAGTCAAAACCAAACGGCGAACCAATTGCTAAAACTGGCTCTCCCACTCGTAAGCGATCAACATTCCCCACTTTTAAAGCTGGATAGCTATTTCCAGTTACCTTTAACAATGCAACGTCTGTACGCTCATCACTACCGACCACCGTTGCATCAATTTCACGACGATCATTTAAAGTGATACTAATGCGTGAGGCATTTTCGATCACATGGTGGTTAGTGAGTAGGTAACCATCTTTACTAATAAAAAATGCACTACCGTATGCAGTTTTTTCTTGTGGACCTTGTTGCTGCGGAATGATGACCTGATTACCAAAAAAACGTTTTAAAATTTCAGGAACTTGCTGCTGCAACAATTCATCCTGAGTCATTTTTTTTACGACGTTTACACTCACCACTGCTGGACTAACTTGTTCAACGAGGTTTGAAAAATCAACAGTAGCATTTGCCTGAACAGCAGCAACTGTAAATACCGCTGCATACATTCCTTGTTGTAAATAGCGAGTTTTCATTTGGTGCTCACCCACAATTGGTCTACGAGAATAAGAATAAAACTGTTGTATCACAACGCTTTGGAGTTGTGCGTAACAATATGTTTATTTGTAAGACATCATCACAATGATTATTTTACGCATTGCAACTTTTTAAGCCAATTGCAATTTTTCTCTGAGTTAGAGCGCTTAAGCTCTTGCCTTTTTAGATAAAAAGGGGTGTCATTAGCGGACGTTTTAGATTGTTGCGAATGGACATGCCTAATTTACAGACAATTCACCACTTTGACGTGATTATTGTGGGCAGCGGCGGCGCTGGTTTAAGTCTGGCTTTATCGTTACCAAATCATTTTAATATTGCAGTCTTAGCCAAAGCTGCTTTAACCGAAGCAAGTACCTTCTACGCTCAAGGTGGAGTTGCTGCTGTTCTTGATGAGACTGACTCTATTCAACAGCACATTAATGACACTATGATTGCAGGTGCTCATTTGTGTGAAATGGATGCGGTACAACATACCGTAGAAGGTGGTCGTCCTTCTGTAGATTTTCTTTTAAAGCAAGGCGTGCAGTTTACCTTAGATGAAGATGAACAACTTCATTTAACCCGCGAAGGTGGTCATTCGCAGCGCCGTATTATCCATTCTGCGGATGCAACAGGTAAAGCTATTTCAACCACCTTGGTTGAACGTGCCCAAGAACGTAAAAATATTACTATTTTTGAAAACTACATTGCGATTGATTTAATTACATCACAAAAATTAGGACATGTTGACCAAGCGAATCGCGCTATTGGTTTATATGCATTAGATGAAAACACAGAACAGGTTCATACCTTCCTTGCTCCATTTACCGCGCTTGCTTGCGGCGGTGCAATGAAAGCTTACCTCTACACATCTAATCCAGATATTGCCACTGGTGACGGTATTGCCATGGCTTACCGCGCAGGTTGTCGTGTTGCGAATATGGAATTTAATCAGTTCCATCCAACTTGTCTCTATCACCCCCAAGCTCGCTCTTTTTTAATTACCGAAGCCATGCGTGGTGAAGGTGCTTATTTACGCTTGCCTGATGGTGAACGTTTCATGCTGCGTTTTGACGATCGTGCGGAACTGGCTCCACGCGATATTGTTGCACGTACCATTGATCATGAAATCAAACGCCTCGGTATTCGCCATGTGTGGTTAGACATCACGCACAAATCACCAGAGTTTATTAAAGAACACTTCCCTACACTTTATGCACGATTGCTTGAATTGGGCATCGACATTACCAAAGACATGATTCCTGTCGTGCCAGCAGCTCATTACACCTGTGGTGGTGTTGTGGTTGACTCAAATAGCCAGACCGATATTGAAGGCTTATATGCTATTGGGGAAACGTCTTATACCGGTTTACATGGCGCAAACCGTATGGCGAGTAATTCATTACTTGAATGCTTCGTCTATGGCATGAGTGCAGCAAAAGACATCGAAAATAAATTTGATAAAGATTTAAAACTACCAGAAGTACCAAGTTGGGATGACTCTCAAGTCACCAATCCAGATGAAGATGTGGTGATTTTACAAAACTGGGATGAGTTACGTTCTACCATGTGGAACTACGTTGGTATTGTAAGAACCACAAAACGTTTAGAACGTGCTTTACACCGTATTGAAATGTTAAAACGTGAAATCACTGAGTATTATCAAGACTACCGTGTTAGCAAGAACCTGATTGAACTGCGTAATCTTGTTCTCGTATCTGAAATGATTGTTCGTTGTGCGATGCAGCGCAAGGAATCACGTGGTCTACATTACACACTCGATTATCCGGAAACCTCGAGTGAGATTCGTAAAACAGTTTTAACTCCTCCAAATTTTGCAGTAGAACAGCCATTGGTTAATACTGATATTTAAGCTGTTTTTCTACAAAAAAAGCACAGTTCAAACTGTGCTTTTTATTTGGTTTGATATTTATGATTTAGGTGGAATTGAATAAGTCGCGGTCACATGTGCAACGGGTTCATCCAACCCTACTGAATAAATCCAAACCTCACCCACCACCAAGCTCTTTCCTACTTTCATGAGTTTACACTCACTGCGTAAGTCTTGATCACCCGCAGGTTTGCGTAAAAAGTTAATATTAAAGTTAGTCGTCACAGCTAAACCAATAATTCCGATTTCACCTAAGATAGCAATATATAAAGCAAAATCTGCTAAGGTCATCATGGTTGGACCTGATATGGTGCCACCGGGACGTTGATGCCTTTGATCGACATGATAATAAACAACTGCGGCTTTGGGCGAGACTGATTCAATAGTGCAATGTTCAAGACTTGGTGGAAATTCCTTTTCAAGAAATGCCACGATTTCTTCTTTTGAGCTTTTCATCCTTGTTATTCTTCAATCTATAAATCATATGTAAGATAGCATAAGAAAATAACAGATATTTTCTATGACGATTCAAACCAGAATTGTCATCATTTTTAACCACTCTTATAAAAATAAGAGTGGTCAATCAATTTTTATCTTAAATATTGCAATGCCTGTTCAAATACCTGATCAGGACTTTGTGTAGCATCTAAACGCTTAATCCGTTCAGGTTCAGCTTTCCATAAGGTTTCATAACCTTCACGAACCTTAGTGAAAAAACTTAACTTTTCTTGTTCAAAACGGTCTAAAGCTCCACGTTCACGCGCACGATCCATCCCGAGTTCAATCGGAGCATCTAGCCAGAAAGTCACTTCTGGCATGCGTGAAACAAAGTTTTGATTTAAAAGCTGTAGCTTATCTTGGCTTAAACCACGACCAGAACATTGATAAGCAAAACTTGCATCGGTAAAACGATCACTTAATACAATTTTATTAGATTCTAAAGCAGGCAAAATGACCTGTTGTAAGTGTTGAGCACGTGCCGCATAAATGAGTAATAGCTCGGTATCATGACTCATATTTTCATCATGATTCACTGCCAAAAGCATTGAACGAATTTGTTCAGCTAGCGGAGTACCACCCGGTTCACGTGTTAAAACAACTTGTTTACCTTGCTCTTCAAAATGCTGATGAATTTTTCGAATGAGTGTAGTTTTACCTACCCCTTCCGTGCCTTCAAAGCTAATAAACATCTCTTTTCCTTATTTTTTCGATCTCAACACGGATAAGTACTCTTGCACCGCTTGATTATGCGCTTGCAAGCTTGCCGTAAATTTATGTCCACCATTACCAGTTGCTACAAAATAGATGTTGTTTGAATCATCTGGATGCAATGCAGCTTCAATTGCTTTTTGGCTTGGTAAAGCAATTGGCGTTGGTGGTAAGCCATTAATAGTATAAGTATTATATGCTGTTGGAGTACGCAGGTCTTCTCGGGTAATGTTTCCCTTATAGTTATTGCCCATACCGTAAATAACAGTTGGATCCGTTTGTAAACGCATACCAATTTTTAAACGGCGGACAAAAACACCAGAAACTTGTGTAAGTTCACTATCTAAACTTGTTTCTTTCTCAACAATAGAAGCCATAATTAATGCTTCATATTTGTCTTTGTAAGGTAAATTCGGCGCACGATTTGCCCAAGCTGCATCTAAAGCTTTGATTTGACGATGATATAAATCGGTAAGAATTTTCTTGTCAGTCTCACCTTTGGCAAAGAAATACGTATTAGGTGCAAACAAACCTTCTGGATGATCATAAGGAATGCCAAGCGCCTTCATAAGTTGATCATCGGGTAAATCTAATATTGTATTTTTTACGTTTTTATCATTTTTTAATGCAGTAATAAGCTGTTTAAAAGTTGTGCCTTCAATAACCAAAACACGGTTCATCTGAGCATTATCCGCATCAGATAACATCTCTAATACTTCTCTTACACTCATACCCTGTTCAATTTCATACACACCAGCTTTCATGCTGTCATGAATCATAAATTTCTGATAAAGCTTTAATACCACTGGAAAGCTAATTTTGCCTTCTTTCGCCAACCGATCAATAAAACCAGAATAGGTCTCACCAGATGTAATGGATAACATCTGTTTTTTGCCTTCAATCGGATAAGCTTTAAATAGACTCGACCATAAAATGGCAAAAGTAGAAATTAAAACAATAAACAGGCCAATTAGAACCAATCGCTTAGAAAATTTTGGAGCTTGTTTTTTGTTATTTTTCTTGGCGTTTTTTGCTTTCGCATTCACAGGTGGCTTCGGCATATTAATGAATCTGATTTAAGTTAAGGAGATGAAATAAATCTATGCATGCCTGTGTTTCTAACGTTTTCGCTCCTAAATGAGTGACCACTCGCATAGGATGTAAAGCATTACAAAAGAATAGACTTTGTATTTCAGATACTTCATCTAACTCAATTACACGTACTTCACAGGCAATACCATGGTGCTGCATACGTGCTAAAATTTCTGCCCGCATTACACCGTGGACGCCATTATAACGAAGTTCAGGAGTAATCCATCTATCATTTAAACGAATAAAACAATTACTACTGACCCCTTCAACAATATAACCTTGTACATCAGTAACTAATGCTTCAGCCCACCCAAGTTGATCTGCTTCTTTTTTTAGCAATACTTGTTCAAGACGGTTTAAAGATTTAAGCCCGACTAAGCTTGGCATGGTTAAACCTAAGGCCTGATTTAAAACGCCACACTGAATAAAGTCCGGCTGAAATGGCTCTAAAGCTTTCGGATAAAACCAGATATAAATATCAGCCTGATGCTTTGGCAAACTATAACCACGGTCACCTATCCCACGACTAATCACAATTTTTAAAGTGCCATTGAGCACAAGATGCTGATTTTGTAGTTGCTGCAAACTTTGTTCTACTAATTCAAAATCCGCAGTTAAAGACAGTTTTTGACATGCAAGTTTTAGGCGTTCCCAATGTCTTTCTTTAAGCTCAATCTGGTTTTGAAAAACACGAATTGTGGTAAAGCATCCATCTCCATAATGAAATGCTCGATCCAGTAAAGGAATGGTTTCAACAGGTTGCCCATTTTTAAAACACCACATGTTTAATCCACCCTTTGCTTAAAACGATCCAACAATACAACACCTTTCATTTAAATAATAAATGACTGATTTTAAAAAATTATACCGATTTCGTATCTACTTTTGAAACTTGTTGTATATCAAGATTTAAGAATAACTTATCTGTTTTTACTATTTCTATTTTTTTCATATTAAATTCGTTTTTTATTATTTTTTTAGAATAAAGACTAGCGCTATTCTGCGTTCATGTTTTGAACATTTCATATTTTTTGAGGACTTATCTCATGCGTTTTTCTCAGTTAAAAGTCGGGGTTATCGCTGCACTTCTTTCAGTTTCATCATTTGCAGCTCAAGAATTTTTAAACGTCTCTTACGATCCAACTCGTGAGTTATATACAGATTTCAATAAACAATTTGGTGCTTACTGGAAAAAACGCACTGGGCAAGATATTGAGTTTAAACAATCACACGGCGGTTCTGGTAAACAGGCACGTGCTGTTATCGATGGCTTAAATGCAGATGTAGTGACATTAGCGCTCGCAGCAGATATCGATGAAATTGCTGAAAAAGCAAAATTACTTCCAACTGACTGGCAGAAAAAGTTACCGCAGAACTCTACCCCATACACCTCAACAATTGTGTTTTTAGTGCGTAAGGGTAACCCTAAACAAATTAAAGACTGGGGTGATTTAATCAAACCGGGCGTAGAAATTATTACACCAAACCCGAAAACATCTGGTGGCGCTCGTTGGAATTATCTTGCAGCTTGGGCTTGGGCAAAACATCAACCAGGTGGTAATGATGCAAAAGCACAAGAGTATGTTCGTCAAATTTATAAACATACTAAAGTTTTAGATTCAGGTGCTCGTGGCGCAACCACTACTTTTGCTGAACGTGGCATTGGTGACGTCTTACTTGCTTGGGAAAATGAAGCACATTTAGCGCTTCGCGAACAGCCGGGTAAATTTGAAATTATTACCCCTTCTCTTTCAATCCTAGCTGAGCCTCCAGTTGCAATTGTTGAAAAGAATGCGACTAAAAAAGGCAACCTCACAATTGCAAAAGGTTACCTCAACTACTTGTATTCGCCAGCTGGCCAAGAAATTGCAGCACGCAACTTCTACCGTCCACGCAATGCAGCCGTTCTTAAGAAATACAGCAACGTATTTAAGCCATTGAAGCTTGTAACCATCGATAAAGAGTTTGGTGGTTGGACGAAGGTACAAAAGAAACACTTCGACAATGGTGGTGTTTTCGATCAAATCGTGAAAATCAATAGTACAGAGAAGTAATTCTTTGTACTAAAGATAAGGAGAACAGACATGATTCATACTGTAATTGTTCCAGGTGTAGGTGGAAGTGAACATCAGCATTGGCAATCTTGGTTGCAGCGTCAACTCGTGTCTAGTTCTCGTGTTGAGCAAAAAAACTGGGATAGACCAGTATTAAGTGAATGGGTTGAACAATTCGTTAAAACAGTTCAAGTAGCGCAAGCTCCTGTACAAATTGTTGCGCATAGTTTTGGTTGCTTAACGAGTGTTGCTGCTTTAGCAGAATATCCAGAGTTAAAGAGCCAAGTTAAGAAACTTATTTTGGTTGCTCCAGCAAATCCAGCACGCTTTGGGGAAGCTGGTTTTGCCCGCCATAGCTTGACCGACTACAAAACATATTTTCATCAGTTAAAAATTGATGTCCCAACATCTCTGCTCATTAGTGAAAATGATCCATGGCTCGGCTTTTTTGATGCTTTACAACTTGCTAAGTCGTGGAAATTAAATCCAGTTAATCTTGGTGAAGTCGGCCATATTAATGTTGCTTCAGGTTTTGGACCATTTCCAGATTTGCTGAATTACCTGATTCCAGAAGATTCGATGTGTAGTCACGCATCTATCGACCCGGTAAAAACTCATTTCTCTTTGAAATTTGCTTAATACCCATCTTTATATCGCACCGTTTATCTTTATTTATTCGCTTACTGGTTTCAGCAGGCTTTTCTCTTTGAGGAAATATCATGTCGCAGCGATCCCGAGTGCTGCCTGGGTTTGGTCTATCTTTGGGCTTCACCCTCGCCTATGTGTCTTTTATTGTGCTTATTCCATTAGCCGCAGTCTTTATCAAATCATTTGGAATTGGATGGGACGGATTATGGGAAATATTAACATCTGAACGTATTTTAAAATCGCTTCAACTCAGTTTTAGTTCAGCTTTAATAGCAGCATTTATTAATGTTGTGTTTGGCTTACTTCTGGCTTGGTGCCTTGTACGTTATAACTTCCCAGGGAAACGTCTGGTTGATGCATTAGTCGATCTACCTTTTGCTCTTCCAACTGCAGTTGCAGGTATTGCACTTACCTCACTCTATGCACCTACTGGCTGGATTGGTCAATATCTCGAACCTCTAGGTATTCAGGTCGCATATAGCCCAATCGGTATTACATTGGCATTGGTCTTCATTGGTATTCCATTCATTGTAAGAACAGTTCAACCAGTACTCAGTGATATCGAAACTGAGCTTGAGGAAGCAGCTTCAGCACTTGGCGCAAATCGCTGGCAGACGATTACTAAAATTATTTTACCGATATTACTACCAGCTTTGTTCACAGGTTTTGCTTTAGCATTTGCCCGCGGTGTGGGTGAATATGGTTCAGTTATTTTTATTGCGGGTAACCAGCCGTTTAAAACAGAAATTGCTCCACTCATGATCATTTCACGTCTTGAAGAATATGATTATGCAGGTGCAACAACGATTGCTGCGGTCATGTTAGTTCTCTCTTTCATCATTTTATTTGCCATTAATTTACTTCAAGCGTGGGCAAACCGTCGTACAGGGAGAAATGTCACATGAACCTACATACTGACAGCAATGCGCTTGCGCTTAAATTGCAATCACGAGATGCGACACGTGAACCAACTTGGGTACGTTACACACTCATTACCGTGGCTCTGATTTTTTTCTTAAGCTGCCTAATGTTGCCACTCATTCTGGTTTTTGTAGAAGCATTTAAACAAGGACTTGAAGTCTATGTTCAAGCGTTGATTGATCCAGACACGCTATCGGCAGTGAAATTAACCTTATTAACCGCAGCAATTGCTGTACCAATTAACGTGATATTTGGTGTTGGCGCTGCATGGGCTGTCTCTAAGTTCCAGTTTAAAGGTAAGGCAATTTTAACCACCATCATTGATATGCCTTTTTCGGTTTCACCCGTTATTGCTGGTTTAATGATTGTATTGATTTTTGGTGCGCAAGGCTGGTTTGGCGGATGGTTAATGGAGCATGACATCAAAGTTTTATATGCCGTACCCGCAATTGTTTTGGCCACTATCTTTATTACAGTTCCATTTGTCGCACGTGAGTTAATTCCACTCATGGAAGCTCAAGGGACTGAAGAGGAAGAAGCAGCGATTGTACTCGGTGCATCAGGATGGCAAACCTTTTGGAAGGTCACTCTACCAAACATTAAATGGGGTTTAATTTACGGCGTGATTCTATGTAATGCCCGCGCAATGGGTGAGTTCGGCGCAGTATCTGTAGTTTCTGGCCACATCCGTGGTGAAACCAATACCCTGCCACTTCATGTCGAAATTTTATATAACGAGTACACCTTTAGCGCAGCGTTTGCCGTGTCCTCATTACTTGCTTTCTTAGCCCTATTAACACTGGTATTGAAAACGTGGTTAGAACTACATCAAGACAAACCAGAACCGCATTCAACTGATTCGTAAGGAATGAAATCATGAGTATTCAAGTTAAAAATATTGAAAAACACTTTGGTGCATTCCATGCGCTTAAAAATATTTCCCTAGACTTTCCTGAAGGTGAACTGGTTGCCCTACTCGGCCCATCTGGTTGCGGTAAAACAACCCTACTTCGTATTATTGCGGGCCTAGAATCAGCTGATGGCGGTCAAGTGTTACTTGAAGGCGAAGATGCAACCAATGTACATGTGCGTGAGCGTCAGGTCGGTTTTGTATTTCAACACTATGCTTTATTCCGTCACATGACTGTATTTGACAATATTGCCTTTGGTTTACGTGTTCGTCCACGTGCAACACGCCCTTCAGAAGCTGAAATTAAAAAACGTGTTACTCGTTTACTTGATCTAGTTCAACTTGGATTTTTGGCAGACCGCTACCCTGCTCAGCTTTCGGGCGGAC
This sequence comes from Acinetobacter sp. AOR14_HL, assembly GCF_027855175.1. Lineage (NCBI taxonomy): Bacteria > Pseudomonadati > Pseudomonadota > Gammaproteobacteria > Moraxellales > Moraxellaceae > Acinetobacter > Acinetobacter sp. AOR14_HL. Next base: position 88,189 of record NZ_JAKTII010000005.1, on the reverse strand, counting down.
AACGTCAACGTATTGCTTTAGCCCGTGCCTTGGCAGTAGAGCCACGAGTATTATTACTTGATGAACCTTTTGGTGCGCTAGATGCAAAAGTGCGTAAGGAATTACGCCGCTGGTTACGCAACTTACATGATGAGTTGCATATTACTTCAATTTTCGTGACCCACGATCAGGAAGAAGCACTTGAAGTTGCCGATCAGATTATTGTAATGAATAAAGGTAATGTAGAGCAGATTGGTTCGCCTCGTGAAGTTTATGAAAAACCATCAACACCATTTGTATTTGATTTCTTAGGTCAGGCAAATCGTTTTGAAGGTGAAAACACAGGCGGTATTATCCGTATTGGCAATGACCGTATTCAATTACCAACGTTAGTTGAGGCGCCTCAAGGAAAAGTGATTGCTTTTGCGCGTCCAGATGAGTTACATATTCACTCGCAACCTCAGGCGAATACTATTGAAGCGACTTTTGTACGTGAAATCTGGATTGCTGGAAAAGTTGTGGCGGAATTACAAGACCGTAATGGACGTTTAATTGAGATTGCTCTAAGCAATGAAGCTGCAAAATTACATGCGTTTAAACCGAATCAAACCGTTTGGGTAAGTGCATCTCAACTGCACTTATTTGCAGATCAAGTTGCTTAAGAAATATATTTGGTAAGGAAAAGTGTGAATGAACTTTCAACAATTAAGAATTATCCGAGAAACTGTACGCCAAAACTTTAACTTAACCGAAGCATCAGCTGCGCTCTACACGTCCCAATCAGGCGTAAGTAAACATATTAAAGATTTAGAAGACGAGCTAGGTGTACAACTTTTTATAAGAAAAGGTAAACGTCTTTTAGGTTTAACCGAACCAGGACAATCTCTTCTTGGCATCGTTGAACGCATGTTAGTTGATGCTGAAAATATTAAACGTCTTGCGGAAGACTTTAATAAAGTTGATGAAGGGACATTAACGATCGCGACGACCCATACTCAAGCACGTTATGTACTGCCTCCAATCGTCAATCAATTTAAGAAGTTATTTCCTAAAGTTCATTTGATTTTACAACAAGCCAGCCCTGTTGAAATTTCAGAAATGCTCTTACAAGGTGAGGCTGATATTGGAATTGCTACAGAGTCTTTAACGACTGAAGAAAATCTAGCGAGTATTCCTTACTATCAATGGCAACACAGTATTATCACACCGCAAAATCATCCTTTAGTGAAGGCGGACAAGATTACGCTTGAACTTTTAGCGGACTACCCACTCATTACTTATCATGGCGGTTTCACAGGTCGATCTAAAATTGACAAAGCTTTCGAAGAAGCTCACCTCGATGCAGATATCGTGATGTCAGCTCTTGATGCAGACGTTATCAAGACTTATGTCGAATTGGGCATGGGAGTCGGAATTGTCAATGATGTAGCTTATGACACAGAGCGTGATCATCGTTTAAAACAAACTAAAACTGATATTTTTGGTGTCAATACGACATGGATTGCTGTGCGTAAAGGCCATCTATTACGCGGTTATGGTTACGAGTTTATTTCTTTATGCTCACCTGATGCCGATATTAAAGCACTTAAGAAAATTGCTTATCCAGATGAATAAAAATTAAGGAAAAAATAAAAGAGCTTTTTAGCTCTTTTTTTTTATTAAACACAAAAAAACGAGCCGCAGCTCGTTTTTTCTTTAGGATCTTACCAGTAGAAGTTCACACCAACTTTACCAACTGGTAACCATTGGTATTTATCGTCATTTGCGATTTTACGCGCTTCCGCATTTACTGCTTCTTCAAGTGACTGATCACCAGTAGTAGTAGCTGAACCTGTTGAAACAAGTTTAACTGTTGGGTTACCAGTGTAGTAAGCACCTACTTCACCAAATACGCCCCAGTTTTTATTAATTTTAGGTGCAAAACCAAAACCTAAATATGGAGCAATGTCATTTTTATAAGACATTTTACCATTAATTTTTACTCCGCCCTCATTAGCAAGGAAGTCTTGATTATTGACACGGAATGAACGAGTCGCATCAACATTACGAGATAAATCGTAATCATTATCAAGATAACCTGCACCAGCCGCTACATATAGGCCTTGAGCCCAACGGTTAGTACTTGCACCCCATGGACGAATCTCGGCATTTAAATAGACATTGTTATTGTCCATATCTAGATCATAAGTTGAGCCATTAACTTTTACGTCATCAGACCAAGAAATGTCACCACCATTATAACCAAGTGCCAAACCTACATATGGGTTTGCTTGCCACAATAAAGCACCACCGTAACCAGTTGTACCCACCTCAGCACGCACTCCCACAGGAATTAATTGGTTTTTGTCAAATGCGTAGCTGTCATGAACAACGGCTTCATCTGCCATTGCAGCACCAGCAGCAAATAAAGCTGTTGTTGTTACTAAAACACGTAATGCTTTCATAGTTTTCTCCTCAAAAAGGCTCTGTTTTTAATTTTGTGACTGAAATCATAATAAAGAGAGCTTAGAGTCTTTTTTATACAAAAAATGCTAGATTTCTGTTATTTTTTGATACAAATTGAGTTAAATTTTTATTTTCAAATCATTTTTGTGTAAAAAACACTTGATTATCTAATAAGCTTAATTTCATTTACCTCATTTATACCCTCGATTAAACGTAACACGTTTTTTCAAAGATTCTTGTCACAAATTAGTGTAAAATCTTTAAAATTTTTTATGGAAGGAAGATCATGTCTCAGCTTTCTACGATCATTGAGCAAGCATTTGAAGACCGCGCAAACCTTACTGCAGCAGATTGCCCAAGCGAAATCCGCCAAGCTGTTGAAGAAGCAATTGCTGGTTTAGATAACGGTACACTTCGAGTTGCTGAAAAAATCAATGGTGAATGGGTTGTTCACCAATGGTTAAAAAAAGCTGTTTTATTATCATTTAAACTCAATGACAATAAACCAATCGAGTCATGTGATCTTCGTTTCTACGACAAAGTTGAAACTAAATTCTCTGGTTGGACTGAAGAACAATTTAAAGCAGCAGGTGTTCGTGTTGTTCCTCCTGCTGTAGCACGTCGTGGTAGCTTCCAAGCTAAAAACGTAGTGTTAATGCCATCTTATGTCAACATCGGTGCTTACGTAGATGAAGGCACAATGGTTGATACATGGGCAACTGTAGGTTCATGTGCTCAAATCGGTAAAAATGTTCACTTGTCTGGTGGTGTAGGTATCGGTGGTGTTTTAGAACCATTACAAGCTAACCCAACCATTATTGAAGACAACTGCTTTATCGGTGCGCGTTCAGAAATCGTTGAAGGCGTTATTGTTGAAGAAGGCTCAGTCATTTCAATGGGCGTTTTCATTGGTCAATCGACTAAAATTTATGACCGCGCAACTGGCGAAATCCATTATGGTCGCGTTCCTGCAGGTTCAGTTGTTGTAGCAGGTAGCCTGCCGTCTGCTGATGGTAAATACAGCTTATATGCTGCAATTATTGTGAAAAAAGTTGATGCGCAAACACGTGCAAAAACAAGTTTGAACGATTTGTTACGCGCTGACTAATTTCAGTTTGATCAAACATCTCTACGGTCAACACTGATCGTAGAGATTTTATTTTTTATATAGTGTGGTATTTCTAGAATGGCTTCCTTACGTTCCTCTGCAATCCCTGTCTCAGACCCTGCGTCCGGTTTACGCATTACCGAGATTTTTTACTCGTTGCAGGGTGAAGCAAATGCCTCTGGCCTACCGACTGTATTTATTCGTCTAACGGGCTGTCCATTACGTTGTAGCTATTGTGATACCACTTATTCTTTTGAAGGTGGTGAACGTTTTTCACTTGAACATATCATTGAAACAGCTACTCAATTTCAAACGCCTTATATTTGTGTAACTGGTGGTGAACCACTTGCACAGCCAAACTGTTTGATTTTATTACAACGTCTATGTGAAGCTGGCTTTGATGTTTCTTTAGAAACCAGTGGCGCGCTCGATGTCTCAAAAGTAGATTCGCGTGTTTCTAAAGTTCTCGATTTAAAAACTCCAACTTCTGGTGAGGAACATCGTAACCTCATCAGCAATCTTGATCATTTGACTACGCATGACCAAATTAAATTCGTCATTTGTAACCGCGAAGATTATGAATGGTCAAAGCAACAAGTTGAAAAATATCAACTGCATAAAAAAGTCAGTACCGTTTGGTTCTCCCCTGCCTTTGCAGTTGAAAATGGTGCTGTTGGCCTGCCACGTCTAGCACGTGATCTGGCACAGTGGATACTGGATGATAAATTACCCGTTCGTTTCCAACTTCAGTTACATAAACTGCTGTGGAATGACGAATCAGGTCGCTAATCACTCAATAAAATAAATCATTCCGAATATGGAGAAAAATATGCGCCCTCGTGCCATTGTTTTACTTTCAGGCGGCTTAGACTCAACCACTTGCCTAGCTTGGGCACAAGCACGCTATGAATGTATTGCTATTAGTTTTATGTATGGTCAACGCTCAACCACTGAACTCGATGCAGCAAAAGCATTAACTCAACGTGCAGGTGTTGAACATCGTGTAATTAATATTGATTTGGCTAATTTAGGTGGGTCTGCACTTACAGACCATAACATTGCTGTACCAGAACAATTACAAGAAGGCATTCCTGTAACTTATGTACCAGCACGTAACACAATTTTCCTTTCATATGCCTTAGCAGCAGCAGAAGTATTCAATGCTGAAGCAATTGTTATTGGTATCAATGCTGTTGATTATTCAGGATATCCTGATTGTCGCCCTGAATTTATTGACGCTTTTGCCAATATGGCACGTTTAGCAACGAAAGCTGGCGTGGAAGGAAAACCACTTAAATTTGAAACACCCCTGTTACATTTATCCAAAGCGAATATTATACGTTTAGGGATTGAACATGGCGTAGACTATAGTCAAACGGTATCTTGCTACCAAGCAGATGCTCAAGGACGTGCGTGTGGCAAATGTGACAGTTGCCGTTTGCGTAAAGAAGGCTTTATCGAGGCCGGTGTTGCCGACCCAACACGCTATATACCGTAATAAGTAGGTAAAATTTATGAAGTTGTTAAAATCAAATCTTATTCTTTCATCTTTGTTTTCAACTGTTGCTCTTATGGCTGGTACAGCACATGCTGCGGAAAACCCAGTTCAAGCAGCATATAAAAGTACTAACGTTAAAGGTGCATTAGTTAACGTTTGTAAAGATCAAACAGCTAAAGGCGGTAAACTAAGTTCATCTGAAGTTAGCAAATTCTGTAGCTGCCAAGTTGAAGCACAAGGTAAAGTCACTGAAGCACAAAAATGGGAAATCCAAAGTGCAATCAATGCGAAGAAAAGCCCAAGCTCTCTAGGATTTGTACAACAACAAAACCGTGATCTTAAAGCATGTTTCGGCCCTCAGTTAACAACTAAGCTTGAAAAATTAACTGAAGATGCAATGAAAGCAGCTCAACAACAAGCTCCTAAAAAATAAGCTTTTGCTATTCCAAATTAAGCCTGCATTTATGCAGGCTTTTTTATAGCTCTGTTAAAATGAAATCGATCTTGACCAATTCATTTGAAATAAATCATGCAAGAACAATGGAAAACCAACGCAATTAACAAACAGTCTATTGTCTCATTTAGTGGAGGTAAAGACAGCTCCCTTGCACTCTACCATGCAATGCAAACTGGTACGGTTAGTGGACTCATCGTCATGCTAGAAGAACAAGGCCAGCGCTCTCGTTCACATGCCATGCCACTTGATATTATTCAAACACAAGCTAAAGCAATCGGCCTACCAGTATTTATGGCTTCATCGAGCTGGAATGACTATGAAGCTAAATTTATTGAATTACTCATTCAGGCAAAACAACAAGGTGCCGAGGTACTTGTTACAGGTGACCTTGATATGCCTAAACATGGGTGTTGGCATGATCGGATTACTCAACAAGTGGGACTCAAATTAGGTATGCCTCTTTGGCTTCGTCCACATCGTGAGGTGGTTGAAGAGTTTATCAATCTTGGTTTCCGTAGTGTCATTGTGACAGTGAACTTAGAACTAGGCATGACCATTGAAGATCTAGGCAAAACTTTAACCTTAGAATATATCCAAGAACTTGAGAATCGCGGTATTGATCCATGTGGTGAAGGCGGTGAATTTCATACAACTGTGATTGATGGACCAATTTTTAACAAAGCAATTCCTGTAAGAAAACTCAATATTGTTTATCATGAAGAATATGCTTTTTTACCACTTGAATTAGATCAAATTTAGCTTTTTGAAGGATGAGAAATGACTGAAAATATTCAATTACCAAATCAGGTTTTTCCTACTACCCACGGTGAAGTGAACTTGGCCGAGGTCGAGAATGAATGGTTAATCATTTATTTCTACCCAAAAGATTCAACCCCAGGGTGTACAACACAAGCAGTCGGTTTCTCTTGTTTAAAAGACCAATTTGAAGCTTTAGGTACACGTATTTTCGGTGTTTCACGCGACTCGGTAAAGACCCATCAAAACTTTACTGAAAAACAAGCGCTCACGATTGACCTCATTAGCGACAAAGAAGAAGTGCTCTGTAATCATTTTGATGTCATTAAAGAAAAAAACATGTATGGCAAAAAAGTTATGGGAATTGAACGCTCTACTTTCATTTTCCATAACAAAACCTTAGTTAAAAGCTACCGTAAAGTCAAAGCAGCAGGACATGCTGAACAAGTACTTGAAGACCTAAAAGCCCTTCAATCGGCTTAATAAAGTTATGCAATAAAAAAGCGAGTATCGAACTCGCTTTTTTATTGCAAAGAATTGCTCAATAATTTGACTTTGGCGTATGATAAAAACATTAGAATAATTATTTTAAGGCGTTCACATGAGTCTACTCAAAAATTACTCTTTACTGCCTTTGACTCTTTTTATCGGTGCATGTAGTGCAAATACATTACCCATGCCAACCGACACCCCCCCATCTATTTCCCAAATTCAGAAAACTGCCATTGAAATAAGCTGCCAAGATTTGCAAAACCCAGCTTATCAACAGGCCATACTTAATACAATTAACCAGATCCGCCAACAACCACGCCAGTGTGGTCAACAATTTTTCCCTGCTGCTAAACCGCTAAGTTGGAATAATAATTTATATAAAGGTGCACTTTCTCATAGTGAAGATATGGCAAGACACAACTTTCTCGGACATGTGAGTTCAACAGGACTAGATTTAAAGTCACGTTTGAAAATTTATAATACACTCGGTAAAGCCAACGGTGAAAATGTCGCTAGCGGCCAGAAAACTTTGAGTGAAGTTATGTCTAAATGGCTGCCGAGTCCTCTACATTGTAGTAATCTAATGAACCCCAAATTTACAACTTACGCAATCGCTTGTGCTTCCGATCAGTCTGCAAAACAAAAGAGCTATTGGACTCAACAATTTGGTACACGTTAAAAGGAAAAAATGATGCAATCAGGTTCAATCACCCCAATTTTAAGAATTTTTGATGTTGATTTGGCCCAATCATTTTATCTTGAATTCTTAGGTTTCCAACTTGATTGGCAACATCAATTTGAAGATAACTTTCCGTTATATCTACAAATTTCCAAAGATGATTGCGTTATTCATTTATCTGAGCATTTTGGAGATGCAAGCCCACATAGTGCAATCCGCATTTATTGGGAACCTATTTATGAGTTGCATAGCGAATTGAGTCAAAAAGATTATAAATTCGCCAAACCTCAGGTTGAAAAAACAGATTGGGAAACACTTGAACTCAGTATCACCGATCCGTTTTCCAACCGAATTATCTTTTGGGCAGATGCTTAAGCTATATACTCTTATTCAAACTCATCTAAATTAGAGAGGTCATCCTCTTCAAAGTGTTGCTGCAGTTGCTGATAGATACGTGTTTTTTGAAATTCATCCAAAAACTGAATGGTTCCTACAGGAAAAAATTCAGTTTGGATTTCACCACGATAATATGCTTCACGCATCGGAGTAGCTGAAATAGAATCTTTTAAACTATCGAGTTCAACCATAATCCATTCAGGGAAAAGTTTTAAATAATAAGAAGACTCATCTTTAAAATGTCCAATCAAACCTACTTTTGAGTTCGGTTCAATCACGCCATTCACTAAAGATTTGACTTGTTTCACCCATTTTTCATCATTATAAACATCGACTACATGCACAAATTTAATACGTTTTTGCTCATCTAATGAAAAATTAGATAAAATCATTTGCTCTCGTTCAATCGCAAGAAATGGATTTTTAATATTACGTTCCATTTGCGCAGAGCCTAATGCCAAAACCACATAGTGGCTTTGCTGTAAGGCAATTTCAATTGTCTGCATATGAGCCAAATGAAATGGTTGAAAGCGACCTATAAAAACGAGATAGTCAAATTTATACATAATTAGATTTTCACTTTTTATGAACTCATCAGTAACGCTCATTACAAAAAATATGCGCCATAATGAGAACCTAAAAATTAACAACGTGGTTTAAAGCAAGGATAGTACGATGACACTTAGCTGTATTCAACAACCTCATCAACATTTAAACGCAAATTTAGAAGGTGGCGTACTCACCTTAGCCATAAATCGCCCAGATGCAAAAAATGCATTGTACGGCGAACTTTATTTATGGATTGCCAAAGCACTGAATGAAGCCGATCTCAATAAAGAAGTTAGAGTAGTCGTTCTACGCGGTGTAGAACAAGATTTTACAGCTGGCAATGACATGAAAGATTTTATGGGTTTTGTACAAAATCCTAACATCGGCCCAGCAGGAGAAGTCCCACCATTCGTTTTACTTAAAGCCGCTGCCAAATTATCAAAACCACTTATCATTGCGGTAAAAGGCGTTGCAATTGGTATTGGCGTTACAATTTTATTGCATGCAGATCTGGTTTTTGCTGACAATACAGCCCTTTTCCAAATTCCATTTGTAAGCCTAGGTCTTTCTCCAGAAGGTGGCGCAAGTCAATTACTTGTTCAACAAGCTGGCTACCATAAAGCAGCTGAGCTGCTATTTACTGCGAAAAAGTTTAATGCAGAAACAGCGGTACAAGCAGGTTTAGTCAATGAAGTAGTTGAAGATGCTTATGTTTCAGCTCAACAAACTGCTCAACAATTAACGGCCTTGCCTCTTGCATCTTTAAAACAAACTAAAGCGCTCATGAAGCATAATTTAGAGCAGATTATCGAATGTGTTGATCATGAAGCTGAAATCTTTATGCAACGTGTTCGCTCACCTGAAATGCTAGAGGCTGTTCAAGCATTTATGCAAAAACGTAAACCAGATTTCTCTCAGTTTAATTAAAATCAATTTCTATGATTTGAATAAACTCAAAGGCAGGCTCTTCATAAGGATGGCTTGCCTTTAATGCTTTCGCTACAGCCCTTGCGTTTTCTTCAAGCACAATTGTTTCAACACGCCACTCATCAACTTGTTCAAGTTCATCTAGCTGCCCAATATAGGGAGCAGCCCCTTTAACTGGCTTAAACTGCCCTATTCCTTTTACTTGCCATGCGCAGTGTTCATAATTACCGATACCACCTGCACCAGCAGAGAAAATGGCTTGTTTAGTTAATTCAAGATGTGACTCAGGCACGTAATAAATCAGCTTTAACATAACAAGAATGACTCAAAACTTTTATGAACAAGGTTTAGATCATACCGCTAAGCAAGCTTTAGAAGCAAAATCAGCTCATCATTGCTAAATAATTTGCTCCAATAAAAAGTATTTGAATAGCAAGCGCCAAGCCAAATAAGCGCCAGCCCTTATCTTTGGTATACATTGTTCTTATGTGATACTTATTTTTCATCATTTTGATCTCCGATTTTTATCGTTGTTACAGAGAAAGCAAAAATTGAACCAACCTTGAACCAAGCATACGGGGATAAATAGCTCTATGTCTATAGTCTCATAAGTTGTCTAAAACGCTTAAAAGAGCTGCACTCATCCATATGCAAATCTTAGTCTGAAGAAAAGTTTAAAATTCAGTAATCTATCTTCATCTTTATAATTTTAAGCATCCGATTTCTTTAAATATCTATTCTCATATATTGTCATAGCAAAAGCTAAACCACACAAAATCACAAAACCACAGGTCATTGGAATCAATGTACCGTTATATAACTGCCCAATGATAGAAGCAAGAATAAGTGACAATACAGAGGAAGCTGCACCAATAATAGCCGATGCCATTCCAGCAACATGCCCCATCGGTTCCATCGCAATCGCATTTAAATTACCAAATAAGGTTCCAAACAATAAAAACAAAATACAGGCATAAAGCATAAACATCCAAAATGATACCGTTACGCCTAAGAGTTGAATCAACAAGAAAATCAAAGAAATTAAGCACAGTCCAAGAAAGCCATAAATACAGATTGGACGCATGCCAAACTTCATGACAATTTTAGAGTTTGTAAATGATGCGATTCCCATCACACCCGCAAGCACAGCAAAGTAAGCACTAAACTCTTGCCCTGTTTTACCAAATTGCTGCATAAAAATTTGCTGGGAAGTTCCTAAATAACCAATAAATCCACCAAAACAGAATCCAGCACACAATAGATAGCTCATGGTGGTTTTATTACTTACGACCTCTTTAAAGCCTTCCTTAAATGCTTTTATACGCATAGGTAAACGATTTTCGGGAAGTAAAGTCTCTTCTAGTCGCAAAGCGACCCATGCTCCCACAACTGTGGCATAGACCATATATAAAACAAAGATTTCACGCCAACCAAAGAAATGAATAATGAGTTGCCCTAAACTCGGTGCAATTGCTGGAGCAACCATAAATACCATCATAATTAAAGACATGATGCGAGCCATTTGAGCTCCGCTGTATTTATCTCTAACGATTGAAATAGAAGCAACGTAAGGTCCTGAAACACCGATACCTTGAATAAAGCGCCCGACTAAGAACCATTCAAAACTTTGTGTAGAAAAGCACAATAAACTTCCCAGAAAATAAATAATAATTCCTGTGAATAAAATCCGTTTACGACCGATTGCATCGGATAATGGACCTGCAATGAGCTGTCCAATGGTCATTCCTGAAAAGATACCAATGATGACCCATTGCGACTGGTTATTATTTTTTAAGTCAAAAACTCGTCCAATCTCGCCTAAAGCAGGTAAGACTGCATCTATCGAAAAAGAAACAATAGACATGAGCAATGCCATCAGCAGTGCGAACTCGCGGAAATGGATTTTTGATTTCATTTTTCTTCTCCACTATTTTTAATATTCTAGTACACATAAATAAGCCACCTTACGGTGGCTTATTTCAATCTTTACATTAACCAATAAACTTACGCGCATTTCGGAACATACGCAACCATGCACCGTCTTCAGTCCACTCTTCTGGTTTCCAAGAATGCTGAAGCGCACGGAAAGTACGTTCTGGGTGTGGCATCATAATCGTTGCACGACCGTCTTTAGAAGTAACACCAGTAATCGCTTCAGGCGAACCATTCGGGTTCAATGGATAGTGCTGAGTTGGGTTACCAAGGCTGTCAACATAGCGTAATGCCACTTGGTTAGCTGCGTTCAAGCTTGCAATGCTAGCTTCACTTGCAACAGCACGACCTTCACCGTGTGCAACAGCAATCGGTAAGATTGAACCTTCCATACCATCAAGCAATACAGAAACAGATTTTTCAACACGAACGTTTACGCTACGAGCTTCAAAAACTTCTGACATATTGCGGTGGAAACGCGGCCAGTGTTCAGCACCTGGAATAAGTGGCGCTAATTGTGACAACATTTGGCAACCATTACAGATACCTAAGCTGAACGTTTCATCACGATGGAAGAATTGTTCAAACTGATCACGTAATTTAGCGTTGAACAATACTGATTTTGCCCAACCACCACCAGCGCCCATTACGTCGCCGTAAGAGAAACCACCACAAGTCACCAAACCTTCAAAATCACTTAGGCTAACACGACCAGCAAGTAAATCACTCATGTGCACATCAACAGTATTGAAACCAACCTTATCAAAGGCTGCTGCCATTTCAATATGACCATTTACACCTTGTTCACGTAAGATTGCCATATTTGGGCGACGTGTGTTGATAAACGGCGCTTCAACAGGTTCATTCAAGTCGAATGTTGGTTTAGCAATCAAACCTTGATGTGCATTATCAGTAATTAATGAAAATTCCTGATCAGCAGTTTCTACGTTATCACGTAGACGTTGGATCTGATGAGATACCTCAGACCAAGCTTGTTGTAATTCAGCACGATCTAAAGTTAAACCATTTACAGATAATTGATCTGTGTTGTTTACACGACCAACTACAGCAATTGCATCTTTCAAGCTAGAAGCAGCAATTTCTGCTTGCAAAGCTTCCCAATCAGTTGCTTTGATTTGAAGTACTGCACCAATTTCTTCTGCAAACAAACTTGCTTGAGTTTGGTCTTCTAATGCAACACCTAAACGCGCAGCGAACATCATTTCAGCTACAGAGGCTAATAAACCACCATCACCGATGTCATGGTAAGCCTGAATCAAGCCACGGTTGTTCCAGTCTTGGATTAAAGCGAAGAACGCTTTGAAATCATCAAAACTATCAACGTCAGGAGTGATTGAACCAATTGCTTTATATACTTGAGCAAGAATCGAACCACCTAAACGGAACTGACCTTTAGATAAATCAATACGTACAAGTACTGAATCTTCTAAATTTTTAAGTTCAGGTGTTAGGGTCTTACGGACATCAGTCACTGGAGCAAACGCAGTGATTACACCTGTCATTGGAGAAGTTACGGCTTTATCTTCACCGTCGTCATTCCAAGTTGTGCGCATTGAAAGTGAGTCTTTACCTACTGGAATCGCAATTCCCAAAGCAGGACACATTTCCATACCAATTGCTTTCACGCCTTCAAACAATGCTTGGTCTTCACCTTTTTGACCAGCAGCAGCCATCCAGTTTGCAGAAAGTTTGATATCGCTAATTTGTTCAATGTTCGCACATGCAATATTGGTAATTGCTTCAGCAACTGCTAAACGAGCAGATGCCGCTGGATTTAACAATGCAACTGGTGGACGTTCGCCCATTGCCATTGCTTCACCAGTGAAACCTTGCAAACTTGTTGTCGTTACTGCTGCATCTGCAACAGGAACCTGCCAACGACCAACCATTTGATCACGTGCAACCATACCTGTAATTGAACGGTCACCAATTGTGATCAAGAATGATTTAGACGCAACTGTAGGATTTTTCAATACGCGGAAAATCGCATCTTTCAAATCAACTTTTGAAGCATCGAACTCATCGCCACTACGTTCAATAGTTTCATAAGAACGTTGCATACGTGGCGTACCACCAAGCATTACTTGCATTGGGATATCAACAGCATCGTTTTGGAACAATGGATCTTCAACTGTTAAGTGACGTGCTTCTGTTGCTTCACCTAACACAGCAAATGGACAACGTTCACGCGCACAGATTGCTTCAAACTGATCCAAAGATTCTGGGCGAATTGCGAGAACATAACGTTCTTGTGCTTCATTTGACCAGATTTCCATTGGGCTCATGCCAGGCTCTAATGAAGGAATCTTACGAAGATTAAGTACTGCACCTAACTCATGGTCATTCACAAGTTCAGGCATAGCATTTGATAGACCACCAGCACCAACATCGTGTACAGAAACGATTGGGTTGAAGTCTTCTAAACGCCAGCAAGTATCAATCACTTCTTGACAACGGCGTTCCATTTCTGGGTTTTCACGTTGTACAGATGCGAAATCAAGGCTTTCACCCATTGTACCGCTATCTACTGAAGATGCAGCACCACCACCAAGACCGATCAACATTGCAGGGCCACCCAATACAATGAGTAAATCACCTGGTTGAATCGCATCTTTTTCTACATGGTCTGGACGGATATTACCGTAACCACCAGCGATCATGATTGGCTTATGGAAGCCTTTCACTTCACCATTTACATTCTGTTCGAAAGTACGGAAATAACCATTTAATGCAGGACGACCGAATTCATTGTTAAATGCCGCACCACCTAATGGACCTTCAATCATGATTTGTAATGGCGATGCCATACGTGAAGGTTTACCGTAGTTTTCTTCCCAAGGTTGTTCAAAACCAGGAATGTTTAAGTTCGAAACTGTAAAACCTGTTAAACCAGCTTTTGGTTTACCACCACGACCTGTAGCACCTTCATCACGGATTTCACCGCCTGAACCAGTTGCAGCACCAGCAAATGGAGAAATTGCTGTTGGGTGGTTATGAGTTTCAACCTTCATTAAAATATGAGCAGCTTGGCTCTTATATTTATAAACAAAGTGACCATTTTCATCCGCTTTCGGATAAAAACGCATCGTGTCATAACCCACAATCACTGAAGCGTTATCTTTATAAGCAGATAACACATCAGTTGGAGATTCTTTATAAGTGTTTTTAATCATCTGGAACAATGATAATGGTTGTTTTTCACCATCAATTGTCCATTCAGATCCAAAGATTTTATGACGACAGTGCTCAGAGTTTGCCTGTGCAAACATCATCAACTCGATGTCATTTGGATTACGACCAAGCTTACCAAATGCTTCAGTTAGGTAATCAATTTCTTGTTCAGATAACGCAAAACCAAACTCATTATTCGCCTTAACCAAAGCTTCTTTGCCTTGACCTAAGATATCAATTGAATTTAATGGTTTTGGTGCCGTTTCTGAAAATAATGCTTTTGCATCATCAATTTGAGCAAAAACTGTTTCTGTCATACGGTCATGAAGTACTTGTTTAACTTCATTAGAAAGTTCAGAAACACCTTTTAACGTAAATAAAAGGCCACGTTCTAAACGATGCACTGGCGTATTACAGTTTTTGAAAATATCAGTTGCTTTAGAAGACCAAGGTGAAATAGTACCCACACGTGGTGTAACTAAAATCTGAATCTCATCACTTGCAGATTGACGAAGTTCAAAAGACTCACCGTCATTCAATAATTGCAAAGCAGATTGATGTTGCTGCTCGTTGAGCGCTTGATCAAACAAATAGACCCATTGGCTGTCAAAAGATTGAACAGAACTAATTGACGATAAACGTGTTAATAGTTGAGCTTTCTTAAAAGAAGAATGTGCTGCTGCACCGGCCACGATAAACATGTTGATTTTGGCTCCACGGGCAGGTCTTGTGAACCTTACCGCAATGTGACTTTAGAGAGAGCGCATATTCTACTGCTTCTTGCTAAAATCAGCTAGATGTAGAATCAGTATTCTGTAACCTAATTCTGCAAGAAGTGATTAGTTTTTTGTTCAAAATCATTTTTTTATGCATTCTAACTGAAAATAAATTGTTTCATGTTTATTCAATAACATAATAAAACCTGAACTAAGACAAACTATGTCGCACCAAGCTAGTGCTTTTAACTTTTTTTTGGCATGATCAGGTTTTACAGTTTTGAATAATGATAAATGGAACAAATGCGTTGGTTAGAGCTGCTTTCTGCAGTTCGTTTAGGTAGTAAAAAAAGCAGTACAGAACTGGCTCGTAGCCCATTCCATAAAGATTATGATCGTATTATATTTTCTCAAAGTTTTCGTCAGCTAAACCGTAAGACGCAAGTCCACCCACTCGCACAGCATGATGGCATTCATACCCGTTTAACTCACTCTCTTGAAGTTTCCTGTATTGGCCGCTCAATGGGTATGCTTGCTGCAGAAAAAATAAAAAATGAGTTACCCGTCTGGATTTCTCCTGCAGATGTCGGCGCAATTATTCAAGCAGCGTGTCTTGCCCATGACATTGGCAACCCACCTTTCGGACATGCGGGTGAATACGCGATTCGTGAGTGGTTTGACGATGCTTCACATGATGATTTTTTGAAGAAACTAAGTCCCGAAGAAGAAGCAGATGTTCGCCAGTTTGAAGGTAATGCTCAAGGATTACGTTTATTAAGTCGAATTGACTATCATCCAAATGATGGAGGAATGCGCTTAACCTATGCAACCCTAGGTGCTTATTTAAAGTATCCATGGCTTTCAAAAACCATTGCGTCACAAGGTGATCGCCCTTCTCATCAACGAGCAAAGTTTGGTTGTTACCAGTCTGAAAAAGAAATTTTAAAACAGATTGCTGAACAACTCGGGCTTATTCAGTTAGGTGAATATCATTATTGCCGTCACCCACTGACCTACTTATTAGAAGCCGCTGACGACATTTGCTATGCCTTAATTGACTTAGAAGATGGCATTATCTTAAATATGCTGAGTTACCAAGAAGTTGAACCAATTTTCTTAAATCTTATTGCCGATTATGGTCAGCCTGAAGAATTGTCACACCCAGACAGTACGTGGCAACAAAAGATTTCAGCATTACGTGGTCGTGTTATGAAACGGCTTGTGGATGAAGTTACTACAGCTTTTGCTAAACATCATTATGAAATTATTACCGGTCAGCTTAAAGGCAACCTTTTACAATATTGCTCACCCGATATTGCAATTGGTATCGAAACAGCCAAAAATTTGGCACGTGATAAAATTTTTGAACATCCACAAAAGTCTGGTTTAGAAATTATTGCACATCAAAGTTTGCAAACAATTTTGGATGCATTTGTACCTTTGACCACGCCACATAAATCTTTGAGCTTTAAAGAACAACGTTTAATGTCTATCCTTAATCTGTATGGTGCTAACTTTAGCAATAATCACTACAGTAATATTATGCAAGTACTCGATATTATCAGTAAGTTCTCAGATCATCAGGCTTATAGCTTGGCTCAAGAGTTACAAGGTAATAAAATAGGTTTGTTTTAATGGTAAGTCGACATGTAGATAAAGGGCTCTATCCCTCATCTTTTATGTATTCAGATCAGTGGGTAAAATGTCCTAAATGTTCTCATCTGAGTATCTTGAAATATGACAGTCCTTTGTCACCAGTGAATGCGCCTTATCACGGAACTTTTTCTTTTAGTTGTCTAAATTGTTGTTATCAAATTAAAGCTGAAGATAGTTCAATATCGAGTTGTCACAATGGTCATTTTTACGCCACAGCTTACCAGCGTTGCCACAGTTGTGGTGGGTCATGGCTCAAAGCAAATCAAAAGCTGAATAATTCCGGAGCATATCCTCCGTATATTCAAGCTAAATGTCATCTATGCCAAAATTTTTCAAAATTTGAAAAATATAATATAGCTTTTGTTTTAGACCAAAAATTTGGTTATACAAACTATGGTCTTGAACTTTATTTGAAAACTTCAAGTAGGCATGGAGAAATATATGTTTATAACCCTACACATTTAAAAGAATTAAAAATTTTCGTTGTCGCTAATTTGAGGGAACGGACTAAACAGACTGGTAATAGCAGTTACTTTTCGCGTTTACCCGCATGGATAAAATCCACGCGAAATCGAAAAGAAATTTTAAAAGCCATTTTGCGTTTAGAACAAATGGCATCTACTATTCAACCATTAACAAATAAGTGAAAGATTCAATGATCGGATGTTTAATTGGCGAAGTGTTTGCCCTAGAAGCCCCTACTGTCTTACTGAATGTAAATGGTGTGGGTTATGAAATTGATACGCCACTTTCAACATTTTGCCAATTACAAAAAGGCCAAAAAGTTACGTTATGGACACATTTGGTTGTCCGTGAAGATGCTCAACAGCTTTACGGTTTCAGTGATGCTCAAGAAAAAATAATTTTCCGCACCTTATTAAAAGTAAATGGTGTCGGCCCGAAAATGGCATTAGGGATTCTATCGACGTTAAGTGTTGAGTTACTAGTGCACACGATTGAACATGACGACATCAACACATTAATAAAAGTCCCAGGCGTTGGCAAAAAAACAGCCGAGCGTTTAATGATTGAACTTCGTGACCGTTTCAAAACTTTGGCTCAAGGAACTTCTTCTTCGGCTACCCTGCCTCAAATTCAGTTTGCTGCAAACTCACCTGTGGCAGAAGCAGAAGCAGCTTTGCAATCTTTAGGTTACAAGCCACTTGAGGCACAAAAAGCTGTTGCTGCTGTTAAAGCCGATTACACCGAATCAGCCGATATTATTCGCGCTGCTCTAAAATCAATGATGAAGTAAAACACTTATGCAAGACCGTTTAATCAGTGGAGCAGAAAAACCAGAAGATCATTTTGATCGGGCGATTCGACCAACTTCACTTGCCGACTATATTGGGCAACCTGTAGTACGCGAACAAATGGAAATTTTCATTGGCGCTGCTCGCGGTCGTGGTGAAGCACTCGATCACACGCTGATTTTTGGTCCACCCGGCTTGGGTAAAACCACACTTGCCAACATTATTGCGCGTGAAATGGGCGGTAATCTTAAATCTACTTCGGGGCCAGTTTTGGAGCGTGCGGGCGACTTAGCTGCAATGCTTACCAACCTTGAAGAAGGCGATGTCTTGTTCATTGACGAAATTCATCGTCTTTCTCCAGTTATTGAAGAAATTCTTTACCCAGCGATGGAAGATTACCAACTGGATATCATGATTGGTGAAGGTCCTGCTGCTCGCTCAATCAAACTGGATTTACCACCTTTTACACTCGTCGCTGCGACTACACGTGCGGGCTTGCTTACTTCGCCACTACGTGACCGTTTCGGTATTGTACAACGTCTTGAGTTTTACTCTGTAGAAGACCTCACTCACATCGTGTCGCGCTCTGCAAACTTAATGAATGTGCCAATTACAGTTGAGGGTGCAGAAGAAGTTGCACGCCGTGCACGTGGAACACCTCGTATTGCCAATCGTCTATTACGTCGTGTGCGTGACTATGCACAAGTAAAAGGTACAGGTGAAGTGACACATGACATGGCGCAACGTGCTCTTGATATGCTCAATGTTGATAAGGCAGGCTTAGACACCCTAGACCGACGTTATTTGAGCATGCTACTAGAGCGTTTTGATGGTGGTCCTGCTGGAGTTGAAGCGCTAGCAGCAGCAATGGCTGAAGATAGCGGCACTCTTGAAGACGTTCTTGAACCGTATTTAATTCAACAAGGTTATGTCATGCGTACTGCTCGAGGTCGTATTGCTACCAATCAATCTTATTTACAGTTTGGACTGACCCCACCTGAGCCTAAAAACTAGCCAAAGGAAGAGAATTTTCTCTTCCTTTTTTAATTTAACTATTCTATTTAACTAAAATAATAATTGTCTTATCAATCAATTAGTGACTCGATACCTTTTAAGTCTTTCTTTATACCTTATTGATTTTTTAATATTTTTAAAAACTGAATTATAAGAAATCAAGATATTAAATCTTATGAACAATAATATTTTTAGGATAAGGACATGTATAAGAAAGCCGCTTTATTTTTGCCACTCGCCCTTATAAGTCAGCTAAGCCTAGCAGATTGGGTCAATGATGCTGCTCAACAAAATGAAAATCAGATTATTCAGCTAAGACAAAACATTCACCAACATCCGGAACTGGGCAATATGGAGTTTAAAACATCAGCCCTTGTTCAAAAAGAATTGAAATCTTATGGCATTCAGGTCAAAACTGGTTATGCAAAAACTGGCGTAATCGGTATTTTAAAAGGCGACAAACCCGGCCCTATCATCGCACTTAGAGCTGATATGGATGCTCTGCCGATGGAAGAAAAAAGCGGCCTACCCTTTGCAAGTAAACAAAAAGCAATTTATCAAGGCAAAGAAACTTATGTGATGCATGCTTGCGGACATGATGCACACACTGCAATGTTATTAGGCGCAGCAAAAATTTTGGCTGCTAATAAAGATAAAATATTGGGCACAGTTGTTTTTGTTTTTCAACCTGCTGAAGAAGGTGGTGCAGATATAGATAACTTTACTCATGGCGATCAAATCGGTTCTAGAAAAATGATCGCAGACGGCGCCTTTAAAGACTATAAGCCAGAAGCTATTTTTGGAATGCATGTCATGGCAGGCATGAAAAGTGGTCATCTTTACTATAAAGATGGGGCCATTTTAAATAGTGCAGATCACTTACGTATTCAGGTCAATGGCAAACAGGTACATGGCTCTACCCCATGGTTAGGCAAAGATCCAATTTATGCATCTGCACTGATGATTAATAATTTACAAAGTCTTATTAGCCGAAGAACAGATCTGACTGAAGGTATGGGCGTAATCACTATCGGCAATATTCAAGGTGGCACTGCAGGAAATGTAATTCCTGAACAGGTCAATATGATCGGGACTATTCGCTCCAATAACGAGCAAATAAGAAATAATATCTTAAAAAGCTTACCGGTCATGATAGAGCATAATGCTCAAGCCAATGATGTAACTGCTAAAGTTGAAATTGCACCTTATGCACCAGTGACCATGAATGATAAAACCCTTACTCAACTTATTCAGCCAACTTTAGCCAAAGTTGCTGGAGATTCAAAATTACATGTTTTAGATCATAATGCGAGTGCAAGTGAAGATTTTGCATATTATGGCAAACTGATGCCTTCATTCTTTGTTTTCTTAGGAGCTACACCAGAAAATCAAGATTTAAGTCAGGCTGCACCGAATCACAATCCTTATTTTATTGTAGATGACAAGGCCTTAAAAACAGGAACCGAGTTACATGTAAGGTTCGTATTAGATTATCCGAATATATCAAAACAAGTTCAAACCACATGGAAACCATCATAATTTAAAAGCATGCTAGCCATAAGATGTACTGTTTTTAGACTAGAAATACAGCGATCGCAATTGAAAGGTTGTGCCATAGGACTTAGTATGCAATCTGCTAAACTGCCCCGTATTTAAAGCATATACGTGGCTTCGAATAAAATTGATGTTTTATTCAGCAGTCATATTTTAAATGCAAAGCTCTATAGTGAACTAAAACGGAATCCTCTCATGGCGAATCATTTTGAATTCAACATTCGTGTTTATATTGAAGATACGGACGCAGGTGGTATTGTTTACCATGCCAACCACATTCGCTATATGGAACGTACACGTACTGAATGGCTCCGTGCTTCTGGCGTTGATCATTACTGGCACCAAAAAGACTACAACTTTGTTGTACACAAAATTGACGTAAAATACATGCGTCCTATTTTAATGGATGATTTAATTACTGTTACAGCACGTGTAGTTTCATGTAAAGCTGCGTCATTTGTGTTGCAACAAAATATTTATCGTGGTGAAATCTTGCTTGCTTCTGGCGAGGTTGAGTTGGCATGTTTAAGTAAAGAACTGATAGCTCGTCGTCTTCCAGAAGAAATACGTGATCTTATTCGTAAAGAATTGGAACAAGACTAAAAAAACAACCGGCATATGTAACTATGGCAACAAACATTGAATCAACCCTGCATATTTCTGACCTTATTTTACAGGCAAGTCCAGTCGTTCAGTTGGTCATGCTAATTTTATTATTAGCATCAATCTTTAGTTGGTATCTGATTGCCAAGTTACATATGAGTTATAAAAAAGCACATCAAGAAGATGAACATTTCCAGAAAATGTTCTGGTCTGGTGCTGAACTCAATACGCTTTACAACAATGCTCAACTCAACTCAAAACGCTCAGGTCTTGAAGATATTTTTTATCAAGGGTTGAGTGAATTTTTTAAACTTAAAAAACGTCAGGCCCCTGTTTCACAAACAATTGAAGGGACTGAACGTATTTTACGTGTAGGTTTGAGTCGTGATCAGAGCCATTTAGAATATGGCTTAGGTAGTTTAGCAAGTATCGGTTCTGTAGCTCCTTATATTGGTCTATTCGGAACTGTTTGGGGCATTATGAATGCCTTTATCGGTTTAGCCGCTGTTGATCAAGTTACTCTGGCAACTGTTGCGCCGGGTATTGCCGAAGCACTTATTGCAACCGCAATTGGTTTATTTGCTGCAATTCCTGCTGTATTGGCTTTTAACCATTTCACATCTAAAAGCGAAAGTGTTTACTCTGATCGAGCTTTATTTGCTGAAGAGATGATTGCTTTATTGCAACGTCAGTCTGTGGGTTCATCACAGGAAGATGCATAATGGCAATTCAGCGTTCAGGGCGCTTTGAGCGCATAAAAAAACCACTAAAAAGTGATATGAACGTCGTACCCTATATTGACGTTATGCTCGTACTTTTGGTTATTTTCATGGTGACTGCTCCCATGATTACTAGTGGTATTAAAGTCGATTTACCTCAAGCAAATAACCATCCAATCGAATCAAAAGATATGCCTGCTATGGTAACGATTGGTAAAGATGGCAATATTTATCTTCAGTATGAAGATTACAAAGATAGTGAGCCATTATCTCGTGAAAAACTTGAAGAAGTTTTAAGCGATGCTCAAAAACAAGCTGAACAAGAAAATAAACAACTCACAGTTTTAGTCAATGGTGATAAGTCTCGTCCTTATGGAGAGGTCGTATCACTGATGGCAAGTTTACAAGAAGCAGGTTTAACTCAAGTTGGCCTTCTGACAGAGCCTTTAAAATAAGCTATGAATAAAAATCAAAAGCCACACTTTAAACAAAATGCGATTGCATTGAGCTTTACAATTGGAGTTCATGCAATTGCTATTGTTGGCTTGCTTTTTTTAGGCTTGAGTAAACCACCTGAACAGCCAAAAAAGCTAACAACTATTTTAGTTAAGCCAGAAGATTTACCTCCTCCTTTAGCGAAAGAAATTGAACAAGAGACAACTGCTACAAATGAAGCAAAAGAGGTGTTAAGCCCTATTGTGGATGAAACTCTTCCTCAAAATCTTCCAGCAGTGCCCCCTCCTCCGACTGCACAGCAGCTCGCTGCTGAAAAGCAAAAAGCTGAACAGGCACAACAAGCAAAATTAGCTGAACAAAAGCGTAAAGCTGAAGAGGCTGCAAAAGCTAAACAAGCAGCAGAACAGCAACGTATAGAAGAAATACAAAAGCAGCAAGCTGAAGCTAAACGCCAAGCTGAGGCTAAAACAAAATCTGAAGCCGAACAAAAACGCAAAGCCGAACAAAGGGCGAAAGCTGAAGCAGATGCTAAGGCTAGACAAAAAGTCGTTGAAGAGGCTAAGCGTAAAGCTGAGACCGATGCAAAGCTGAAACGTGAGGCTCAAAAGTCTGAAAATGCTAAACTTTTAGCCCAGCAAGAAGCTAAACGTAAAGCCGATGCAGATGCGAAAGCTAAGCAACAAAAAGCTAATGACGATGCTAAACGTAAAGCTGACGCCGATGCAAAAGCTAAGCAACAAAAAGCCAATGACGACGCTAAACGTAAAGCCGATGCCGATGCGAAAGCTAAGCAACAAAAAGCTAATGACGACGCTAAACGTAAAGCTGACGCCGATGCAAAAGCTAAGCAGCAAAAAGCAAATGAAGATGCCAAACGTAAAGCTGACGCCGATGCAAAAGCTAAACAGCAAAAAGCCAATGACGACGCTAAACGCAAAGCTGATGCCGATGCAAAAGCTAAACAGCAAAAAGCCAATGACGACGCTAAACGTAAAGCTGATGCAGATGCAAAAGCTAAACAGCAAAAAGCCAATGACGACGCTAAACGTAAAGCTGACGCCGATGCAAAAGCTAAGCAGCAAAAAGCTGCTGATGATGCTAAACGTAAAGCTGAAGCAGAGGCCGAAGCGAAAGCTGCATCTGCTCAAAAAGCACAAGAAGAGGCAGCTCAAAAGAAAGCTGAGGCTAAAAAAGTTGCTTCTTCAGCTAGACGTGATTTTGAGCAAAAAATTCGACGCTCTTGGGATGTTCCGACGGGCAGTAGTGGTAAAACAGTTGGTGTTCGTTTTACCCTCTCAGATTCGGGAAGTGTCAATTCAATTGTAATCACGCGTTCAAGCGGAGATGATGCTTTAGATGCAAGTATTAAGGCCGCAATTCAAGCCTCTGCGCCATATCCTATGCCATCAGACCCAGATGCAAGGCGCGAAGCAAGAAGTGTTACCTCTACATTTAGAGCGCAATAATTTTGAAAGAGTTACATGCTTTAAATAGTTTAAGGCATGTAACTATGCTACAAAATCAACAGTCACAAAAATACCAGCTATGACTTTAAACTTATGAATACGAGCCGCAAACACCTGCTATCTTTAGCATTGATCACCGCATTAAGCCCTCTAGCTCCTACAGCTGCTTTTGCCCAGTTATATCTGGAAATTGCTAAAGCACCAGATCAGGCACCTAAAATTGCTATTGTCCCGTTTAACAATGACAATGGGCTCTCTCCTATTGTTGAAACTGACTTAAACCGTTCTGGACGCTTTACAAGCTCATCTAAAAATTTACCTGCTAATGCTGCAATCAATCAGATTCAAGCTTCTGACTGGCAAGCTGCCGGAATTCCATATGTAGTTACAGGACAAATTAAACAAACAGCTACGGGTTTTGAAGTTCATTACCAACTTTATGATGTACAAAAGCAGCAATACATTTTAAATGAACTTTTAAATGTACCAGTTTCACGTATACGTCAAGCTGGCCATATGGTAAGTGATGCTATTTATCAGGCACTTACAGGCATTCCGGGTGATTTTAGTGGCCGTATTGCCTATGTACTCAGAAATCCGGCAACTCCTGCAGAACGTTATACTTTACAAATTGCAGATACGGATGGTGAACAACCAAAAACTGTTTTGTCATCTCGTGATCCAATTCTTTCACCAGCATGGACACCAGATGCTAAGAAAATTGCTTATGTTTCATTTGAAACCAAACGTCCAGCAATTTATTTACAAGATTTATCTACAGGGACGCGTGAAGTACTCACAAGCTTTAAAGGCCTAAATGGCGCACCGAGTTTTTCACCTGATGGTCAATCAATGCTATTTACAGCATCTATGAATGGCAACCCTGAAATCTATCAAATGGATTTATCAACTCGCCAAGTCAAACGTATGACAAATGACTCGGCAATTGATACCGAAGCACGTTATACACCAGATGGAAAATCGTTTATTTTTACTTCTGACCGTGGTGGTTCTGCCCAAATCTATCGTTATACCTTTGCTGATGGCTCAGTAAAACGTCTAACGTTTAAAGGTTCATTTAATGCACGTGGAACTCTGAGTGCAGATGGCAAAAAGATTGCTCTTGTTCATCGCCCAAGTGGCAGCAGTTATAAAGTTGCAATTCAGGACATTAATACTGGCATCACCAATATTCTTACCCCAACCAGTTTAGATGAATCACCAAGTTTCTCACCAAATGGGCAAATGGTGGTCTACGCAACTCGTGAAGGCAACCGTGGCTTGTTGTCTATTATGTCTACTGATGGACGTTTCCGTATGAATTTACCAAGTGAACAAGGTGAAGTACGTGAACCGGCATGGGCACCAAAATAACTTTTAATTCCATTGATGGAGATGATCATGAAATCAATCAAATATTTAGCTTTACCCTTTCTTAGCGTAGCACTTGTGATGACAGGTTGTGCTAGCCGCAAACCGGCAGCGACTACAACAACTGGTACAAATCCAAGTACGGTAAACACTTCTGGTTTAAGTGAAGATGCAGCATTAAATGCTCAAAATTTGGCAGGTGCTTCATCGAAAGGTGTAACTGAGGCAAATAAAGCTGCTTTGGCTAAACGCGTTGTTCATTTTGATTATGACAGCAGTGACTTATCTACTGAAGACTATCAAACTCTCCAAGCTCACGCACAATTTCTTATGGCAAATGCAAATTCAAAAGTTGCTTTAACTGGTCATACAGATGAACGTGGTACACGTGAGTACAATATGGCTTTAGGTGAGCGTCGTGCTAAAGCTGTGCAAAGTTATTTAATTACCAATGGCGTAAACCCACAGCAACTTGAAGCTGTAAGTTATGGTAAAGAAGCTCCTGTTAATGCAGGACATGATGAATCTGCGTGGAAAGAAAACCGCCGCGTTGAAATTAATTATGAAGCAGTACCCCCTTTATTAAAATAAAGAATATGCATAAAAAAACGCTCATATTTTTATGAGCGTTTTTTTATAACAACAAAACTTAGGAAGATTTCTTTTCTTCTTCAGAATGTTGCATCGATTCAATCAAATCATGCTTATTAAAATCTTTATATTCAGGTTTTGCCTCATAATCTTTCCAAGCATCCTGAACATTCTCTTTCGAAATTTCATCTAGATTGATTGGTTCACCTGCCGTTGGGGTCGCATCAAACTTCTTTGTTGTCATTTCGATTCTCCTAAAATATACAGTCCGTTGTTATATAATCAACATACCACTTAAAATGGGGGTTGTAAGCATAAATCCAACACAAATAAAGTAAGATAATTTTTATTTTGTGACATTCTCATCTAGAATATGCCACGTATTTATCTGACTCATTTTGATGCTTGAAGCACAGGAGCTATTTTCTATGTCCAACCTCACCTTGTCCCAATTTTTAGAACAACAAAAAGGGAATCTAACACCGGAGTTGGCTCAAGTCATCGATACTATCGCCACAACCTGTAAAACTATCGATCAAGCCTTACAAAAAGGTGCGCTCGCTGGTATTTTAGGAAGTGCTGGTAATGAAAATGTTCAAGGTGAAACGCAGAAAAAACTTGATGTGATTTCTAATGACTATTTAATCGATGCATTAAAAGTTCATCCACAAGTAGGTGGTCTTGCTTCTGAAGAGCTTGATGAATTCACACCAGCCCAAGAAAATGGTAAATATCTAGTTTTGTTTGACCCATTAGATGGTTCAAGTAACATCGATATTAATATGTGTGTAGGTACAATTTTCTCTATTCTGCCGGCAAAAAATGCGGTAACACAAGCAGAAGATTTCATGCAAGCTGGTACACAGCAAGTTGCTGCTGGTTATGTACTTTATGGCCCATCAACCATGATGGCTTTAACAGTTGGAAATGGCGTAGCATTCTTTACTTTAGACCCAGAAACTCAAACATTCTTGCTCACTACTGACAATGTTCAAGTTGCAGCAGATACTCAAGAGTTTGCAATTAACGCTTCTAATCAGCGTCATTGGGAAGATCCTGTAAAACAATATATTGATGAATTACTTGCAGGTAAAACCTCTGTTCGTGAAAAAGATTTCAACATGCGCTGGGTAGCATGTATGGTGGGTGATATTCACCGTATTTTATGCCGCAGTGGTATTTTCCTTTATCCATATGACTTAAAAGATCCGAAAAAAGCGGGTCGCTTACGTTTAATGTATGAGGCGAATCCAATGAGTATGCTCATTGAACAAGCTGGTGGCGCATCAACTACAGGCCGTGTTCGCATTTTAGACATCGAACCAACAGAACTTCATCAACGAGTTCCTGTGATTATTGGCTCTAAAAATGAAGTTGAACGCGTAACAAGCTATCATTAATAATTTTAATTACTTAGGGCATCATAGTATGATGGTGCCCTTTTGTTGGATATTTCCTTATGGCTGTTATTTTTTTAGAATCAAAAGACAATGCAAAAATTAAACATTTGCGTGGATTAATCGAACTTAGTAACGCCCGAAAAAAACACCAGCAAACAGTTCTTGAAGGCACTCATCTTTGTTTAGCTTGGCTACAGCAACAGAAGAAGCTTTTCTCTTTATTTACAACAGAACAAGCATTAGAACACGACGATTTAAAAGAAATAATCGAACTGCATCAAGGTCATATCTTTGTTATTAGTGAAGTCTTATATAGAGATTTGAGTACATTAGGTACGAGTCTGCCTTGTTTAGCTATTATCGATTTACCTAAAACTGCATCAACGATCGATTACAACGTAGATACTTTAATTCTGGAGAATATCCAAGATCCTGGTAACGTAGGCACATTGCTACGTTCAGCAGCAGCAGCAAATATTAAACAAATTATTTGCACACAAGGCTCTGCATCACTTTGGTCTCCGCGAGTTTTAAGAGCAGGTATGGGAGCCCATTTTAGCTTACATTGTTTTGAAAACTTCCAACTCACAGATATTCTTCCAAAATTTCAAATCCCAGTTTTTGTTACAAGCTCACATCGCTCAACAAGCCTCTACTCACAAGATCTTTCAAAACCCTGTGTATGGATTTTAGGAAACGAAGGTCAAGGTGCTAGTGATTACGCATTAGATCACGCACAATCAGTGACTATTCCTCAACCAGGTGGACAAGAGTCATTAAACGTAGCAATTGCAGGATCTATTTGTTTTTTTGAAATGGTTCGTCAACGCCAATAAAACGTTAATTTATTTTACATCTCACATATTTGTGAAAAAAATCAATTACACTAGTAAAAAATAGCCGATTGTTGTCAACCTCCCACCTCTTTTCAACGTTATATAAGAGATATATTGAAGATAAGGTGGGTATGTCCAATGACAGGATTTTCCATCTCCATGGATTTAGCACCGAAAAAGTCTCGATCGGAAACATCTAGTGCTCATGCAAGCACGGCTGAGCAACGCCTGAAAGTTTTCATGCAAGATGTAACTGGTCGTGCTTTGGTGATGATGGAGAGTGCTACCCAAGGTCAACAAGGTATTGCAATGGATTTGGTTCAAGAAGCATTTATTGCTTTACACAAATCTTATGCCGATAAAAGTACTGAAGAATGGTATCCCCTGTTTTATACGATTTTAAACAACAAACTTCAGGATTGGCGCCGCAAAGAATCTCGTAGAGCAAACCCATTTTCATTCTTCAAAAAAGTTAGTCTGGACAATGACGACGACGAAATTATTGATGTAGTTGATGAAAAAGCCATTAATCCTGCGGATTTTCTCGATCAAGCAGTGACTATCGAAGAAATTCGAGAAGCGATTTCAAAGCTACCAGTTCGTCAACAACAGGCTTTTATGTTACGTGCGTGGGAAGGTTTTGACACACACACAACAGCTCAGATCATGAACTGTACCGAAGGTAGTGTAAAAACCCATTATCACCGAGCAATTCAGGGACTTAGAGAGTACTTGGCCCATTTAAATCCCTTGGGAGGTTCTGATGAATCATGATGATTTCACTAAAAAGGTGACGTCTAAACTTGATAGTTTGGCACATCACCATAAAAATAAAACAGTGGTCATGAATCATGTGCTTGACCATATTCAACAAAAACCAGCCTCTTTTTATAGTGTCTGGAAAATGTCTGGTTTTGCACTTGCAGCAGCGATCACAGGTTTTGTAATTTTACCTAATTCAGCAGATATTGTTGATAAGCCGCAGAATCAAGTGATTGTAAATCCTAAATTATCTCCACAAATGGTGGAAGATTTAGAAATGCTAATGGTCTTGGGTGAGGATAAAGTACAACATGGCAGCTAAAAAATTAGCTCTTATCCTTTGTTCATTAAGTTTCTTGCAAACTAGTTTTGCAGGTTTTGAACGATTTTGGATTTTTTCTAAAGATGCCAATACACAAGTTGATGACACATGGAATGCTCTTTCTGAAGAGGAACAACGTGCAGTTATTAAACGTTACCAGAGCTTAAAAGAGTTACCAGCGAATCAAAGTACGAACCTACAGCAACGTATGGACTGGTTTACTCAGCTCCCCGATGCTGAAAAAGAAAAAATGCGTGAAGCATGGCAAAAAATGAGTACACAAGAGCGTAATGATTTACGCCAGCGTATGCTTAAAGCGAATGGTGAAGAAAGAACAGCTATTCGTGAAGAATATATGAATAAGTATTTAGAACATTAATATAAGTATATGAAGTTCACACACCGTGAGTTTCATGACTTATATACTTTCCATAAAAAAGCCTCCAATTGGAGGCTTTTATTTTATATAATTTATTTACGGTAGCGTCTATAGACCGCTAAACCAAGTAAAGATGCTATAGATAAAATTCCTAAGCTACCACCACCGCCCCCACTTCGAGAATCATCAGTAGTAGTTGCGGTACTTATTAGATTAATTGTCCCAGGTTTCGCTGAAATTAATCCATTAGCATCATAGACATTATAAGATAGTGTATCGTTAAAAGTGTTAAAGACATTTTTAGCTTGAATATAAATATTACCACCGTAACATGTATTTTTACTGTCTTTACCAGGACACGGTCCTTCTCGATCTGCTTTAACGACCGTAAAAATTCCATCTTTCGAAGTTTTGCTTGGTAAATAGATGGGTAACTCTATACCTTTTTCATTTACCCAAAATTGAGGCTTATCAGGCTTTGTAATAAGTGTACTAACTGGCCCATCACCATCATCATTCGCATATTTGAGTAAATTCAAAGGGATCATTTCATTTGCTAAATACTTAAATGTTATTGTGCCATCTCCAGAAACAGGAGCAATATTTGCAAATTTTGCTTTAATTAATCCACTACTAAGTTCCACACCTGCTTTAGTGGTAATTGTATATTTACAAAATTCATTAGTTGTACTTGAAGTAGGATCATCATCAACACGATAAAAAAGAATTTGCTGTACTGCTGGATTCCACACACATCTCTGGTTTTTCTTAGTCTCTGTTTTAGGATCTAAATCTTCTACTTTTTGTGCCACACCCAAAGGTTCTGCTTTAACATTATAATCAGCCGTATTAAAAAACTTTAATACATGGTTAATGTCTTCAGTTGGTAGAGGAAAACCATAATTTTTTAAATCAATGTAAATTGCTCGATATTTTGTATTTACATGAGCCGTATCATTTTTAAACTTATCAAGTAAATCCTTAAATTCAGCTAAACGGACTTTATAGTAAACGATAAAGTTTGATGGTGTAGTTGGATCTTTAAGCAGGCTATCATACAAATCATAGCTTTTTTGATATGTCTCTATTAAAGTCGTAAATGAAATATTACCTAAACCTTCTAGATCACCTGCCGTAAGTTTCATTAATTCAACTGAACCAATATCACAACTATTTTTATTTAAAGTTTGATAATAGTATGTATTACTAACCAATCTAGCTAACCCACGCTGATCTTGAGGTTGGCAGGTAACTTTACTTTCTAAATCTACATCAATTAAGTCTTCTGCTGAAAAATTATTTTTAGGATAGTAAATTGGTAAAAAACCATTATTTTCATTAGGCCCTTTTATAAGCTCTAATAAAGTATTTAAAGTATTATTTTTTACATCAAGATTAGTGTTGCCCTCAGGAACTACTTCTTTAGGTACATCACATTTTGGTGCATTGCCTGTTAAATTTAACGCATTAAACCTCAAATCTAGTCCAGTATCTTTTTCCTCAGCTGCTGCTCCAAGTAAATATCGACAAGCATAAGACCCGTTATTAAAAGCTAATACATTAAAATCTAATTTTTTATTACCTAATTTATCATATAAAAAAGTTGTGTTTGCTGAGTTCTCAACAATCGTATTATTTTGCAATATTAAACTACTAGCCGAACTTAAATTACTGGTTTGATTTTTTGCTGGATCAGCATCTCCTGTAAATTTAAGAATACTACCGTTAGTCGGACTCGCAATATTTTGTGCAATTGTATTATTTGTAAAGGAGGCTGTAGGGCTACCACAAAAATTAAAAGCACTTATCGAACTAGTCGATCCATTATTAACAAAACTATTTGAATCCAATGATATAGTACGTGCGCTATATGAGGTATTAAACATACAACTCATTGCCAGAATACTACCATCAGTTGACGTTTGGCCATTATTTTGAATTAAAGAATGACTCATCGTTAAACTAGCAGTATTACCCCCAAGGTAAATCGCTCCACCTTTAGAAGCCTGTGAGTTCAATATTTGACTATTTTTTAAAGTTACATCGGCGCCAGCATAAATTGCACCACCAGATTCAGTAGTTTTACCATTTTCTAAAATAATATTAGTTAATGTTAACGGTTGCTGATAAATAGCCGTATTAAAGATACGTGATTTCCCCCCAGCATTTATACGAGTTTCAAGCGCCTTTTGGGCTGGATAGTCATTCGTTAAAACTCCTTTTCGCTC
This sequence comes from Acinetobacter sp. AOR14_HL, assembly GCF_027855175.1. Taxonomy (NCBI): domain Bacteria; kingdom Pseudomonadati; phylum Pseudomonadota; class Gammaproteobacteria; order Moraxellales; family Moraxellaceae; genus Acinetobacter; species Acinetobacter sp. AOR14_HL. Next base: position 56,453 of record NZ_JAKTII010000005.1, on the reverse strand, counting down.
CCAATCTGTCGCTTCTTTCCCAATAATATTCAAACCAATTTTAGGGGTTAATTCTTTATTTAAGGTGTAAGTACCACCTTCCAGTTGAATTGTATAGTTTGCATCAATTGCAGAAACTTCACATCCACCATAAGATTTACGCATTTCTGCTGCCGTAATAGCTTCACGTAAAGAACATGCATTCATGTTCTCATTATCTTCATCAGCAAATGTTGTAACTTTTATTGTTGTTTGAGCCATTAAAGGCATTGCTGCGATAACAGTAATTACACCCAGTGCTTTTTGATAATTTTTCATAGCCCACATCCCTGTTTATGACTTGAAACGGCGTAATGCAATTAATCCAAATAACCCTAAAATTAAACCACCGCCTACACTTCCCCCACCGCCAGTACTCACCGATTTATCTTCAATTCCAGATAAAGGTTCCTGAACAATTCTTGTTGGGATAGTAATATATTGAAAATCTTCACCCTCATTAAAACGAGATACGCTAGTAACTACTTGAATACTAAAAATATCTGCACCATGCCAATTTCCATTTGGCGTATAAATCACATTACCATTTTGATCTAAGGCTATAGTGCCTTTTGAAACTGGTGTATCTGTACTTTGTCTAACTTTAAGACATCCTGGTTGCCAGTCTTTGCGATCAGTACGCTCACCAAACAATCGCTTACACGTAGCAGGCGTAACCAAATCAGCTTCACTTAAAGAACCTAAAATACCGAATTTTGCAACCTGACCATATTTAATATCTTGACCAACTGAAGAGACTTCACTATCTACAATATATTCGATTGCACCTAAATCACAGAGCTCATCATATCCACTCCGACTCTTACCACGTTGATCGTATCTTTCACAACTCGCTAAACCAATTGAAGAGCCATCACTATAAAGACGTCCTTTATTAATGATCAATGATTCAGCTAAATTTTTATAATTCTCAAGTAATCGTGGTCTAAAGAAACCCAGAAAGCTATTTTTTGGCGTGTTATAAGGGCATAACAATCCATTTTGAGCAGTTACATCGCACACACCTTCATCAGTATCTCCCGCAATTAATTTTTCATTAGCGGGATAAAGAATATTAGGAAGCTTTGAGGTCGCATTCCGGTTACATTCAGCGGTAACCAAATTACTTTGTATAATTGCTTTATCGCTTGTACCTACCTGACAATTTAGAGTATTCCCTACTAATATACTGTTTGAAACAGAAGCATTTCCTTGAGGAGCATCAAGAAATAGACCTTTGTCATTTTTAATCATAGTGATGTTATTAACAAACATCCCATCTCGGATATTTGCAATAAAACCACCTTTATTATGAAAAATTGTACTATTACTTAATCCAATAGCACGTGAAGTTAAATATCCCCCAGTACTTTCATCTGCAAACTTAGTTTGAACATACAATAAAGCGTTATCTGCGGCTGTAACTTCATTATCACGTAAAACAGATTGAGTAATGTAATAAAGAGGCATTTCACTATATAAAACTGCTCCCTGACCCGCTTTATTATTCTGTATTAAATTATTGGTAAGGGTAACTGTACCAGCTGTTCTTGTAGTATTAGATAAATTACCAGCATTATAAATTGCACCACCACGAGTGGCGTAACCATTAAGCAAACGTGAATTTTTAATAGTTAATTGTTCATGGTTATAAATTAACCCGCCATCTAATGCTGAAGTTTTAGAGCCAGCCCCTTGTAAATTAAGGTCACTCAAAGAAACTGAGAAAGAGGCTTTTTCAACATTATTATCATCAATTTTAAACAGGCGGTCTGTACCTGCCATTTTAATGCTAGCGTTATGGGTTCCTGGAGCATCATTATCAATAAAACTAGAGTCACTCTCTGTAAGAATATTGAGAGGCCCTGTAATTGTTATACTTGTATTCAATGCATATTCTTTATCACGCTTCAAAATAATATTTGAAGAGGCGTCTTTACCTCCGCATCCGTGATAACCAGTTGCATATTTTTCAACATCAGCAGCATTGGAAGATGCTCGATAATTAAGAAACTGTACGGCCTCACGCAACGTACATAGCGTATCGTCTTTATCTTCATCAATTAAGCTTGTGACTTGAATATCGGCAGAATAAGCGTGTCCAGCAGCAGCCAATAAAGCAAAAGCAATGCTCCGTTTGAGCATACCCATCTCCTTACATCTTTTTTCATTTTTTTTGTCAATATTGCAAAAATTTCACTTTTGCAATCGCATCCTTTGTGCGTACTTTGTCACAGCAAGTAGAATTTCTCAAGACATTTTGGTCGGTCTGTAGAGTCATTTTTGAACCAGATTACAAAAAGCTTCATACATTCAAAAAACTTTTTTAAATACAAAAATTGACTCATTTAAAAATTAGAAGGAAATTTAAAAAGATGTAAATGCAAGTACTCTGAAATTAGAAATCTTGTGCCAAAGACTCTATTTTTAATAGGTTTTTATAAATTTAGGCAAGGCAATAAAGCAGAATGAAAGAATATCTATTGTTGATATTCATCAATCAAAGCATAAATTTGCCTTAAAGTTGCATTCGAAAGTTTTGTTTTTTCGCCTTTGAGTAATTTTTCTAATTGGGCAACTGTCTGTAGTAAAAGAGAAGCTTGATGAGGGCCATGTAACAATAAATAGTCAACAATTTGCTGATCAAAATGAATACCACGTCTAGACATTACAGATGTAACCAAAGCATAGCGATCCGCATATAAACTTCCACTCGGTACCTTAACACTGACAGCTTGGGTAAGTCGTGATTGTAAGTCTGGTAATTCCAACTTTAATTCGATAGGTGCTACACGCGAAGAAAATACCAACTGCCCTTCGTGATTATTCATTAAATGAAAGACAGCTTTTTGCCAATGGGGCACACCACTAATCGATTCAATATCATCCAGAGCAACAAGGTCATAATGCTCTAAAGATGTAATTGCTTCGATAGGAGCATCCAGGAGTTCAAGCAAAGAAACTTTAATCGCAGATTTGCCTATTTCTAAATAAGAGTCACAAATTGCGGAAAGTAAATGACTCTTACCTGTCCCTGCCCCACCATAGATATAAAACCTACTGACTAGACCAGCATGTAGTTGACGCACAGCATCGACTACATTCCCCCAACTTGGTCCCGAGAAATCACTGATTCGGGCATCAAGTTGAGGTTCTATATCCAGTTGGAGTTGACGCATATATCGAATTAACCTTGAAATTATTTCTGGTCAGATGGTTTCAGTTTATCTGTATCTTGCTGTGTTTTAACCTCAAGATCAAGCTTAGTGCTTTCGGTTTCTACATGAATTTGCTCAATATCACCTTGTTGTATGACTAACGCAGACGGTGAAGCGTAAAGTGAGCTTCTTTCATAGTTATCTCTTAAGTGTTTCAACAACACTACAATAACAGCCGCAACAGGCAATGCAATTAACATTCCCAAGAACCCTGCAAGCTGCGCGCCTGCCAATACTGCAAAAACAACTGCTACAGGAGATAGACCAATTTTATCGCCCAGTAAGAATGGCTGTAGAATATAGCCCTCTACCGCTTGGCCAATCATAAAAACTACACCAACGAGTAATAAATGCATCCAGTCCAATCCGAACTGGAACAAGCTTGCGATAACCGCTGCAATAATACCTACTGCAAACCCTAAATAAGGAATAATACTAGCAAGGCCAGCCACCATACCAATAATAAGACCAACTTCCAAACCAATAAGCTGCAAACCAACCGCATATACTATGCCTAGCAATAGCATGACGAGAAACTGACCTTTAACAAATGCCCCTAAAACACTATGGCATTCACCAACGATCTGCAAAGTAGTTGCTTCATATTGACGTGGAATGAGACGACGTAAGTTCTGTAACATACGATCCCAGTCTAGTAAAAAATAAAAAGCAATAATTGGAATTAAAACGACTGTTCCACCAATCTGAATAAAATTCAAACCAGACTGGGCCAATTTTAATAACACTGACTGAATACTATCGGCACTATAATTGGTTTGAACATATTCCATCACAGCTTTTGACATCTGCTCTGTGTCAATTTCCATTGCCTGAAGATTAAAAGTTGAAGATACCCAAGGCAAAAAGGTAGCGTTAATCCAGTGAATACCAGCTGGAATACTATCTCGGGCATAAACCAATTGTTTCCAGATTAGAGGGACCAAATACCACAAAGCGATGGTTAGAGTTACACCTATTCCTATAAACACCACGCTAATTGCTAACCAGCGAGGCAATTTGATTTTTACCAGAACATCAACAAGTGGACTGAATAAATAAGCCAGGAAAAAAGCGCCGATAAAAGGAATGACTACAGGCTTGAGTAAGTACAATACCCATACCAGCAATACAATACCTGCGAGTAAAAAAATACGGCGCAGTATACGATCTTGCATAAAATCTAGCCTTTTTTGATTTAATCGTTATAAATGAAAAAATATTTTTATTAAAGATAGCATTTTCGAGCATAAATAACATAAGAGTTTCGTATATTCAGGTTATAATCTGCCGCCAATGCGGAGACTTCATTTATGAGCAACTCAACTTCTACCCCAAATACCGGTTTAAGCTATAAAGATGCGGGTGTCGACATTGAAGCGGGCGACGCACTGGTCGATCGTATCAAGTCAGTCGCTAAACGTACAAGTCGTCCTGAAGTAATGGGCGGTCTTGGTGGCTTTGGTGCACTATGCAAAATTCCTAAAGGTTATGAAGAGCCTGTTTTAGTTTCTGGAACCGATGGTGTAGGAACTAAATTACGTTTGGCACTTAATCTTAATCGTCATGACACAATCGGCCAAGATCTTGTGGCTATGTGTGTAAATGACCTTTTAGTTTGTGGTGCAGAACCATTATTCTTCCTTGATTATTATGCAACTGGTCACTTAAATGTTGACGTTGCTGCAAATGTTGTTACTGGTATTGGTAAAGGTTGTGAGCTTGCAGGTTGCGCACTTGTAGGTGGGGAAACCGCAGAAATGCCAGGCATGTATGAAGGCGAAGATTACGATCTTGCTGGTTTTGCTGTTGGTGTTGTTGAGCAAAGTAAAATTATTGATGGCTCTAAAGTAAAGTCTGGTGATGTGCTTATTGGTGTTGCATCAAGTGGTGCTCACTCAAATGGTTATTCATTATTACGTAAAATTTTAGACGTTAAAAATGTTGATTTAACTCAAACGATTGATGGCCGTCCTCTTGCTGATGTAGCAATGGAGCCAACTCGTATTTATGTAAAACCAGTTCTTGAGCTATGCAAACAAGTTGATGTACATGCTATGGCACACATCACTGGTGGCGGTTTACCAGGTAACTTACCTCGTGTATTACCAAATGGTGCACAAGCTGTCATTGATGAAGCTTCTTGGGAATGGTCTGAATTATTCCAACTTCTACAACGCGAAGGCAATGTAGAACGCTTTGAAATGTACCGTACGTTTAACTGTGGCGTAGGTATGGTCATTGCTGTTGATGCAAATGATGCAGAAAAAGCAATTGAAGTGCTTAATGCTCAAGGTGAAAAAGCTTGGAAAATCGGACACATCCAAGAAAATGCTGAATCAGTAGAAGGTGCAGACGAAAAAATTCGTGTGATCTTTGCATGATAAAAATTGCTGTTCTAGTCTCTGGGAACGGCAGTAATTTACAAGCCTTGATAGATGCAAATCTATCAGGGCAAATTGTAGGTGTACTGTCTAATAAAGCAGATGCTTATGCCCTAGAGCGTGCTGAAAAAGCTAATATTGCTACGGCTGTTATTTCGCATAAAGACTTTCCAACTCGTGAAGTGTTTGATGAAGCAATGCATCAACAACTCTTAGCTTGGCAAGTGGATGTAGTTATTTTAGCCGGCTTCATGCGCATTTTAACTCCCACCTTTGTCAATAAATGGCAAGGGAAAATGCTGAACATACATCCTTCACTTCTTCCAGCTTACAAAGGCGTGAATACTCATCAACGTGTTTTAAATACAGGTGATCGTTTACATGGTTGTACCGTACACTTTGTAACTGCTGAACTAGATTCCGGTCAATCAATTGCTCAATCAGCCGTTGAAGTAAAAGAACATGATACTGCCGCTTCATTAGCAGATCGAGTACATACACTTGAGCACTTTATTTACCCACAAGTAGCAGAGTGGTTATGTAACGGTCAACTTACATGGAAAAATGGTCAAGCTTATTTCCGTGATCAAGTTCTTAAACACCCTATTCGTTTTGCAAATTGGTAAAGCATTTTACTTACAAGCAGAAATAAAAAAAGGACATGCTAGCATGTCCTTTTTTTATAAGTTTAAAAATTAATTTGGCTGAGTATGAATCAATTTCTTTATAGAGTTTACTGTATCAGTAGGATGTTCTAGAGGGAACATATGCCCCCCTTCAACCACAGTAAACGGAATTCCCATTTTTCGCTTTGCCATTTGAGGAAAGCCTCTTTTTAAGAAATCACTTCCTTTACCCACAACTAAATGTACGGGCATCTTAGGTTTTGGCATAGGTAGCCACCACCAAGAAGGATTTTTTCGGAAAATTGCAACTTCATCTTCACGAGAAATAGTTAAAGTAACTCCACCGCGGACCGAGTCTTCTTTTAAAGCATAGTCAATGTAAGCTTGAAAACAATCTTCATCAAAATCTTTATAAAAGCCTTTAGGACGCAGTAATTCGGCCGCCTGTTCTCTCGATTCCCAATGTTCACGACGACGTGCAGATAAACCTGCTGGTGTCATCGCATCAACTAATTTAGGACGAAATAGTTTTGCCATGTGAAATGCAAATGAATATCGTCCTAAAATAAGAGGCGGGTCTAACATAATCACTTGAGAAAAGAGTTCAGGGCGCTGAAAAGATGCCATCAACGTTAAAACCGAACCAAGAGAATGCCCAAGTCCAATAACTTTACGTCCTTTCGCCTGCCGCACAATACTGTCAATTACCTGATCAACCAAAGCAGGCCAATGGTTAGTCACAGGATAACGTTTATCAGGACCAATCAGGGGAACATAAATAATGTCATATTCCCCTTTCAACTGGTCAAACAGTTTTTGATACACTTTTGAGGGTACGCCATTCGCATGAGCAAAGTGTATAACTGGTTTCATTGACATACCGCTATCCTAAAACAGATTTTATTGTAATTTTGCGCTTTGACGAGTCTGCACTTCTTGAGCAATAGATTCACTTACCCCTTGCCCTATTTGTGCACCCATACGACCTAAAATTGATTGTAATGGGTTACGCTCAATTGTGTAGTCAACTTTATTATCAAGGTTTAGTTCACGCATCAAGCTCGTAATGTTACCTGAACGGTCAGCAACACCTAACTGAATTGCTTGGTCACCAGTCCAGAACAAACCAGAAAAAATAGCTGGATCATTCGATTTCAAACGCTTTCCACGTCCTTCTTTGACTGCGGTAATAAAATGAGTATGAACATTATCAAGAACAGATTGAATGTGCTGCTTTTGCACAGGATCAATCGGTTTTGTCATACTTAAAATGTCTTTATTCGTTCCTGCTGTTAAAGTGCGATCTTCAATACCAAGTTTCTGTGCTAAACCAGTAATCCCATAGTTAGGCATAATGACACCAATTGAGCCCACTAAACTCGATGGATTAACAATAATCTCATCTGCAGCAGAAGCGATATAGTACGCACCCGATGCACCCATATCACCAATAACGGCGTAAACCTTTTTATCTGGATGCTGTTTTTTTAAATAACGAATTTCCTGCCAGATTTCATCAGACTGAACTGGAGAACCGCCTGGTGAGTTAATATTAAGTGCAACAGCTTTACTATTTGATGCCTCAAAAGCACGCTTAAGCGCTTTATTGGTATCTTCACTATTCACAGATTGATTGCTTGAAGCATCAATAGTTCCAATAATATCTACCACTGCCAGATGAGCACTGCTGCTACTTACAGCAGATCCTTCTTTACTGGTTGAGCAGCCTTTACCCATGAGTACAATAATGAATAACAAATAAATAAAAGTTAATGTTTTAAAGAAGATACCCCAACGGCGACTTCGACGCTGTTCCTCTACAGAGGCAAGTACAGCCTTCTCGAGAATTTGCCATTCTGGTCCATTTTGTTTAGGGATTATAGGTTCATTTTGTGGTTTTGGCGGCCAATCGGACATAAAATTCCAATCCAAATTAATCTAAAATGATGTCATTATATACGTTGATTTGATAAAAACTGTCTAAATAATATGATTTCATTTATAATAATTTTATCTTTTTTTAATTATTGCTTCCTTTTTCCCGCGATAGATGACCAAATTAGATACAAAAAGCATGAACTACTACCTACTCAAAACTTTTAGCCGCCAGCCAATTCAATTTGGACGTTTTCTTGCTCGTATGTTGGCAGGGTTAATCAATACTTTAAAAATTACTAAAACATCAAAAAGTATAGAACTAAACTTACAAATCGCCCTTCCACATTTAACGCCACAGCAGCGAATAGAAATTACGCAACAAGCTATTCGTAATGAGGTCACCTCATACTTTGAATTTTTAAGTATTTGGGGTTCATCAAATAGCAAGAATATCGAAAGAATTCATCATATTGAAGGCGAACATTACTTTCACGAAGCACTTGCAGCAAAAAAAGGTGTAGTTTTGATTGTTCCACATTTTGGTACATGGGAAGTCCTGAATGCTTGGTGTTCACAATTCACTTCAATGACAATTTTATACAAGCCAGTAAAAAATGAAGATGCAGACCGTTTTGTTCGAGAAGCACGTAGTCGTGAACAAGCCCACTTGGTTCCTACTGACGAAACTGGTGTAAGACAAATTTTTAAAGCTTTAAAACAAGGTGAAACTACCGTAATTTTGCCTGACCATACGCCTAACGTCGGCGGCAGTATGATCAATTATTTTGGTGTTCCCCTTGCCTCAAGTAATTTAAGTACCAAGCTTATTCAAAAAACTAAAGCAAAAGCTTTATTCCTTTACGCGATTCGTAACGAAAATGACGGCTTTACGATGCACGTTGAACCTATGGATGAGAAGATCTACGAAGGTAGTGCGGATGATGGAACTTATGTCATTCATCAGGCTATTGAACAACTCATCCATCGTTATCCAGAACATTACCACTGGAGCTATAAACGTTTTAAGGCAAATCCCGCTTTAGATAATATTTACAATATTGATCCAAATGAAGCACTTCAAATTGTAGATAGACTTAAAGCCGAAGCTTCACAAAGTTCTGTGAAGCCAAGTGCGCTCAAAACGTCGAGTGTATAAAATCATTTGATGATTGCGAGATACAAAACTTAATGTTCCTTGCTCAATTGTACTTTTAAAAGGAATATTAAGTGCTTGTATTCTCGCTATCACCTCGTTGCTTGGATGACCGTATCGGTTATTAAAACCGGCAGAGGCAACAACAAGCTTGGGATTTAAAGTCGCTAAGAAGTCATAGGCAGAACTATGTTTACTACCATGATGACCTAATACCAAAACATCTACCTTTAAATCAGGATATTCTTTTATCAATTGATATTCTGCTTCCCATCCAGCATCCCCCATAATTAAATAATTTTGATAACCCTTTACTTGTTTTAAATGAATATAAACGACACAAGAATATTGATTTTGATTAGAAGGAACTAAATTTAAATCATTTTCTTTAGGCCAAAGTATTTCAATATCTAACTGGGGATATTGCCATTTTTGCCCTTGATGACAATAGGTAAATGGTTCTTTCACCTTCTCTGCCCATAGCTCATTTGATATGACTTGTTTGATAGGAAAAGCCTGAGCGATAAAAGGAAATGCCCCACTATGATCTTGGTCAAGATGAGATAACACGACATGATCTAATTCTTTAATACCTTTCTGACGTAAATATGGAATTACTACATTTTGACCAATACTAAACGCCTTCTCATCATAAGAACCACCCGTATCAATTAACCATGTCTGCTCTGGATGTTGTAGAAAAATCGCTTGTCCTTGGCCTACGTCTATAATATTTAATTGGATTTGCTGGGATGACTTATTTGGAATGATTAAGGGTAAACAACATATAAGCCCCCAAGATTTCGGTAAAACACCACGTGGTAAAAATAAGATAATAATGACACAGCTAAGACACACTAAAGCAAGCGGTGTCAGACTAAAACCTTGCAACGGTAGAGATGATTTCTCTAAAAGACTAAAACATGTCAGCACCATACTGAGCAAAATATCATTAATCTGAAAGAGTGCATTTCCAAGTGAATTAAAAATAAGCCACACACAAGCAGCGAAAATATTTAAAGGAACAATAACTCCTCCTAACAGAGGAACAGCAATAATATTTGTGAGAGGTGCTACCCATGAAATCTGCTGAAAGAAAATCAACATTAGAGGACATAGAGCAATAAATATTTTGCCCTGAGATTCAATTAAGGTTTTAGTTAAAAGAATTATTCTAGATAGCAAGCTCAATGAAGCAAGATTTGGAGCCTGTACTATGGTTTGATAGATGCGTAATAAAATAAAGCAAGAACCATAAGAGAGCCAAAAACCTGCCGATAAGACACTAAATGGATCGAAAAGCAAAAGTAGACTTGCACTGTAAACCAAGAGTGAAAATGGCTTAACAGGCAGTTTAACAAACAATAAAAAGGCAAATAAAAATACTGAAAGTAAAGTTCTTAAAGCTGGAATTTCAAAGCCGACAAAAGCTGTATAAATCAAAACACCAAAACATAACGGAATCATTGCCAATATTTGCTTGGGTTGCCACAAATAAAGCTGGGAATAATAACGTCGTACTAATTGATGTAATCCCCAAGATAACAAGATTGCAAAAATGAGAACATGAGGCCCTGAAATGGCCAACAAATGAGAGATTCCTAACTGTTTAAATTGATTTTTAGTATCCTCATTTAAAAGACTTTCATCCCCTGTTAAAAGCGCTAATAACAATCCTTTATTCTGAAATGGAGATATTTTTAGCATTAATCTAAATTTTAGACGAAGTTTTTCTATATTTAGTTGTTGTCTAGTCAAAAAATTTTGTTGCTGTTTTAAGTGATTTTGATAACCCAACCGATAAATTTCATCAGAGCTTAAAGGTTCAATATGCTGAACACTGAAACCTGACATTATGTTTCGTTGAATGAACCATTGTTCTTGATCAAAAGCACCTGATACTGCATAACTATGAGCTGGTCTGGTTTTACCCGAAATTCGATAGTAATGGCCTAATTGTAATTTTGGCCCCTCTATTAATGCACTCTCATTTTCATTTTTTAAATATAACAACCAATTCACCACATGGGATGACCGCCCTAGAACCTGAGCGAGTTGCTGTGTCTTATTATCTTTTTCTTCACTTATTCGGTCTATATACACAACAATGTCTAAAGACTCAGGTTGTATCTCCCGTAGTTGTAGTCTTTCATTTAAGGCATGCTGAGCATACTGATGGCCTATAATAAAAAGGCTTAGACCGCAGATTAAATAATAAACTCCTTTTAATATGGGGCGATTTACAACAAGATGGCGCTTAAAAATATAAAAAATTAAGCAGATAAAGAGCAAAACTTTACCAATCCAACCATATTGCATTATTAAAGGAAGATCTATTCCCATGAATGCAATACCTACAATCCACCCCAGTAAAATAAGCTTTAACATTTAAAATCATATCGTTATCTTTTTAGGGGCAAAATTAAAGCCCAACTAAGTGGGCTTTAACAATGTGATTTAATGACAATTTTTTAAGAACCGCTCACCCAAAGACCATCTTCCATATGCAAGATTGAATCTGCTGCCTGAGCTAACTGCTCATCATGAGTCACAATGAGCATTGCCATATTGAGTTCTTTCTTAAGATCGGTCAGTAATTCAAAAATGCCTAAAGCCGTTTTACGATCTAGGTTTCCGGTTGGTTCATCAGCCAAAACAACCGCAGGTTGAGTGACCAAAGCACGGGCCAAAGCGACACGTTGGCGCTCACCGCCGGAAAGCTCACCTGGCTGATGATCCATACGATGAGATAAACCCACTCGTTCTAGTAAATATTCAGCTTGTGCTTTTACCGATTTGTATTGGCTATCTGGGCGAAGCATAAGAGGCATTGCCACATTTTCAAGCGCAGTAAACTCAGGTAACAAATGGTGAAATTGATAAACAAAACCGAGGTATTTGTTACGTTGAAAACCACGCTCGGCTTCACCTAAATTATCAAAACGCTGACCATTTAAAAATACTTGTCCTTGCGTTGGTTGCTCTAGACCGCCTAGTGCATGAAGCAAAGTACTTTTGCCTGAACCACTCGCACCAACAATCGAAACAAACTGCCCTGCTTCAACTTGTAAAGAAAGACCTTTAATGACTTCAACCTTAGATTTACCATCATCAAAATGTTTATAGATATCTTTCGCTTCTAAAACAATTTTACTCATAGCGCAGTGCCTCGGCAGGTTGAACTTTGGCCGCACGAAGCGCCGGATAGATAGTCGCCAAGAAGCTTAGAAGTAAAGACACAATTACAATAATCGTCACATCTTGCCATCTTAAATAAGAAGGTAGGTAATGCACAAAGTAAGCATCAAATAGATTTAAGCCCAACACATTGTTAAACCATGAAATGATATCACTAATGGTTAAAGCCAAAATTACACCTAAAACCGTACCCGCAACTGTACCAATCACACCAATCACGGTGCCTTGCACCATAAATATTTTAGTAATCATCGATGGTGACGCGCCTAATGTACGTAAAATGGCGATATCAGATTTTTTATCAGTAACAACCATCACTAAAGACGAAACGATATTAAATGCTGCAACCACAATGATAAGTACAAGTAACAAACCAACTAGTGTTTTTTCCATTTGAATGGCATTAAACAGATTGCCATGCGTATAGGTCCAGTTCGTCGCGTAGAAATTACTTGGTAAACTTTTTACCAAGTCGTCAGCAACTTGTGGAGCGGCAAAAATATCATCTAGTTTTAAACGGACACCTTGAGCACCATCTGGTAAGCGTAATAGGGTTGACGCATCATATAAAGCGATATATCCCACCATAGAGTCGACTTCGGCGCCTACACTAAAAATACCAACCACTTTAAAGCGTTTGAAACGAGGTACTACACCTGCTGGAGATGGCGTTGCTTCAGGTAAAACCAATGTCACACTGTCGTTTAGACGTAAGCCTAATGAATCGGCCATATCTTTACCAAGGACAATACCAAACTCACCCTTTTTAAGTGAATCTAAGCTACCAGCAACAATATGATTTTGAATAATAGACACATTCTTTTCATATTTTGGGTCAATACCCGTCACCATAATACCTGCGACTTGCCCTTGCGCGGTTAACATACCTTGCAATTGGGTAAAAGGTGCAACCCCAGTTACATGTGGATGATGTTCAACTCGTTTTACCAGTTCAGGCCAATCCGTGAGGATTTGTGTAGATGAAACTGTAGCTTGCGGAACCATTCCCAAAACACGGTTTTTTAGTTCTCGATCGAAACCGTTCATCACAGAAAGTACCGTAATCAGCACAGCGACACCTAGTGTCAAACCGATCATCGAAACCAATGCAATAAAAGAAATAAAATGATTACTGCGTCTTGCGCGAGTATATCTCAACCCTATATACAGTGAGATTGGTTTAAACATACCTTCTAAATCCAAGGTGATTGATGGGAAATAGCAGATGCTCATGTCAAATCGCATCCACATCTACTATTTGACCATATCGTTAGATGCTGTATTAAGGTTTAAAAATCAGTAAGTTCTGATCTTTCCTTAACAATCCTAATATTATATTGCTGCGCTATTTTCTACTACTTAAGTTGGGAGATCAATTTGATCATGCATTTCGCTACGAATTAGAACAATTTAATGAATAAGCTCAACAAATTACCCAAATCTTCTCCTATTTAGACTTAATATGCCGAGCAAAATTTCGATTTGCTTGAATGTCTTTATAGAAATATAAAAATAGTCCAAACAAGATAATTAAAGCACCTACAAAAACCATAATCGAAAGTTGTTCATGATTTAAAGCAGCTCCAATCATCATGGCTAACATTGGCGTAATAACTGTCGTTAAAGATAAAGTCGTTGCCTGAATATTTTGTATAAGCTTGAAATAACAAAACATGGCGACTAATGAAGCCATCAGTACCGTATAAATTAAGGCAAATAAAGATTTGGCCTCTGGTAAATGTGTCGGTGCATATTGCCAAATAAATGGAATAAGACAACTTGCCAAAATCGAAGAAACTAAAATAGAGCCTGTTGCCTGAGCCATAGGCTGAATTTGTGCATTAACTTTCTTAACCCAGAAAATTGAAAAAGAATAGACAAAAACACTGATCAGCATAAGAACAATGCCAAATGGATGCACATGCTGGTTCGATCCATTCAAGCAAATAATCGCTAAACCACTTACGGCAATAGCCATACCTAACCATTGCAACTTATAAAGTTGCTGACCGAATGCAAAACGGCCAATCAGCCCAGCCATAATGGGTGCTAAACCAAACATAAGCGCAATCATGCCTGAACTTAAATATTGGGTAGCAGCATATGTGAAAATTTGAGAACCAATTAAGCTAAAAGATCCGGCAATGTAACTATGAATTGCTTGTCGATGAGTTGGAAAAGGCGTTTTTAAAATCAGTAATACGGTTACTGCCAAAGGCAATGCAATAAAAAAGCGTAACAACAATGCCCACATAAGATGTAAATCGGACACACTCCAAACAATGGCTAATGGAGTTGTTGCCCATATAAACACTAACAAGGCATAGGTTAAAGCCAAATTGGTTTGCGATGGCATGCGATGCTCACTTAGCTGTTTTACGTTTTTGCTTTAAAATTGTTTGATCTAATGCACTCGAAAATTCACGCTTATCCCGCTCTGAAATAGGTGGCGGTCCACCAGTTTGCACACCCGCGCCACGAAGCGTATCCATGAAATCACGTAGATGTAACCGCGCTTTAACATTAGCGGTTGTATAAACCTCACCTCGGGGGTGAATAGCAACGCCACCCTTTTCAATGACTTGAGCCGCTAGTGGAATATCTTGCGTAATGACAATGTCATTTTCAATCATACGATCAACTATTTCTTTGTCGGCCTGATCTGCACCACTTAAAACCTGTATTGACTTGATGCGGACAGAAGGCGTAATCCCAACATTTTGATTAGCAACAAAGATGACTTCTAACTGATAACGATCTGATGCGCGCAAAATCACTTCACGTAATATTCTTGGTAAAGCATCTGCATCTACCCATAGCTTAAATGGCAGCAAGTTATTCTCTATTTCCATTAAAAATATAAGTCTAACAGATGCTTTTCTAAGGTGAATAGTAATAAACATTAAACTTATTTTTAATTTAGTGTTTAAGTTTTTTAAGAGCCAGATCTACCTTTTATTTTATAATTAGCAGCAATATCTATCTTTCAATGACTAAATATGTGCTTTTACAAGAGAATTTACATATGGTGACTTGAAAAATAGCAAACACCCTCGATTTAATATAACAAGTAATGTGAACCCAACAGCATCATGCTTATGAAAAATCAAAACAGTCCAGAAGTTATTAAAGTAAATGACCAAAATTTTGGTAGTCATGGCGAACATTGGAATCTATTGACGTCCCATCCTGAAACAGATGTACCAAAATGGTTAGGACTAGCACTTGATGCACCTGTAATGCCAATGGGCTTATGTGAACATGAAGAAGAGATGGATCAATCTTTTTGGTTGATTCAAGGCCCACAAGACCAAAAAGTTACAATCAACCAGATTATTGCGGTTGAAAATCAGAAACCTCGCGCACTCAAAACAGCCTTTCCAAGTTTTGAAAGTCCATATCAATATAATGCGAAAATTGAACGTATCATTACTTGTGACTCTGCAACACAAGCAGTCTTAAGTTTAAAACTAAATAAAGATACAACGGTTTATGCATTTGATAATTTATTTAGCGTTAATTCTTGTCAATATGACAAAACCCAAGACTATCAAGTTCAATTTAATGCATGGGCTTATGAATTAGAAACTGTTCCAGCAGGTGAAAAAATTGTTGTTGATGACCCCGCATCAATTAAACATCACCGTGCATTAAATGCAATTTTAACTGAACATAATGGTATTGCTCCTGAAAATTTACAGGAACTCATTAATGAATGGCAACCAAAAACTCCAGAAGATCAAGAACCTGTAACCGTTGATTTTTCTAAAATGGTTGCTTATTTATATGGTGAAAATCTTGGTCAAGAAGATGAAGCATGGTTCCAAGGTAATATTGTTGGCAAAACTTCTATGACATTTATGGAGGCAGAATATACCCTTTATGATGTTACTTTGGTTTTAGAAGATGATCTTCCTGCCATATTAGTGCGCATTGCAACCAAAAACGATTTGTATAAAAACTTTAATATTGGCGAATATATTCGCGGTAATATCTGGATTCAGGCGACTATTTGTGCTAAAAAGGGTGAAACTAATTGAATTTCACTAATATTTTAATAATTAGGTTATTGAATGAAGATTATACCCGAACAAACTACCAGCCTCATTCAATCTAGTAGCCTGCGCGTAAAGGTCGATACTGGTGCGTTTTGCTTTTTTGTATTGGGTATGTTTTTAGCTGCCATATTCATGCACCAGTTTGGTTTAGTTCCTTTTTAGTTTATAAAATTTATTCAAAAATAAAGCCCTCATTTGAGGGCTTTATTTATTTGATTTGCTTAACCATTACGCTTTGCAAAATCATCCATAAAGTTGATTAAAGCCTGTACGCCTTCTAATGGTACGGCATTATAAATACTTGCACGCATACCACCGACAGAGCGATGTCCAGCTAAGTTTAATAAATGGTTTGCTTCCGCTTCTTTTAAGAATTGCTTTTCTAAAGCTTCATCTGCCAAGGTAAACGGTACATTCATAATTGAACGGTTTGGAATTGCAATCGGGTTATTGTAGAAATCGCTTGAGTCGATATAACCATATAATAACTGAGCTTTTGCAAGGTTAATTTTATGGATAGCATCTACCCCACCCTGCTCTAGCAACCACTCAAATACCAAACCAGACAAGTACCAAGCGTAAGTTGATGGTGTATTCACCATAGAACCATTTTTCGCTTGGTCACCATATTTCAAGATACTTGGAATTTCTGGTTTAGCTTGATCAAGTAAGTCATCACGAATAATGACAATTGTTAAACCAGCAGGACCAATATTTTTTTGTGCGCCAGCATAGATCAAACCAAACTTGGTAACATCTAATGGAGCAGATAAAATACTTGATGAATAGTCACAAACGAGTGGTGCTTTTACATCAGGAATTCCTGCAAACTGTAAGCCACCAATCGTTTCATTATCTGCATAATGTACATAGGCTGCGTCGTCAGATAAATTCCATTCGCTTTGTTCAGAAATTGCGAACTTACCATCTACTTTAATACCAGCGTCTACAACATTAATGTCGCCATAACGTTTTGCTTCTTTTAACGCTTTTTCAGACCAGATACCAGTATCAATATAATCAGCTTTATTGTTCTTACCCAAAAGGTTTAAAGGAATCGCAGAAAATTGTAATGACGCACCGCCTTGTAAAAACAGTACTTTATAGTTTTCTGGAATATTCATTAACTTACGTAAATCTGCTTCAGCTTTTTCAGCCATAGCAACATAGTCAGCACTACGATGACTCATTTCCATGATGGATAGACCTTTACCATGCCAATCCAACATTTCTTGTTGAGCTTTTTCTAAAACGGCAGTAGGTAATGCAGCAGGACCAGCACAGAAATTGTACGCGCGCATGATTTTTCCCTTGTATAAAGTCAAACACAATAAAAATGGCATTTAACCACAGATTGCTTAAGCTTGCAGCAGCTTCTCAAGTAAATATTTCAATGCTGGACTACATTTAGGTTTATTTTTTCAATTATTGTTCTATATATTTCTCTGCTTTAACTTCCAATTTTATCGATTTAAAACATTTTTTATTCAATCAAGATCAGCTTGACTTGTGATTATGATTTCACATACTTTGATAGGGATTACAAATATATAGGCTTCGTCATATTCAATAATTAAAGGGACCTTAAACCATCTTGTTTTTATACAAATGTATAAGAAACAAGATGATAATTGAATTTAATAACAAGAAATTTAAACTATAAGGGATGCCAGAAATTGTTATTTAAAATGCCAGTACATCGATATAGACAGTCTATTTGCCCCTTTTTCTTTAAACCCAAACATCTTGCTTTGGCCTTAGGACTTTTTTTCACAAATCATTTATATGCTCAAAGCTTAAGCTATGCTGAAGCGGAACAACAAGCTTTGAAAAGTTCTTATAGCACTCAAGCTAATCAAGCTTTGCAGCAAGCGTCTCAACTAGAAGCTGAAGCAGTGAAAGGACTCGGATTACCGCGAGTTGATTTAAATGTTAGAGCATATGCCTTTCATAGCGAAACAGATGTACCTCTTGGCTCTTTTAAACAAAAACTTGAGAATGATTTAAGCCAAGGGCTGAATGACAAACTTTCACAGTGGAACAATGTCATTCCATCAGATGTACTGGGGCAAGTTCAAGAAGGCGCCAATCAAACCATCCATGATGGTATAAATCGCTTTCCCGACTATGCGAATCTGACTATAGAAGATCAAGTTGTACGCCCTTCTATTTCGGTCGTTATGCCACTATATACAGGCGGCTTAACCAGCAGTGCAAAAAAAATAGCCAACATTCAAGCACAGCGTTCGGAACTTTCAAGTCAACAGCAACAAGATGTACAGCGGTTTGAAGTTGTACAAAGTTATTTTAATGTTCAATTACAGCAGCAACTGGTAGCAAGTAGTTTATTCAACTTTAATGCCATGCAAAAACATTACAGCAATGCCCTAAAGCTCGAACAGCAAGGATTTATTAGTAAAGGGCAACGCATGCAGTTTGAAGTCGCGTGTAATAATGCGGAACGTACTTTACAAAGTACTCAAGCCAACTTAAATGCCAGTCGCTTTAGCCTTAATAATCTTCTACATCAACAAAATAATGTCGATTTAAGTACCCCATTATTTGTAAATAACACTCCAAGCCAAACTCTAGAATCACTTTTAACCAGTTATTCGCAAAAATCCAGTCTTGTACAAAAAATGCAGATGGATACCCAACTGGCTAACGTAAATATTCAAGCTCAACAAGCTGCAAAAAAACCAAGTCTTTTTGCATTTGGTGAATATGCCCTTGATGAAAATGAAAACTGGATTGTCGGTGTAATGGCAAAATACAACCTATTCTCTGGTGTAGATAAAAATAAGAATATCCATGCTGCCGAATTAAAGCGTTATGCTTCTGAACTTATGACCGAACGTACTAAACAAGAAATTGAGGCGCTTCTGAATAAGTCATATAACGAACTCAACTCTGCTCAGCAAAGCCATCAACTCTTACAAAGAAACGTAAATGCCGCTCAAGAAAATTTGCGTATTCAAGAACTGTCTTTCCGTGAAGGAATGGGTACAGCAACCCAAGTGATTGATGCACAAAATGCATTAAGCGCGTTAAAAACTGAAATGGCTTTAAATGCTTATAAATATGTCATATCACTCGCGACTTTACTACAAAGTCACGGCTCAATTGACCAGTTTAAAGCTTACGTTAATCAACCACATACCGACTATATTCGTTAAGGGGAGTATAAAATGAATCAAGAATCATCTCATTCAGAACAGGATTCTCTTGCTGCGGATACGGTAGAAATTAACCAATCTCAAAAAAACGATCAAGCGAGTGACACCCCTGAATCAAACATAAATAACGGTGACTCTCAACCACCTAAAAACTCCAAGCTTAAACTAATTATTGGCTTAGTAATTATTGCGCTATTAGGTTTAATTATTTTTGGTTTGTGGAAAAGTTATCAGCCAAAGCCTATTGAACTACAAGGTCGGGTTGAAGCCGAAACTATTCACGTGAGTACGAAAGTTCCAAGTCGTATTGAAGAAATTTATGTACAAGAAGGCCAGAAAATTTCCAAAGGCCAGCCACTTGTTCGCTTGGTTAGCCCAGAAATAGAAGCTAAAAAGCAACAAGCCTTGGCAGCTTTACAATCAGCTTTAGCATTTCAATCTACGGTAGACCGCGGTTCTCAGCAAGAAAATATCGATACTCTCTATGCCAACTGGCAAAGCACCAAAGCACAAGCAAACCTTGCAAAAACCACTTACCAACGTGGTGAAAATTTATATAGACAAGGTGTTATTTCACGCCAAAGACGAGATGAGATGCTAGCGGCTCAAACTTCTGCGCAAGAATTAAGTGAAGCCTCTTATCAACAATACGCTCGTGCAAAACGTGGTAGTACAAGTCAACAAAAATCTACAGCAGATGCACAGGTTGAAATTGCAAAAGCAGCTGTAGGCGAAGCAAAAGCACTTGAAGCTGAGACACGTTTATTCTCCCCTATTTCAGGTACAGTTTCAAAAACTTACGGGAAGCCTTCCGAGTTAGTCGCTATGGGTGTACCTGTTGTCAGCATTTTAGAAGATGATGATTTATGGGTCAGCTTAAACGTAGGTGAAAATCAATATGCCTCTGTTTATAAAAATAAAACCCTTGAAGGATTCATTCCTGCACTTAATCAAAATGTGACTTTTAAAATTAAAAATATTGATGCTGAGGGTGAATTTGCCACTGTAAAAACTACTCGCCAAACTGGAGGCTATGATATTCGTAGCTTTAAACTTCATCTTGTACCTGAAAAACCAGTGCAAGATTTAAAAGTGGGTATGAGTGTTCTATTTAAAATTAAAGAAGAAAAATAACGCATGTTTGCCAGTATATTACGTGAACTAAACTATCTAAAAAGCAATAAATGGGATTTGTGCATGGTGACACTTATCCCCGCTTTTATCATTTTTTTGTTTAGCAGCATGTTTTACGCAGGTAAAGCTGAACATTTACCCATTGCCATTATTGACCAGGACCAAAGTGAACTCAGCCGCAATATTGAAAAGTATCTTTCGTTGAATCATACGGTAGATATTAAAACAATTACGGCAAGCCCTACTGAAGCGGATCAATTACTTAACGAAACTAAAATCTGGGGTTATGTTTTCATTCCAGACGGTGCTGAAAAGCGTTTTGTGAAAGCGCAAGATGCTCAAATCAGCATTGCTTTTAACCAGTCTTTCTTTAGCGTAGGAAATACGATTTCTTCAGCAATGCTGGTAAGTACCCTCAATGCTTTAGCAGACTATGCAGGCCAAAGTTATCTTGCAAATAATATTCCCTATTTAGATGTACCTACAGCTCATGTAAAAGTATCAACGCTTTACAACCCGAGCATGAGCTATGAGTTTTATTTAGAGCCATTTATGGTTCCTGCCGTATTGCATCTGTTGCTATGCTGCTGTGTTGCTTTTGCAATTGGACAAGAACTAAAACGTAATACCCTCACTCAATGGGTGAACCGAGAAAATTTTATTCAAGGCTTATTGGCTAAAAATTTGCTCTATAGCCTTATTTTTTGTGTATGGACATGGCTATGGATGTTTTGGCTAGTTGAAATCCGTGGCTGGTTCGTAGCGGGTTCCTTAAGTTTATTGCTGGTTGCACAGTTCTTACTTTATTTTGCCTATGCTCTGATTAGCAGTACGGTCATTCTTGCCACTAAAAATTTAAGTAAAACTTTTGGCTTTATTGCCGTCTATGGTGGCTCATCTTTAAGTTTTGCAGGCGTTACTTTGCCTTTAAATAATGCACCGATTTTCACTAAATTTTGGTCCCTCATTATTCCCTATACACCTTATGCCAAGCTGCAAACCGAACAATGGGTCATTGGTAGTCCACTTTTCATTTCAATGATTCCCTTTTTAATACTTCTGGGTTACTGCCTTATTTACTTCTTTTTAAGCTCTCTGCTGCTTAAAAAATTAATTCGGGGAGCAACAACATGAAAGAGTTTTTAAAGGCTTATGGGCAAACATTTAAAGATATTGTTAGTAATAGCTCGGTTTTCACAACTCTGATTTTATCGGTCATTCTTTATAGCTTTTTTTATCCAACCGCCTATAAAGCAGAACGTGCTGAATCAATTCCAATCGTGATAGTTGATGAAGAACAAAGCCTATTAACCTCTCAATTAATCGGCCAAAGTGCAAATAGTCCACATGTTCATATTGTTACCGTTACAAGTAATTTTTTACAAGCGGAACAAATGGTGCGAGAACAAAAGGCCGATGGTATTTTACTTTTACCAAGCAACCTAACTCAAAGCTTACGCCGAGGAGAAACTGGTGGAATTGGCTTATATTTGAGCACAACCAACTTTTTAAAAACTAAAGAAATTGGTTTAGGGTTAGCTACATCCATTGAAGCGACCTTAAAAGAATATGTCGAAAAATTTGGAGAGCGCACACATTTCCAACCAGCCCTTTCTATTCATCAAGTCCCTTTATTTAACCCGCTTTCAGGATATGGAAGTTATATTTTTCCAGCTGTTGCAGGTTTAATTATCCATCAAACGATTGTGTTAGGTTTAGCAATGCTAATCGCAAGCTACCGTGAACAACACCAAAAAATTACAGGTGTTCGCTTCGCTGGAATTTTTGCAAGTATATTTACCATTGGCTGTTTAGGATGTTTTTATCTCTTCGGTTTTACCTTATGGTTCAATGACTATCCACACGGTGGGAACTTTACTGGTTTGCTAGTCGCCGTTCCTATTTTTATTAGTTGTGTGATTGGATTAGGCATGCTGATTGGCTCACTTTTAGATATGCCAGAACGTGCTGGACATATTATTGTGTTTAGCTCTGTTCCCCTATTCCTATTAACTGGAGCTGCATGGCCTCATCAAGCCATGCCCGAGTGGTTACAATGGTTTGCTTGGTGTTTACCCTCTACACATGCCGTACAAATGTTTGTACAACTTAATCAGATGGGTGTTCCTTTAGCAACGGTTGTACCAAAATTGATATTTCTTGCGACAGCCGGATTAATATTAATGTGCTTAGCTTATTATCGACTTGTTAAAAAATCTTCTTCATAAAAATAAAAAAGGAAGCTTACGCTTCCTTTTTTATTTAATTTCTACTTACTCTTCTGATGCATCGTCATTCGTAGACACTGCATCTTCGGTATCTAATTCTGAAGTATCAACCTCTCCTTCGAGAAACTCTTCTTCATCTTCAACCGCTTCAATAGACACAACACCCACCAAGGTTTCTTCTTCGCTTAAACGAATTAGACGTACACCTTGTGCATTACGACCAGTCATTGCAACTTCTGCCGCGCGAGTACGAACTAATGTACCACCATCAGAAATAAGCAACAGTTCTTTGCTTTCATCAATAGATACCGCACCCACAAGCTCACCATTACGTTCACTTGTCTTAATTGCAATAACACCCTTACCACCACGTTTTTTGGTTGGGAAGTCATTTACAGGAGTACGTTTACCATAACCATTGGCACTCGCACACAGCACTTCACCCGTTTCAGGAACAACAACAAGCGATACGATGCGACTTACTACACTTAACTCTGCTGAATCTTCATTATCATCAGATTCATCATTTTCAATTTCTGCATCTTCTTCACTTAAAGTGTTGCTTGCAATGCTAACGCGCATACCACGGACGCCTTTAGCAGTACGACCCATTGAACGCACATCGGTTTCAGCAAAACGAATTGCCTTACCTTCATTTGAGAACAACATGATTTGCTGATTACCATCAGTAATCGCAACACCAATTAAGGTATCCTCTTCATTAAGTTCAATTGCACGTAAGCCATTTGAACGAATGTTAGAGAACTGCTCTAAATCAACACGTTTAACTGTACCTGAAGCTGTTGCCATAAATACGTAATGGTTTTCTAGGAACTCTGTTAACGGCAAGATCGCAGTTACTGTTTCGTTCGCATCTAAAGGTAACAAGTTTATAATCGGGCGGCCTTTTGCACCACGTGATGCTTGAGGCACTTCAAATACGCGAAGGCGATATACTTTACCTACGTTAGTAAAGCACAGCACAGTCGCATGGTTTGAAGCCACGATTAGGTGTTGAATAAAGTCATCACTCTTCATTGAAGTTGCAGACTTACCACGGCCACCACGGCGCTGAGCCTGATAATCAGAAAGCGGTTGAGTTTTTGCGTACCCTGTTTGTGAAACCGTTAATACAACTTGTTCTTCTGGAATTAAATCTTCACGACTAAAATCAATACGTGATTCAATAATTTCCGTACGACGCCCATCACCATACTGTTGTAATACTTGTGCTAATTCTTCACGAATCACAGCCATCAATAAATTGAAATCATTAAGAATTGCCGTAAGTTCAGCAATTTGACCTAAAATTTCAGTATATTCAGCATGTAATTTATCTTGCTCAAGACCCGTTAAACGATGTAAACGCAATTCTAAAATTGCACCTACTTGCGTTGGAGATAGACGATAAATCGATTCAGATAAGCCAAATGGACGATCTGGGTTTTCACCTTCGATTTCATCTGGGCGAACAGAAATAGCACCAGCTTTTTCGAGTAAAGAAACGACACCACCGCCAGCCCACTCACCTGCTAGTAAACGCTCACGCGCTTCAGCTGGGTTAGCAGAAGTTTTAATGGTTTCGATAATTTCATCAATATTGGCTAAGGCAACGGTTAAGCCTTCCAAGATATGACCACGTTCACGTGCTTTACGCAATTCGAACATGGTACGGCGTGTCACTACTTCTTGGCGGTGACGAATAAATGCCGCAATAATATCTTTCAGATTCATCAATTTTGGTTGTCCATTGTCAAGACAAACCATGTTGATGCTGAATGAGTTTTCAAGCTGTGTATTTAAGAATAAGTTATTTACAATGACTTCTGCGTTTTCACCGCGTTTCAAGTCAATCGCAATACGCATACCGTCTTTATCAGACTCATCACGAAGCTCTGAAATACCTTCAAGTTTTTTCTCTTTAACTAACTCGGCAATACGCTCAATAACTCTTGCTTTGTTAACTTGATATGGAATTTCAGTAAAGACGATGGTTATACGACCTGTCTTTTCATCTTCTTCGAAATGGTACTTACCACGAATGTGTAGTCGGCCTTTACCTGTACGGTAAGCATCAACAATACCTGATTTACCGTAAATAATACCGCCTGTAGGGAAATCAGGACCAGTAATATATTCCATCAATCCTTCAATCGAGATATTCGGATTGTCGGCATAGGCTAAACATGCATTCACAACTTCTGTCATGTTGTGTGGTGCCATGTTTGTTGCCATACCAACAGCAATACCGGCAGCACCATTAATTAGCAAGTTTGGAACACGTGTCGGAACCACCTGAGGAATACGCTCAGATCCGTCGTAGTTATCTTCCCAGTCAACAGTGTCTTTTTCTAGATCTGCAAGAAGTTCGTGCGCTAACTTTGTCATACGGACTTCGGTATAACGCATTGCAGCTGCACTATCGCCATCAATCGAACCGAAGTTACCCTGACCATCTACCAATAAATAACGTAAGCTAAAGTCTTGAGCCATACGTACAATGGTTTCATAAACAGCTGAGTCACCATGAGGGTGATATTTACCGATTACGTCCCCAACAACACGTGCAGATTTCTTGTAGGCTTTGTTATAGTCATTGCCTAATTCGTGCATGGCAAATAGCACACGACGGTGAACAGGTTTTAGACCGTCTCTCACATCCGGCAATGCACGAGATACGATTACACTCATCGCGTAATCTAAATATGAATGCTTGAGTTCATCCTCAATGGCAATCGGTCGGATTTCCGATACGCTCATGCATACTCCTTCTTACAGATAGAAATTTCCATCTGCTTATATGTCTTGATCTTGCAAAAAATTTAGTTCCGAAAACTGAACTAAAGTCGAAAAAAATATAGCTGTATAGTATAGCACAAAAGCGCTTTGGAATGTACGGAATCTACATGGTCAATCTGGTGATATTTGTATAATTTAATTGCATATTATTCTTATCATATCGCTGTAATGAGCATAGGTTCACCTTATTAAAACTATGTGATTTTTATTCTATAAAAATCAAACCTAAAATGAGATAACAAATCCAAATTAGTGTTTAACATCCATCTCTACAATAAAAAAACCCTTAGTAAAAACTAAGGGTTTTTGACTTTAACCAGTAAAGATTAAAGTTTAGATACCAACTCTGGTACCACAGTGTTCAAATCACCAACTAACCAGTAGTCAGCAACACTGTTGATTGGCGCTTCTTCGTCTTTGTTGATTGCAACAATAACTTTAGAATCTTTCATACCAGCCAAATGCTGGATCGCACCAGAAATACCGACAGCAACATAAAGATCAGGTGCAACGATCTTACCAGTTTGACCAACCTGGAAGTCGTTAGGTACAAAACCTGCATCAACTGCCGCACGTGAAGCACCTTGTGCTGCACCAAGCTTGTCAGCTAATGGATCAAGTACTTTATGGTAGTTCTCACCAGAACCTACACCACGACCTCCAGAAACAACAATGCGAGCAGCTGTCAATTCAGGACGGTCAAGTTTCACGATTTCTTCAGATACAAAATTAGAAATACCTGCATCTTTCGCTTCACTTACTGCTTCAACGGTAGCAGAACCACCTTCAGCAGCTACTGGATCAAATGCTGTACCACGAACTGTACCAACAATGATTGCTTCGTCAGATTGAACAGTAGCAATCGCGTTACCTGCATAGATCGGACGCTTGAATGTGTTAGCAGACTCAACAGAAATAATGTCTGTGATCATGCTTACATCAAGAAGAGCAGCAACACGTGGAAGAATGTTCTTACCAGTTGTTGTAGACGCAGCTAATACGTATTTGTAACCTTTAGCCAAATCAGCAACTAAAGCAGCTACGTTTTCAGCTAACTGGTTTGCATAAGCAGCATTGTCAGCAAGTAAAACCTTGCTTACACCCGCAACTTTAGCAGCAGCATCAGCAACTGCCTGAGCACCAGAACCAGCAACTAATACAGTAATATCACCACCGATTTTTTGTGCTGCAGCAACAACGTTTAAAGTAGCACCGTTAAGTACTTGGTTGTTGTGATCAGCGATAACTAAAATACTCATGATTTTATCCTTCCGTATTAGATCACTTTCGCTTCATTTTTCAATTTTTCAACAAGCTCATCTACAGATTTCACTTGTACGCCAGCTTTACGTTCTGCTGGAGCTTCAACTTTAACAGTTTTAAGCTTAGTACCAGCTGTAACGCCATAATCAGCAGGAGATTTAGTATCAAGTGGCTTCTTACGAGCTTTCATGATGTTAGGCAAAGCTGCATAACGTGGCTCATTCAAACGCAAGTCAGTTGTAATGATTGCTGGAAGTGCCAGTTCAACAGTTTGTAAACCACCGTCAACTTCACGAGTTACTTGTACTTTGCCGCCATCAACTTTCACTTCAGAAGCGAATGTACCTTGGCCCGCACCTAATAATGCGCCAAGCATTTGACCTACTTGGTTAGAGTCATCATCAATTGCTTGTTTACCAAGAAGGATAAGTTCTGGTTTTTCAGCATCAACAACACCTTTTAAAATTTTAGCAACTTCTAAAGCGCCAATTTCATCAGTGGTTTCAACCAAAATACCGCGGTCTGCACCCAAAGCCATTGCAGAACGGATTTGTTCTTGAGCTTCTTTAGGACCAACAGAAACAACAACGATTTCTGATACTGTTCCTTTTTCTTTTAAGCGAACCGCTTCTTCCACTGCGATTTCACAAAATGGGTTAATTGACATTTTAACGTTAGTAAGGTCAACCCCACTATTGTCCGGCTTAACACGAACTTTGACGTTGGCATCAACCACGCGTTTTACAGCAACAAGAGCCTTCATGTAATCCTCGGCTGTTCTAGCAAAAGTAAATGTTGAGAAAAGTATATTAACTCTTCAATTAAAATTTTTTAGGTACCCTATCTTGCAATGTGTTTGGCATTTCGGTCAAGTCACAATTTTCCAGAACAGCACAAAAAAAATGAAACCATCAGTTCATAAAAAAAATATTGTGCCTTATTAGGTGCTATTTCATTCTTTTTACACTCTATTTTATATATTGATTTTTATTATCTTTTTATCTTATTTAGCTTATTAGCCAGAAACATAAGATCGCCTTTAAATAATCGAGATTAGATGTTTTTGACTCAGGGGTACCGACAAAATATCCAAAGATCAAAATGGTCAATTTGACTATTTTCCCTATTTCTCTTAAACAAATTTCTAAAAAAATACAAATGATGTCTACATTCGTATAAGACTTGCCATTTTAGTCAACTTTATTATTAAGATAGTTTTTAAATCTATTCGTTCTTTTGCGCTCTTGGATGAGCTCGATCATAGACTTGCGCCAAATGATCAAAATCAATATGCGTATAAATTTGTGTGGTAGACAAATTACTATGCCCCAACATTTCTTGAACTGAGCGTAAATCACCACTGCTTGATAACATATGGCTAGCAAAACAATGCCGCAATAAATGAGGATGTAAATCTACATTCACACCGGCTCTTTGCGCTTGAAGCTTTACACGCTTCTCGATTTGACGTGGGGTTAATACACCACCTCTTTGAGAAATAAAAACAAAAGTATTTTGATCAAAATGGCCTTTCCAGATTTTGTAAATTTTTAACCAATTCAATAGGCTTTCTTTCGCCTTTTTTCCAAATGGTACAATACGGGTTTTATTTCCTTTACCTGTAATACGCACCAGTTGCCGATTAAAATCTATATCTTTAATTGTTAAACCTTGCAGTTCAGCCAGACGCAAACCACTTGAGTAAAGCAACTCCAACATAGCTTTATCACGTAACCACAGTTGCTGATCAATCGGTTTTTCAGGCATAGGTTGATCTAAAATCTGATTAACCGTTTCTATGTCAATCATACCGGGCAAAGGTCTAGGCTGACGTTTGAGCTTAAAATCATCAGTAGGATTAATTTCTAGATATTTTCCTTGTTCTGCCCATTTCATGAACTGGCGAATGGAAGTGAGATGACGCTGCATACTACTTGAACTTAACTGGTCCTGCTCAACACGCTGGGCCAAATATTCACGTAAATCTGAAGCTTCAACATTTCTTAAATCAATTTGTTTGAGATCACAAAACTCAAGAAAGCTTTTAACGTCTCTTTCATAAGCAGTAATCGTGTGCTCAGACTGGTTCTGAATTTTTCTTTCTTTTAACCACATTGAGAGCAGTTGTAATGCAAAATCCAAATTGCTCTCCATTGATTTGCTCATTTTATTTTTTCAGTGTACCAAAAAGTAGTTGATCAGGAAAATTGAGATCGTACAGCATAACAACTCACTACCTTATATATGTATTACACTTTAGCTCAAGTATTTGTCGAAACCTTGCTGCCATGACCACCATACTCATACCCTATCTACTTGCAATTACCTTACTTACGCTTACCCCGGGTCTGGATACGACTTTAATTATTCGCACCGCTACACTTGAAGGTAAATCTAAAGCATTCCAAGCAGCAGTAGGCATTAGCCTTGGCTGTATCGCGTGGGGAATTGTAGTTGCTTGTGGTCTGGGTGCTTTGCTCATGGCTTCTGATTTAGCTTTTAATATATTGAAATGGATGGGGGCCGCTTATCTTGCATGGCTGGGTGTGAATATGATTTTAAAACCGCGTAGTCAACTTGCAGATATGCAAGGGAGTAATTCAAATATACCCACTTCACAAAATTGGTTTATTAAAGGTTTCTTGGGTAACTTACTTAATCCTAAAGTCGGCATTTTTTATATTTCATTTCTTCCCCAATTTATTCCACCGCAAGCATCGGCTGTCACTTGGGTCATGGGGCTTGTGATGATTCACGTGGTGATTGGAATGTTATGGTCAACTCTATTAATTTTGGCTATGCAACCACTGTCACGTTATCTAAAGCAACCTAAATTTGTGAAATATATGGACCGTATTACAGGCAGTATTTTTGTGTTGTTTGCTTTGAAATTGGCTTTGAGCAAAAAGTAAATCTAAAAAAGCGTGCTGATATCTAGCACGCTTAATATAACTTAAAGAGTTACTTCAGCTTTTTTAAATAGTCTTTTATTTGGATTGCAACTTCATCGGCATATTTTTCTGCCAACTGATGATCTCCCCCTTTAACAATATGCAATGTTGAACTTTTAAATATCTGATTTAAGTATGTCCCCACTTCAACTGGACTCACAAGATCTTGGTCGCCCCATATCAATAAAACACCGATATCAATTTCTGCTAAAAACTTCTCATAATTTACTTTTGTTGTAATAAACCAATCTGGATATTTTAAAAATGTTTGGCGGTATGCTTCACGCCAATCTTGAACATTAAATGGGCTCAGATCGATTCCACCGGAAGTTGCAATCAAGACCAGCCCTTTAACCAGTTGAGGTTTTTGCAACGCTGCCGCAACAGCAAAAATGCCACCCATAGATTGCGCAATAATTACAGATTCTTCATTAATTTGATTAAGAACATAGTTTGTTAGGTCTTCAAAATTTTTGACCTCTACAGATTCTGGTGTATCTCCAAAGCCCGAATAACCAATAATTTTTGTACGGTACTGCTGAGGTAGTTTTTCAATTAATGGATGCCAAAAACTAATACTTCCTGAAGCACCGGGTAAGAAAGTTAAATTATTCATATTTCTTATAAAGTAGTTAAATCAAATATTATTGTACATATAAAAGAAAGCCTCTTTTATCAGTTTAGTTGATGAAAAGAGGCTTCTATTTAGGTAACGCTATTAGCCTTGGAAATAACGTAAATCCAAACGCCCATCATACACATGGGTTGTTGGACCAGTCATCCAGACCACATCGCCTTCTTGCCATTCGATTTGTAGTTTACCACCAGCAAGTTCAACTTCAACTGAATTAGCAAGTAAGCCACGGCGCATACCACTTACCGCAGCAGCACAAGCACCTGTACCACATGCAAGTGTTTCACCTACACCACGTTCAAATACACGAAGGCGCACATGGTTTTCATCAATTACTTGCATAAAACCAGCATTCACGCGTTCAGGAAATCGTTGATGTGATTCAACTTGTGGGCCAATACCTGCTACATCTGCTGTGAGTACATCTGGAACAATAGTAACTGCATGTGGATTACCCATGTTGACCACATCAATACTAATGTTTTGGTCATTGGCTAACTCAAGTGTATATAAAGCTTCTGGTTGTTCAGCAACAAATGGAATTTCATTTGGTAAAAATTTTGGGTAACCCATATTCACGCGTACCCAACCATTTTGCCCAAGTTCTGGCTTTACAATACCTGCCTTGGTTTGAACAGTAATATTGGTTTTGCTTGTTAAATGACGCTCATGTACAAAACGAGCAAAACAACGGACACCGTTACCACATTGTTCAACTTCAGAACCATCGGCATTAAAAATACGATATTTAAAATCTGCTTCTGGTAAATCTGGTGGTTCAACAATCAATAGCTGATCAAAACCAATACCAAAATGACGGTCAGCTAAGCGTTGAATTGTTTCTGTATCTAAATAAGCACGCTGGCTAATCAGATCAACCACCATAAAGTCATTGCCTAAGCCATGCATTTTAGTAAATTCTAATAACATCTCATTTACTCCTCAGGCAATAAACGTTCTTTTTCCCAAAGGGATTCAACTGTTTCACGCTCACGAATCAAATGAGCTTTATCGCCTGATACCATTACTTCAGCGGCACGTCCACGTGTGTTGTAATTTGAGCTCATTACAAAACCATAAGCACCAGCACCGAGAACAGCTAACAAGTCATTTTCTTTTAAAGCCAATGATCGATCTTTACCAATGAAGTCACCTGTCTCACAGATTGCACCAACAAGATCCCAAGTTTTTTCTTCAGTATCTGAACTTGGTACCACAGGTTGGATATCCATCCATGCTTCATATAATGCAGGGCGAATCAAGTCGTTCATTGCAGCATCAATAATGGCAAAGTTACGATGACTCGTTGGCTTGAGCAAATCAACTTTTGTTAAAAGCACACCTGCATTTGCACTAATGCTACGGCCCGGTTCCATATAAACCTTAAGACCTAACTTTTCTAAAGCAGGTTTCATTGAGTTGGCATATTCTTCAACACTTGGTGGTGTCTCATCTTTATAACAAACACCTAAACCACCACCGATATCAATATGTTTAAGATTGATGCCAAGTTTTTTTAATTCATCAATCATCAACATGACACGATCTAAAGCATCAACAAATGGCTTAGTCTCGGTTAATTGCGAACCGATGTGGCAGTCAATCCCAATAATTTCAAGGTTGGGTAAAGATGCAGCATATTGATAGGTTTCATAAACAGTATCACTTGGAATACCAAATTTATTTTCTTTAAGACCTGTTGAAATATAAGGATGTGTTTTTGCATCTACGTCTGGATTTACACGTAAAGAAATCGGAGCTTTCTTACCCAAACGAGCCGCAACTTTTTGAAGACGGTCTAGTTCTGCGTATGACTCTACATTAAAACAGGCAATGCCTACATTTAATGAGGTTTCAATATCAGCTTCGGTTTTACCTAAACCAGAAAAAACAACTTTAGATGCATCTCCACCCGCTTTTAAAACACGCGCAAGCTCACCACCTGATACGATATCAAAACCAGCACCAAGTTTTGCCAATACATTAAGAACAGCTAAATTTGAGTTAGATTTCACCGCAAAACAGATTTGATGATCAATAAAGTCAAAGGCACGGTCCATATCTAAGTAATGTTTTTCAAAAGCTGTTTTTGAATAAACATACAACGGTGTGCCAAATTGCTGCGCAAGCTGCTCCAGAGAACATTGCTCTGCATGCAATACTCCATTAATGCGAGTGAAACTCATGAATGTGTCCTTATTTCAAAGCTTAAGGTGATGTAGTTTGGGTTGGAACTGTTGAAGATTCGTCTGCTTGTTCAGCTTTTTCATCTTTTTGTACAGCTTGTTTCGATTCGTTATTACGATAGAGCAAGTATTTTGCGCGTTTGTCATAATTTGGATCAGAAGGCAGTTGCAATGCTCCTGACTGACCACAAGCGGTAAGCAAAATACTGCTGCTCAATAAACTGATGAGGCAAATGACACGACGCATCTGAGCACCTGATTTAAACAATTCGGTGCAGTATACCGTGATCAGGCAAACGGCTAAAGAGTAAACTTAGCAGGAAAAACAATATCGATAAAAAAACGCCAGCTTTTCAGCCAGCGTTTGATTATCACTCATTAAAAAGCTTATTTTTTATTGCGTGGTTTATAGAAGAAGAAATAACCAATCAGCAAAATAATAAACCAGATTGGACTGACTTTAAGCGCTTTAAACGTATCTGGCTCTAAAGACAGCACATAAATCATGCCAACAAAGAAAATAATGGTGATCCAACATGTAAATAAACCACCCGGTAATTTAAATGTTGATTTGGCATGTAGTTCAGGGCGCGTAGTGTAATAGCGGATGTAACTCCAGATAATTAACAACCACACACAAATGAACAGAATCGTTGAAAGTGTTGTTGCAAGCGTAAACGCCTCAACGGTATTTGGCACAAAATACTGTAAAGCCGCACCTAACAATAAGCACGCAGCAGAAAAATACAATGCATTCGCTGGTACTGCACGTTTGTTCAATTTACCAAAAGCTTTTGGTCCTTGGTCTTCACGTGATAGACCAAATAACATACGACTTGTTGAAAACACGCCGCTGTTCATTGATGACATCACTGATGACAATACCACTAAGTTCATCAAGATTGCTGCTGCTGCAACACCTGCTTGACTAAACAAGTTTACAAATGGACTGATAGCTGGATCAATTCGATTCCATGGCGTTACAGACATAACAATAAGTAGTGCCAATACGTAGAAAATAATGATACGGATTGGAATTGAGTTAATTGCTTTTGGTAAGTTACGTGCTGGGTCTTTAGTTTCCGCAGCCGTTGTTCCGACAAGTTCTACACCAACGAAAGCAAAGATCGCAATCTGGAAGCCAGCCAAGAAGCCATGCACTCCTGTTGGGAAGAAACCGCCATTTACCCAAAGATGTGTAAATGAAGCAACTTCACCTGTAGTAGAAGTAAAGCCAGTAAAGATCATCCACAGACCTACAGCAATTAAAATAACAATTGCTAGAATTTTAATGAGTGCAAACCAGAACTCCAACTCACCAAATAAGCGAACTGTTAATAAGTTCAAGCCCATAATAAATACGATGGCTGCAACACTGATCATGGCACCTTCGACAGGCGAGAAAGGTAGACCATTATTGAAAAATTGTAAGTAATAGATAATTGCAGAAAGGTCGGCAATACCAATGGTGATCCAACATAACCAGTACGTCCATCCTACAAAATAACCTGCCCATGGGCCGATTAAATCTGTTGTGAAATCAATAAATGATTTATAGGCCAAATTTGAAAGGAGTAATTCACCAAGCGCACGCATGACGAAAAACACCATCGCACCAATGATCAGATAAATGAATAAGATTGATGGGCCAGCAAGACTAATCGTTTTGCCGGATCCCATAAACAACCCCGTACCAATTGCACCGCCAATCGCGATCAGCTGTAAATGCCGATTTGAGAGGCTACGATGGAGCTCACCTTGTTCATGAGACTCGCTCAGATTTTGATTCGACATCTTATCAATACACTCCAGTAATTTTTTTAGTCCGTTAGCTAAAATCAAAAAGACGATATCGCACCATTTGCAGGTATCTTTTACATGTATATTTTTGAAAACTTTTCAGCTAACTAATTTTTGTCTGTATTGCTGATGATTTCAAGCTACACACAATTATGGCTGATAATACGCACAAGCTCATTTCAAAACAACGCACTTCTAAGTCAACTTTTGTCTGACAAGTTCATTCGTTCATACAAATAAAAAAGGCAGTCCTAAGACTACCCTTCCGGAATTAAATAACTAAATAAACTAAATTTTTGAAACTTTATTTCTGTTTATTTTTCAATTTTTCTTCCCAGAATGTCGCATTTTTTATTCCTAATTTAACAGGATCAAATGTAAATTCTGTTACTCCGGCTTTTTGCTGTGCCTCATAATCCTTCAATGCTTTAATAGTAGGTTTCCATATAAAATAAGTCACAATAATACCAACGATGTTGATCCATGCCATTAAACCTACACCAATGTCACCAATACCCCATATATAACCAGTTGCACTAAGAACACCGTA
Organism: Acinetobacter sp. AOR14_HL; assembly: GCF_027855175.1. NCBI lineage: Bacteria > Pseudomonadati > Pseudomonadota > Gammaproteobacteria > Moraxellales > Moraxellaceae > Acinetobacter > Acinetobacter sp. AOR14_HL. The sequence goes on along the minus strand of NZ_JAKTII010000005.1, from coordinate 21,202 downwards.
GGAAACCGACAAAATAATAAAGCACTTAACCACAAATAATAGTGATGGAGATTTTGTAATATAGCTTAGGTAAGTAATGTTAGTTTCAGCAATGTAGTAATAGGCAACAATAGTTGTGAAAGCAAAAAAGAAAACAGCTAAAGCCACAAAAATTTGGCCAAAATTACCAAACATTGTACTTACAGCCATTTGGGTGAATGCAGGAGAACCAATTTCAACTGTAGCTCCCACATTTTGCACAATAAATTGACCTGCTTCTAAGGTACCTTGTACGTTATACATCCCTGTAATTAAAATCATGAATGCTGTGGCAGAACAAACAAATAAAGTATCCACATAAATTGAAAATGCTTGAACAAATCCTTGTTGAGCCGGATGCTGAACTTCAGCTGCAGCCGCTGCGTGAGGACCTGTTCCTTGACCTGCTTCATTTGAATAAACACCACGTTTTACTCCCCAACCAATCGCCGCACCAAGACCCGCCATAGGAGAAAAAGCATCTTCAAAAATTAATTTAATTACTCCAGGGAGTTCATGGATATTGGCAATTACAATAATGACAGCCATTAAAATATATCCAGCAGCCATGAATGGCACCACGAACTCAGCAAAACGTGCGATCCGCTTGATTCCTCCAAAAATAATGATGGCAAGCAAACTTACAATTACGATAAGTGCAACAAGTTTAAATAATCCAATATCTCCAAAAATAATTGTTCCTTCACCTGTAATCTGGGTAAAAGCTTTACCTACAGCATTTGCTTGGATACCTGGCAAAAACAAACCACAAGAAATAATCGCAGCAATAGCAAACACGATTCCTAACCAGCGTTGTCCTAGCCCCCTATCAAAATAAAAAGCTGGACCGCCACGGTATTGCCCTTGATATTCAACCTTATAGATTTGGCCTAATGTCGATTCAACATATGCTGTACTTGCTCCTAGAAATGCCACTAGCCACATCCAAAAGACAGCACCAGGACCACCAAAACCAATTGCTGCCGCGACACCTGCAATGTTACCAACACCTACTCGACCAGATAATGAAACTGCAAGCGCCTGAAAAGATGAAATCCCCTGTTCAGAAGAAGTTCCTTTTATTAATAACCTTACCATTTCTTTCATTTGGCGTACTTGAACGAATCTAGTCAAAATAGAAAAAAATAAACCCGCGCCTAAGCACAGGTAAATCAGTCCTTTACTCCAGATTATGCTATTTACCCAATCAACAATTTCTGCTGCACTCATAGATATCAACCTTTTGTATTTTTAAAATACAATACTCATATTATTTTGTTCGTTTTTTACTTCAGCAATATCCATGCCATTTCTATAATAAACAGGTAGATATATACATTAGTAAAACACCTTCCTTGGGGATAGATTAGATTTTTTATATCCACTGAAAACAAACTCTATCTGACTTGTAAAAATCCTATATCGTGTTATTTTTGATGTCTTTCCCTTTTAGTTCCTAAAAAGCTCCCCCTTTTCTAATTCCTAATCTTTTACATGAAAAATTTAGGAAAAAGAGCTAAGGACTCTCTATAGAACTATATTTATATAATATCGAGCAAAATTTCAATTTTTTATGAGTAAAGTCAAAACTATTTACCGTTGCGAGCAATGTGGTGCCGATCATCTCAAATGGGCAGGTCAATGTTCAGAATGTGGTGAATGGAATTGCCTGACCGAAGTCAGACTTGAACCAACCACTGCGCACCGAGCACGTCCCAAAACTGGGGGCTATGCAGGCCAAGCCGCGAATATTACAACACTCAATAAAGTCTCAGTTTCCCATGAAACTCGCTTACAGACAGGTATTAGCGAATTTGATCGTGTACTTGGCGGAGGCTTGGTTACCGGTTCAGTCGTACTGATCGGCGGTGACCCGGGTATTGGTAAATCGACCATTCTGTTACAAACAGCGACCCACATGGCAAGCGCGAAAAGCTCTGCACTTTATATTACGGGTGAAGAATCTTTATCTCAGGTTGCTCTTCGTGCTCAACGTCTTGATTTGCCTACTGACAAATTAAAAGCCATGGCAGAAACCTGTGTAGAACGAATTTGTGAGGTTTTAGAACAAGAAAAGCCTGCGGTAGCTATTTTAGATTCTATTCAGACGCTTTACACCGAAACACTTCAATCGGCACCAGGTGGCGTTTCTCAAATTCGTGAATCTGCTGCATTACTTACACGCTATGCAAAAAATAGTGGCACGGCACTATTTCTTGTTGGTCATGTGACCAAAGAAGGTGCACTTGCTGGCCCTCGTGTTTTAGAGCACATGGTGGATTGTGTACTTTACTTTGAAGGTCAATCCGACTCACGCTATCGAATGATTCGTGCGGTTAAAAACCGTTTTGGTGCGGTCAATGAACTGGGTGTATTTGCCATGACAGATAAAGGGTTACGTGAAGTTGCTAACCCTTCTGCCATTTTCTTGAGTCGTTATGATGAAGCAATTCCCGGTTCAATTGTCATGATTAGCCGTGAAGGGACTCGTCCTCTTTTGGTCGAAGTACAAGCTTTAGTTGACGATGCACAAGGCCAACCACGACGCGTCGCATTAGGCCTTGAACAAAACCGTTTAAACATGCTCCTTGCTGTTATGCATCGTCATGGCGGTGTCCAAACCACAGGACAAGACGTCTATGTGAATATAGTGGGTGGCTTAAAAATTACCGAAACAGGTTCAGACTTAGCGGTTTTGTTAGCCTGCGCTTCAAGTTTACGTACTAAAGCTTTACCTCAGCAGCTTGCGGTTTTTGGCGAAGTTGGTCTTTCTGGTGAAATTCGTCCAGTTCCTAATGGTCAAGAGCGTTTAAAAGAAGCTGCTAAACATGGCTTTAAATATGTCATTTTACCAAGAGGTAATGCGCCGCAAAAAGCAATTCCAGGCGTACAAGTCATTGCGGTTGCCCGCCTGCATGAAGCATTGACCGAAGCAATGCAATTGAGTGATGAATTGACATAAAAAAATATACTTTTATAGTTGAAATTTAGGGTAAATACCTGCATAAATACTATTGTAAATTAATTTTAAACAGGAATTTCCTATGGAAGTACACCAGCGTGGCTTGATTAGCGGTATTTTAATGGCTGCTTTAGCAATTTCTCCTCTTGCTGAAGCTAAACGTGCAGGTGGTGGTAAAAGCCACGGTATGGCGCGCTCTACCACTTCAAGCCAGTCATATCAACAACCTCGTCAAGTGACCCCAGTTCAACAACCTGCTACAGCGCCTCAGAAATCTGGTCCAGGCGTTGGTTCAATGGTTGCAGCTGGTGTGGCTGGTGCTGCCGTAGGTGCTGTTGCAGCAAATGCTTTAGCTGATGACAAACCAACATCAACTGAGCAGCAAGCCACTCAGGCTGAAGCCCAACAAGAGAAAAAGGGTGGTATCCCTAGCTGGATTTGGGTATTACTTGCAGCAGCTCTCGCCTTTTTTGTATTCCGCAAATTTGGCGCAAAAAAAAAATTAGCAGCTAATAATCCTTACGCACCAAACAACGGCGGTCAAAACCCATTTGGCCGTTCTGCTGCACCACAAGCGACACCACGTAATGCTGGCGATAATACAAACATCTTTGGTCAGTCTGTGACTGGTGGTGCTGCAACCCAAGCTCCTTTTGGCGGTGTAACAACCAGCAATGGCAACCAACTTCCAGACGGTAGTGAACCAGCTGCGTTCTTGCGTATTGCACGTCAACGTTTTAATCACATCCAATCGATGAATACTTCAAGTAACATTGAAGAAATTCGCCGTTACTTAACACCAGAACTTTATACTTCTATGTATAACGACATCATGGAAAACCAAGATCAAGACGTTGCTGAATTTAGTAATCTAAATGCGATGGTTGTAGACAGTGCGACTGAAAATGGTCAGTACGTTGTGAGCGTACGCTTCACAGGTAATGTGAGTGAAGATTTAAACAGCTTGCCACAACCATTTACTGAAATCTGGCACTTTGTTAAACCTGCTGGCTCTCAGCAAGACTGGGTTGTTGCAGGTATTCAACAAGCTTAAGCTGAATAAATCCTAAATAAAAAAGCCACAATATTGTGGCTTTTTTATTTGTTAGTTTTTAAGCAATGTCTGCGGGGAATGTAATGACTTTTTCAATTTTGACCTGATCCATTGCAACCATTAATAGACGGTCTATCCCTAAAGCAATTCCTGAGCATTCTGGCATATGAGGTAAAGCAGCTAATAGATGTTCATCTAAAGGCATGACATGGAGGTCTTGCTTAGCCCGCTCTGCATTGTCTGCTTCAAAGCGTGAACGTAACACCTCTGCATCAAGCAATTCATCATAGGCATTTGCCAGCTCTAAACCTTCAATATAAACCTCAAAACGCGCAGCAACTTCTTCCCCATCTTCATCGAGTTTTACCTTTGCCAAAGATGCCATTTCTGGTGGAAAGTCAGTTAAAAACACAGCTGCATCAAACCCCAAACTTGGTTCAACAAAATGCGAGAATAACAAATCGATATAAGCTAAACGATCATCGCCCAAATCAAGGTTTAAGCCCACACGATTTGCCGTATCTTTGAGTTGCTTCAAAGTTGCTTGTAATGGGTTAATGTCTAAACGGTCCTGAAAGGCATGTTTATAACTTAGAATAAACGGACGAACTTCACCAAAACGATGCTGCAAACAGCTTTGCAATAAATCGGCGGTTTCATGCATTAAAGCTTTTAGATCAAAACTCGGGCGGTACCATTCAAGCATCGTAAATTCACTATTGTGTTTACGCCCGTGTTCATCATCTCGAAAAACTTTACAAATCTGGTAAATCGGCCCACTGCCACTCGCCAATAACCGTTTCATGGCAAACTCTGGCGAAGTTTGTAAATATTGAGTTTGCAATTTGCCATTGATATGACGCAAAGCCTGAACAGAAGCTAAATGCACATCGGTGACACCTGCTTGTGAAACAATCGGTGTTTCAACTTCCATGACGCCACGTTCTGCAAAAAACTGACGGATTTGGGTGTAGAGCTTGGCACGAGCTTTTAAGGCATCAATTGAACAAGTAGGTTGATAACTTAAACTCATGCCTGCGGTCCTCCATGTGCTGCCCACTCCCGACGTAGCGGATAGTTCTTACGTAATAAATCAAATGCTTTTTGCTCTACCTTACCGTCTTTAATACAAGCACGTATGTTGGCATCGTCTTGTGCAATATCATAAATTTGAGTTAATTTTTGCTTTAACACAGCCTTTAAGTCATGACCTGAAAAATAATCTTCGCACGCAGGCAATTGTGTTTCGAAACGCTTATTTATATCGAATCGAAATTTTTGGCAAAACGCTTCGTAAATCATTTGTGTACCGCGGGCCTTCCCTTCAAGGCTATAACCAGCAATATGCGGTGTTGCCAAAGCCAACATATCGAGAAGCTCTTCTGAGATGACTGGCTCATGTTCAAATACATCGAGCACAACTTTACGTTTTGTACGCTGAATATCTTCGATTAAAGCCGCTTCTTTAACAACTGGGCCACGCGCACTATTAATTAAAATTGTATTAGGTTGAAGTGCTGCAAACGCTTGCTCATCAAAAAGGTGATACGTCGCATGCTCACCATTTTTAGTTAAAGGCACATGAATTGAAATTGCATTCGCTTGTTGCAAGAGCATTTCTAAGTTTACATTTTCAATTGAATCTAACTGTACATATGGGTCAAAGCCAATCACATTCCAGCCAAGCAACTGAGCCATATATGCTAAACGTTTACCCACGTTTCCAAGCCCAACAATGCCTAGGGTAAATTTTTCTTGTTGTTCTAAAAAGTTGGCATCTAAATGCATTAAAGCAGTAATTACATATTCAGCAACTGCTTGGGCATTACAACCTGCCGCATTTGCCCACGTAATTCCTTGTTTTTCTAAAGCTGGAATATCTAAATGATCGGTACCAATTGTGGCACTACCTACATATTTTATTGAAGTGTCTCGAATTAAACTCTCGTTAACTGCTGTTACCGAGCGAACCAGTAAAGCCTCTGCGTCTTTTACATCTGCATGAGTTAAGGTACGCCCTGCATGGTGTTGAATATCGCCAAACTCTGAAAAAAAGTAATCGGTAAATGCCAAATTTTCATCTGCGACGATTTTCATTGTCTGCAACTCATAGCTTATAAAAACGTTATTATCCTTTGAGTTGTAGCAAAGTACAATGTTAATGCCTTTAAATTAGTACTCTATATCTTGAACCTTGAGAACTTATAAACCACCGCCAAAATAGAAATAAGCCATCACAGCCAAAGTTATCCAAACTAGAATAATCAACACAGCAACCAAATAATTTTGAGGACGGCGTTCTTGTTGTTCAAGCCATTCTTCAGCTTGTTGTTCTGCCTCTAAAATGACATGTTTGGGTGTAAAGCGAACAGCTAACCAAATGAGTATTGGTAAAATTAAAGCTTCATCAAGTAAACCCAAAACAGGAATAAAATCTGGAATTAAATCAATGGGACTAAAAGCATAAGCTACCGCTACAATAGCAATAATTTTTGGTAACAACGGCATTTGCGGGTGCTTTGATGCAAACCACAACATAATAATTTGTTTTTTTAGACGTTTTGCCCAATCTTTTAGAGACTGCAACCAAGACACTGGGACACACTCCGACCTACCGAAGTCTGATAATAAAGTATAAAACTCATGCCTAGCTTAAAATTAGAAAAAATAGAAATGTAAATTTCTATCTTTTTGATCATTCTTTAAATGAGAGTTTATTTAATGGTTATTTTAAGGCTTCATACTTCGGTATATAAAACAAAGCCATCACCACGACAAAAACTAGCCAAAGTTAGACCCGATATTTTTGCCAACCGAATAGCCATGCTGGTTGGAGCGGAAATTGAAGCCAACAAACCTATATTTAACTGAGCGCATTTACGAATTAATTCATAGCTTGCACGACTGGTCATGACAACAAAACCCAAACTGGTGTCATAGTTTTCTTGGGCTAAATAACCGAGTAATTTGTCTAAAGCATTGTGACGCCCCACATCTTCAAATAAAGCGACAATTTGGCCGTCAACGACCCAAGCTGCTGCATGAGCACCTCCTGTTAAAGCAGTAATTTCTTGCCGATTCTTTAAATGAGCAATCGCCATCGGAATTTGCGCAAGCCATTCTTTAGAAGGTTCGGTGGTAATTTTAGGAACATCGAGATGAAACTGCTCTAAACTTTCAATACCACATAAACCACAGCCGGTACGCCCAACCATCATTCGTCTACGTTCTTTTAATGTGGCAAATGCTCTAGATGAAATCGTCATTTCAACTTCAATACCTAATTCACTTTGATGCACCTCAATGGCATATAGTTCTTTTAAGCTCGTTAAAATTCCTTCAGAGAGACTAAAACCTTTAGCAAACAAACTCACATCGGTAGGTGTTGCCATCATCACTGCATGAGAAATACCGTTATATACCAAAGCAATTGGATACTCTTGAACAATATTATCTAAAACACTTTCAGATTCGGTTTTCTTAAACCGCTGTACTTGTAATGTTTCAACCCCATAAGAATGTGGTGTCAAAATAATTTCCTTTATATTGGAATGGCGCCTTTTGGAAGCGCCATCTGTTTCAATTACATTTCTAATATCACCTTTGATTTAAAGGCTGCTTACTTTTCTATCTGCATCTTCAGGGTCAACTGCTGTTGCCAAATTAAAGTGTTCAGGTGCATCACCAGCATGCAAAATAACAGGAACACTTTTTGAAGCTGGAATCTTGGCATATTTATCATGACTGCTTAAGGCCACTAAAGGATTAGTCTCTGGATAGTAAGCGGCTAAGCTGCCCCGTGGAATGTTGTAAGGCACGATTCGGAAACTATGCACAATACGTTTAACACCATCCGAGAAAACACTTTCAATATCGACCCACTGGTTTGCTTCGAAGCCAGCTTCATCAATATCGGCCTGATTCATAAACAATACACGGCGTTGACCAAAGACCCCACGGTAACGGTCATCAAGACCATATAGCGTCGTGTTGTACTGATCGTGAGAACGAGTCGTCATTAAGGTATAAACTTTACTCTCGGTATAGGCAGCAGCATATTGATTTTCTTTATCGCCATAGACTTCATTAAGTGGCGTAATCATAAACTGTGCTTTACCACTTTTTGTATTCCAGATGTGCTGATTGGCTGGATGCTCTAAGTGGAATCCACCTGGTTCATAGACACGTAAATTAAAATCATGGAATTCATCAAAGACATCGGCAATTGAATCACGAATACGGTCATAGCTTTCGATGTACCATTTCCATTTAATTTGGCTATCTGGTAACACTGCCTCTGCCATTCTTGCCACAATGTCTGGTTCCGATAAAATATTCTCAGAAATTGGAGTGTTACGCCCTGCTGACAGATGAATATTACTCATCGAATCTTCGACTGAAATTGCCTGTGGGCCATGAAGTTGCTCATCAATTTCGGTACGGCCTAAACATGGCAAAATCAGTGCCTCTTTACCACACACCAAATGACTACGGTTTAACTTGGTTGCAACATGAACGGTTAAATTACACTTTCTGAGAGCTTCTTGAGTATACGGTGTATCCGGAGTCGCAACTGCAAAGTTCCCACCCAAACCAATAAATACTTTGACCTCGCCTTCAGCCATCGCTTTAATGGTTTCGACGACACCATGTCCATTTTTTCTAGGGGATTTAATCCCAAACACGCGGTCAATGTTGTCTAGTAATTTAGGGCTAGGCAGTTCATTAATGCCCATGGTTCGGTCGCCTTGCACATTACTGTGTCCACGAACCGGACATAGGCCTGCACCTGGCCTGCCAATTTGCCCACGAGCCAACAATAAATTCGCTAACATATGTACATTGGCAGTTCCGTGGCGATGCTGGGTAATTCCCATACCCCAACAAAAAATTGAACGCTCAGACTCTAAAAAGAGTTTGGCTAGTTTTTCTAAATGTTCAGCAGACAAACCTGAATGTTTATAGATATCTGCCCATTCAGTTTTTTCAACCTCAGCAATCATTTCATCAAAACCAATGGTATTGACCGCAATAAAGTTTCGGTCAAAAACACTTGGTTTTCCTGAGGCAAGGGCTTTTTTATCCCACTCATTTAAATGCTTTAAAATACCTAACATCAGTGCATAATCACCACCAATTTTAGGTTGGAAATAATAACGGCTAATAGGTGTACTGCCATTGGTCATCATTTCAAGTGGTGCTTGTGGGTCTTGGAAACGTTCAAGTCCTCGTTCTTTAATTGGGTTAATCGCAACAATGTTGCCACCACGTTTAGACACTTCACGCAAAGTGCCTAACATACGTGGGTGATTGGTTCCGGGATTATGCCCAAAACTAAAAATTGCATCGGCTAAATCAAAGTCTTCTAGGGTGACTGTGCCCTTTCCTAAACCAATCGAATCAAGCAGTCCAACGCTTGTGGTTTCATGGCACATGTTCGAACAATCTGGAAAGTTATTTGTACCAAAGCTTCGCACAAATAGTTGATATAGAAATGCCGCTTCGTTACTGGCGCGACCAGACGTATAAAACGCAGCTTGGTCTGGGTTGTCTAGCGCATGTAAATGCTTAGCAATAATCTGAAAAGCTTCATCCCATGAAATAGGTACATATTTATCAGTTGCTGCATCGTAGCGGACTGGATCGGTTAAACGCCCTAAGTCTTCAAGAAAAAAATCACTTTGTTCAGACAACCAACTGACTGTATGACCTGCAAAATATTCAGGAGTAACTGTTTTACTGGTTGCTTCAAAGGCAACCGCTTTTGCTCCGTTTTCACAGAAATTAAACGCATGAGCATTTTTCTTTTCAGGCCATGCGCATCCCGGACAATCAAAGCCTGTAGGTTGGTTAATATTGAGTAAGGTAATTGAACCTTTTTTTAAAATATCTTGTCGTTTTAGATTTCGAGCGACACTCAGTAGTGCCCCCCATCCCCCAGCAGGATGAGTGTAGGGTTCAATTCGCGCAAAGCCGTTATTTTCTTGTATATGCTTTTGTTCTTCAGAATTATCCACTTTGTCATCCTCTTATTTCTTTTTACACATTCAACAGATGCAATAAATTCACAATTTAATTATGGTTATATCTACGCTATCTGCTGTCTAGCTTATGGGTAGAGTCCGCTTTTTATGCTATTCCCAATATTTTAAAAGCTGGCTCAATCGTTCTTATAATATGTGCCATATTTTTTATAATTACAATAATTTAGCCAAATCTAAAAAATCATTTAAATTAAATAATAACAATACCTTAACATCAGAAAGATCTATTTTTTTACAGATAAAAACATAATTAACTTTATATTTTTCACAAATAGAAATGGTGTGATGAACTGAAATTTACGTCATTTTAAGTAGGTTTTTATTGGTTTAAGCAGTATAAATTAATTGAAAAAAACAGATTTAGAGAACGTATGAAGGTTGTGATTGCGCCAGATTCTTTTAAAGACAGCCTGTCGGCTTTGGGCGTAGCACAGGCAATTGCTCAAGCATGGCAAGAGGTTTTTCCTGAGGCCGAAACAATTCTATGCCCTATGGCAGATGGGGGTGAAGGCACACTTGAAGCAGTGTTAGAAGTCTGCAAAGGTGAATGGCGTGAAAAAACTGTGGTTGGACCCTTAGGTAAACCTGTTCAGGCAAAATGGGGATGGTTAGAACAACAAAAAATAGCCATGATTGAAATGGCTCAAGCCAGCGGCATACAGTTAGTGCCACCTTCAGAACGTGATGCCTGCCAAAGCACAACTTTTGGAACAGGCCAGCTCATTTTAGATGCTTTAGACGCAGGTGCAAAAGACATTATTTTAACCGTGGGCGGTAGTGCAACCAACGATGGCGGCACTGGTTTATTAACTGCATTAGGCGCACATTTATTAGACTCGAACCAACATGTTTTACCCGCTGGTGGTCTCGGTCTAAGTAACCTGTCAAAAATTGATTTAACCCATTTCGACCCGCGTATTCAGCAGACACGTTTTTTACTGGCTGCCGATGTCACCAATCCACTTTGCGGCCCAAACGGTGCATCCTATATTTTTGGTCCACAAAAAGGTGCTACCCCTGCTCAAGTACAGTTACTTGATCAAGCCCTTGCCCATTTTGCCGATGTCTCTGCACAACTTCTTGGTTTCGATAAAAGAGATGAAGCGGGTTCGGGTGCTGCGGGTGGTTTAGGCTTTGCAGCTAAAAGTTATTTAAATGCTGAATTTAAAGCTGGAGTTGAAGTTGTAGCTGAGCTCAATCAGCTTGCTCATAAAATCTCTAACGCAGATTGGGTCATTACAGGTGAAGGCAAATTTGACCAGCAAACCTTAAATGGCAAAACAGTTTTTGGTGTGAGTCGAGTCTCAAAAAAGAAAAATGTGCCTGTTATTGTGATTGCAGGTACTTTAGGTGAAGGCTACCAAGCGCTTTATCAACACGGTGTTACGGCTGCTTTTTCACTAACAAATGGTCCAATCACACTAGAACAAGCCTGCGAACAAGCAGCAGAACTCATTTTCGAAAGAACAATCGATATTGCGAGATTAATTCAGTTTAGCCAAACCAGTTTGAGAGATATGAAAGTTTAATCGGCTAACTTTAAAAGGCTCTCTTTACAGCTTTCCAATATTTCATCGCTAAGGTTTGATTGGTCTGGGCAGGCGCGAGACAAGGCAATTGCCCCTACAGATTGGGCAAGAATATTAATAGCTTGCTTTCTCAACTCTGGCGCTTCCAAAGAAACTTGTTTTGCTCGTTCATTCATAATGAACTGAATAAGTTGCTCAATACCCTCTTCAAATTCGACTTTTACTTCGTCTGGCTGTCGTGCAGCATCACAAGATAATGCTGTTAAGGTACAACCCAAATCTCGGTTATCTCGATGAGTGCGAGACACATAAAGCTGAATAAATTGAGTTAAGTTTAAACCTTCTATTCTTTTTAAAATCTGCTCAAGCCCGTGCTTAACGGTAATCGAGACAAGGTCTGTTTTCGAAGTGAAATGTTTATAAAAGCCGCCGTGAGTAAAGCCTGCGCTAGACATTAATTCGGCAATGCCAACTCCGTCATAGCCTTTGTTACGAAAGAGTTGAGTCGCCTTTTCAACAATTTTTTCTCGGTTTTCTTTTACCTGAGTTTTACTGACTTTCATGTTGGCCTACTCACTTTTTATTCACCCTACCGCTTATAATTATACATTGATTATGGTTGACATCAAAACTTGCATATTTTAGATTATAGTCATCATCTAAAATTAAAGCGTGGAGACATCACATGTCAGTTCAATCAAAAGTACTTATTACAGGAGCTTCGTCGGGAATTGGTTCTGTCTATGCAGACCGATTTGCTCAACGTGGCCATAACTTAATCTTGGTTGCACGAGACACCAACCGCTTAGATAAAATCTCAAAAGACCTTCAAGAAAAATACGGTGTTCAAGTCGAGTTCATTCAAGCCGATCTATCAAAAGATCAAGACATCAGTAAAATTGAAGATGTACTCAAAAATGATGCTGATATTGAAATTTTAGTAAATAACGCAGGTATTGCACTGAACGGAAACTTTTTGACTCAAGATATTAAAGACATTGAAAAACTCATTACTTTAAATATGACTGCGGTTGTTCGGTTGTCTCATGCAATTTCGCAACCTCTTCTACGCAAAGGTAAAGGCGCTATTATTAATTTAGGTTCAGTGCTTGGATTAGCGCCTGAATTTGGTTCGACCATTTATGGCGCAAGTAAATCTTTCATCCAATTTTTTAGCCAAGGCTTACATTTAGAGTTAAAAGATCATGGCGTGCATGTTCAAGCGGTATTGCCTTCTGCAACTAAAACCGAAATTTGGGAACGTTCAGGCATCGACTTAAGCCAAGTTCCACCATTAATGAATGTCAATGATTTGGTCGATGCAGCTCTGATTGGTTTTGACCGTAAAGAAACGATCACAATTCCTGTGCTAAAAGACGAAAATCAATGGAATAATTTTGAAAAATCACGTATCACATTACTACCAAACTTTTCTTCGGCTGAAGTAGCCCAACGTTATAAAACTAACTAATGCTGCTACCCAATTCTCAAGTAGGAAAATCTTATGAACGTTATTGATGCCATTCAGAAACGTCGTGCTATTAAACGCTTCGATTCTTCATTTCAACTCTCTGAAGAAAATAAACAACAGTTATTACATGAAGTTTTAGCAAATGCACCAAGTGCGTTTAATTTGCAGCACTGGCGCCCTGTTGTAATTGAAGACGCTGAACTAAGACAAAAAATTCGTACCATTGCTTGGGACCAGCCACAAGTTACCGAAGCATCATTACTGATTGTGCTATGCGCAAAAGTAAGCTCGTGGGAAGCCGATGCTAAACGTGTGTGGGATGGAGCTTCTCCGGAAGTTCAAAATATTATGGTTGGTGCAATTGACCAATATTACCGTGACCGCCCACAAACCCAACGTGACGAAGTGATGCGTAGTGCGGGTATTTTTGCTCAAACTTTAATGTTGCTTGCCCAAGAGCATGGTTTAGACAGTTGCCCAATGGATGGTTTTGACTTTGATGCGATGGCGAAGTTAATTAACTTACCTGAAGATCATGTGGTGTGTTTAATGATTGCGGTTGGTAAGTCAGCTTCCGAGCCCTACCCACGTGTGGGCAAACTTCCTTTTGATGATGTAATTATTAAAAATACATTCTAAGTTATTAAACTTTTAGGCCCTCACGCTATTTATGGCATGAGGGCCTAACTGTTAATGACATTCTTATTTTTTTGGAATCATTTTTCTCGCCTAGTGTTTAACCTATTCGTTAAACGACGCACTAAAAGAAAAAACAAAGGCACAAAGAAAATAGAAAGTAGTGTTCCTGAAATCATACCTCCAGTTACTGCTATACCAATTTCTTTTCGGCTCACAGCACCCGCACCTGTAGACACAGCCAAAGGCAGAACGCCAGCAACAAAGGCAAGAGATGTCATAATAATTGGTCTTAATCGCTGACCCGCACCTTCAATAATGGCGGCCATTAATGTATGACCAGCCTCTAACTTAGCTGCCGCAAATTCAACAATTAAAATAGCATTCTTAGCAGAAAGCCCAATGGTCGTGAGCATAGCCACTTGGAAATAGATATCATTGACATACCCTGCCAGACTGGCAGCAATTACTGCTCCAATAAGCCCTAGTGGAATCACAAGCAGCACTGAAAGTGGAATAGACCAACTTTCATAAAGTGCTGCAAGACACAGAAAGATAAAAATAATAGATGCCAAATATAACCAGATCGTTTGACTACCCGCTAGCTTTTCTTGATAAGACAATCCACTCCACTGAAGATTAAAGCCTTGTTGTTTATCAATTAACTGCTGCATTTTATCCATAGCCCCACCAGAACTTTCACCAGCTGCGGCAGCCCCTTGAATTTGCACAGATGAAAGACCATTAAAGCGTTGCAACATTTGAGGTCCCATTTGCCATTTTACAGAAGAGAAGCTAGAGAATGGTGTCATTTGACCAGTAGCGCCACGGACATACCATTGTCCAATATCTTGAGGTAAAGAACGATATATAGCCTCACCTTGTAAATAAACCCGCTTTACACGTCCTCTATCAATGAAGTCATTAATATAAGATCCGCCCCAAGCAGAGGATAATGTATTACTAATATCTGCCTGAGCTAAGCCAAGAGCACTCGCTTTTCTTTGATCGATATCAACTTGTAACTGGGCTTTATCTTCTAGGCTATTCAAACGTACTGCGGCTAGACCAGAATCAGTATTTGCTTCTTTAAGCACATTATTTTGTGCAGAGAGTAAAGCATCTCGTCCTTTATTTTCAGCATCTTGTAACCAAAGTTCAAAACCACTTGATTGTCCAAGACCTCTTACAGCGGCGGGTGAAAGTACCTGAACTCGTGCTTCACGTAGTGATTTAAAATGTGCGTTTGCACGAGCGATGATCGCTTCTGCTGTATTTTCACTACCTTCTCGGTCATCCCAATGTTTGAGTCCGGCAAATGCCATTCCAACGTTTTGCCCACTGCCCGCATTATTTCTTCCCATCACCATAAAAATTACATTGAGATTATCCTTTTCTTTCGTCAAAAAATAATCTGATATCTGATTACCTATACGTTCTGTTTCAGATAATGTAGTCCCTACTGGGGTGCTAAATTGGACCATAACTGAACCTTGGTCTTCTTGTGGTAAAAACCCCGTATTCATGCGTGTATATTGCCAAGCCAATAGCGCAGTAATACCTAAGAATATGAACATGAATATTTTTGGTTTTTCTAAAATCACGAGTAATTTTTTACGATACCCAGTTTGTCCTTGTTCAACTTTATGATTAAACCAAGTAAAAAATCTTCTCTGTTTATGTTTTCCATTCACTGGCTTAAGTAACGTAGCGCATAAAGCGGGCGATAGTGTTAATGCAACAATTGCTGAAAGTACCATGGCTGATACAAGCGTTACCGAAAATTGACGATAGATAATCCCGACCGAACCACCAAAAAATGCCATAGGTAGAAATACCGCCGCGAGTACCATTGCAATACCGACAAGCGCGCCAGATATTTCTTGCATTGAAATTAAGGTGGCTTGCCGAGCATCAAGATTTTGCTCATGCATAACCCGCTCGACATTTTCTACGACCACAATTGCGTCATCTACAAGCAAACCAATTGCCAAAACCATCGCAAATAAAGTTAAAGTATTAATGCTATACCCAAGCACACTCAATACACCAAAAGTCCCCAACAACACAACGGGAACGGCAATCGCTGGAATTAAGGTCGCACGCCAACTTTGTAAAAATAAGAACATGACAATAATGACGAGGACAATCGCTTCCGCTAAAGTTGTAATGACTCCATTGACAGAAGCTTCAACAAATGGAGTACTGTCTCGTGGATATGCAACCTTTAGACCCGCTGGCATAGCGGCAGTTAGTCTTGTGACCTCAGCTTTAACTCGCTCAGCCGTTTCTAATGCATTGGCACCAGACGCAAGTTGAATAGACATACCCGAAGCTGCTTTTCCATTCAGACGTGTAGAAGTCTGATAACTCTCTGCACCACGCTCTACTCGGGCAACATCTTTAAGTAATACGACCGCACCATTTGTTTGTGTACGCAAAATAATATTTTCAAATTGGCTCACAGTTTGTAGCCGAGATAATGCTGTTACTGTTGCATTTAAAGCCTGTCCATCACGGGTTGGTAATGCGCCCAACTCTCCTGCTGTAATTTGCGTATTTTGTGCTTCAATCGCAGTTCTAACATCTGAAGGCATTAAGCCATAACTGTTTAATTTATGCGGATCAAGCCAGATGCGCATTGCATATTGAGCACCAAATACGGTGATTTCACCCACTCCATCTACCCGACTTAAGGGGTCTTGAAGTGTACTCACCATATAGTCAGATATGTCGACAGAAGATCTCGTGCCACTTTCATCATAAAGCGCAAAGACCAATAAACTATCACCCTGTGACTTTGTTACTGTTATTCCTTGTTGCTGCACCTCTTGAGGTAAGCGACTAAGTGCCTGATTCACCGAATTTTGTACTTGAACCTGAGCAGTGTCAGGATTGGTATTTTGATCAAAACTAAGGCTTATTCGTGCTTGACCTGCCGAACTACTACTTGATGAAAAATAAAGGAGGCCATCAATCCCTTTAATTTGCTGCTCCAAAATCTGGGTGACACTATCTTCAACAGTTTTGGCCGATGCTCCCGGATAATTCGCTGTAACATTCACTCCAGGTGGTGCAATATCAGGATATTGCTCAATGGGTAAAGTTAAAATAGAAATTGTCCCCAACGCCATAATACAAATAGAGAGGACCCAAGCAAAAATAGGTCGTGCAATAAAAAAACTCGACAACATACGCAATCCTCAGCTCATTGGGGTTGGTTCAATAGACATACCAACACTTAAACTTTGCAGACCATCAACAATGACCCGATCACCTGACCTCAAACCAGATATCACTAACCAACGATTATCAATCGCACTCCCTAAAGTAATTTTTCGTTGTTCGGCTTTATTATCTTTTCCAACAACCCATACAAGAGCGTTCCCATCGGCATCGCGAATAAGTGCACCTTGTGGAATCAATATACTTTCGGGACGTGTACCAGTTTCGAGTTCTGCGCGCACATACATTCCCGGCAATAAAGCATTATTGGGGTTAGAAAATGCAGCTCGTAATGTGACACTTCCAGTAGCTTCATCCACAGCAATATCACTAAACTTGAAGGTTCCCTTTTGGGAATAGTCTGTCCCGTTATTAAGCTGTAACTGAACTGAAAGTTCAGCGGGTTTTATTCCATTTTCAGTAAGCTGTTTACGCAATGCCATGTATTCATCACTAGACTGAGTCAAATCAACATACATTGGATCTAGTTTTTGAATCGTTGCTAAAGGATCTGTTTGAGCAGAAGTGACTAAAGCTCCGCGTGTAATCGAAGAGCGTCCTATCCGTCCTGAAATAGGTGCAGCAACTTGTGTATAACGTAAATTGGTTCGGGCTGTTTTTAGTACAGCTTCATTTACTGCAACAGTCGCCTTCGCTTGTTCATATGCACTTTGAGCATTATCGAGTTCTTGCTGACTAATGCCATTTACCTTAATTAATTCTTTATAGCGCTCAGCTTGCAGACGAGTCGAATTTACTGTTGCTTTAGCAAGTGCAAGGTTCCCCGCAGCTTCATCAACGCTATCCCGATAAAGTGAAGAATCAATTTTATAAAGTGGTTGCCCCTTGCTGACTTGAGACCCTTCTTTAAACAATTGCTCGACAACCACTCCGTTCACTTGTGGACGTACCTGAGAAATTTCTGAGGCTACCGTTCTTCCAGCCAATTCATATGTAGATTCAATTGTTTCTGGCTTTATAGTGATAATACCCACCTGTTGAATATTTTTAGTAATAGGCTTGTCAGAATCACACCCATTAAGAAAAAGTAGTAAAGGCAATAACCACAAGGACTTATGATAAAAAAAACCCAAACCAAACATATTTTGGCACCCTAGACTTATAGACAATTTATTTACTTTACTGTAAAGTAAATAAATAGGATGTGCAAGAAAACCCCAATATGTTAAAAAAATCTCCAGGTCGCCCTTCTCGAATTCGCCCTACTATTGTGGCAGCAGCACGTGCATTATTTCTAGAACATGGATTAGAAGTCCGCCTAGAAATGATTGCTACTAAAGCAGGAACAAATCGACAAACGCTATATAATCACTTCCCTACAAAGACTGCCCTACTTATTGAAGTTTTTGAGCATTTCAAAACAGAAATGGCAGTGCCATTCATTGAACAATATGAGTTGAAAAATAAGCGACTAGATCAACTGCTGTTAGAAATTGGACAAGCTGTACAAAATCACTTTTACAATCTTGATGTAATTCGTCTGCAAAGATTACTTATTATTGCTTTAGTTGAAATGCCTGAAATTCTTCCAAAAATTCAGCAACGTGCTCAAGGAAATATTAAACGATCTTTAAGCCAAATTCTGGAAACAGCTAACAATACTGGTCTGATTAAAATTGAAGATCCAAATGAAGCAACAAAAGCTTTTCTTGGTGCTGTTATGGGATATGCATATCCAGCCACACTGATAGGTGGAAATGTACCAACCCAACAAGAACTACAACAGTTAAATGAAGAGGTTTGCCGAACCTTTTTAAAAGCATGGCAATATAAAGAATAGATTTAAAAAAAGCCCTTTGATAAGAAGGGCTTTTTATGAAATAGCTAAACTTGAAAAGCGATGAAGGATACATACTACGCCGCTTTAAACTGCTTCAAAAAACATTCTAATATCTTCTCTCTATCCCCTACTTGACCCGAGCTTAAAAGCTGAATAATCGCGCCTTCAATCATATATAAAAATAGTTTGGCATCCTGAAAAGTCGCATCGTTTTTTAGCTTTATAAGTTGGCTATAGATTTCATTAAGTAGCCACGTTCTATACCTCACTGCAATTTGATAGGCTTTGGGATAGGTCAGTTTCGTTTCAAAAATGGCTTTAAATAATACGTAGTACAACCCTTCTAAATCGGTATGTAAAAAATAAAGTGCTTTTAGTTTATCCATCACACCTGCACCTTGGTCGTAGTCAGCAATTGATACTACTTTTTCTTTTAGGCGTTCTTTTTGCACAGTTAAACAGATTTCGATAAACCGCTCTTTAGAGTGAAAATAATGATAAAAAGTCGCTTTTGGAATTTGAGAATCTTTCACGATTCTGTCTATTCCAACAGTATGAAATCCGTGGTTGTGAAACAGATTAATCGATTTATTTACGACTTGTATGGCACGTGGTGAGATCACTAAATGTCGCATATTTTTACCGTTATAAAATTATTGTTGTAGATAAACGAGATACTTTTTTGGGAGAAAAAAAGGCATAGCAAAGCCGTAAAGACTGTGCTTGGCACATCTCAAGTTTTATTGTTGATTAAGTTTTTTGGTCGTGACGATTTAAAGCCTGAAAAGCCCAATGGCCATCAAACTGCTTTAAAAGTTTAAGTTGTGTCGATATAGACTTTGGCAAAGGCTGCCAAGAAATTAAGAATGTGCAAAGCCAACTCCTTTTTATTGGGAGTTCTGCCAGACATGAATAGGAATTATGGTGGCAGAACGAAAGGGGGTTAGCAGACTGGTCAAACGTGGCCAGCACACCCGAAGGTGTCCCCCTCCCGTTCTGAACTGCACCCCATAAGTTAGACTTTTTAAACTTATAAGGTGTGACCTATGCCAGTTCCAAAGCATTCAAAAGAGTTAAAACTCAAAGTAATTCAGGCTTATTTAGATGGTAGTAAAGGCTATAAAATTCTTTCCAAAGAGTTTAATGTAGATCTCCAAACCATTCGGTTATGGATTGAAAACTATAAGGCACATGGTACTGATGGGCTTAATATTAAAATTCAAAAAACTTATTATTCTTCAGAATTTAAAATCAATGCAATACAAATGCTTCTTGATAAGATACCCGTAAGAGAAGTAAGAAGACGGTTAAATCTGAGCGGGACGTCAATTTTAAGAAGATGGCTAGCTCTGTATCATAAAGAAGGGATTGCTGGGTTTAATACTAAACGGACTTATACCAATATGACTAAGCAAGATAAAACTAAAACAGTGAAACCAACAAGAGATGATAAAGACAAGTCTCAGCAAGAGCTCATTGATGAGCTTACAGCTTTACGCGCAGAGGTCGCTTTTTTAAAAAAGCTAAAAGCCTTAAAACTGAAGCAACGTACTTAAATTCAATTTGTACTGCAGACAGTGTTCAAATTATTTCAGAATTAAGGCAAATTTATCCATTAAAGCTCTTACTCAGTATTGCCAAGATAGCCCGTAGTACTTATTTCTACCACATGAAAGCTATACGCTCT
The DNA here is from genome assembly GCF_027855175.1 of Acinetobacter sp. AOR14_HL. NCBI lineage: Bacteria > Pseudomonadati > Pseudomonadota > Gammaproteobacteria > Moraxellales > Moraxellaceae > Acinetobacter > Acinetobacter sp. AOR14_HL. The sequence goes on along the minus strand of NZ_JAKTII010000005.1, from coordinate 775 downwards.
AATGATAAATATACTGAGTTAAAACAGCAGATTAAGTCCATATACCATAAGCATAAGGGATGCTATGGCTATCGTAGAATTACTCTTGCTCTGAAAAGTACAGGAATAATGATTAACCATAAATGTGTATATCGACTCATGAAAACTATGGGACTTAAATCACGTATCAGAGCACTAAAATATCGCTCATATAAAAGTGGTTGTGTCGGGATAGTGGCTGATAACGTTTTACAACGGCAATTTAAAGCAAATCGACCAAATCAGAAATGGGCAACTGATGTAACGGAATTTAATGTGAACGGTGAAAAACTTTACCTATCCCCGATTATAGATTTATTTAATGGGGAAATTATTACATTCCGAATCCAACGCAAACTCAATTATGAGTTAGTAAAAGATATGCTCATTCATGCTTTGGCTAAACTTAAACGACATGAAAAACCAATTCTCCATTCCGATCAAGGATGGCAATATCAAATGGCTCATTACCAACAGCAATTAAAACAACAGGGTTTAATTCAAAGTATGTCTCGTAAGGGAAATTGTTTGGATAATGCTGTAATAGAAAGCTTCTTCGGAATATTAAAATCGGAGTGCTTTCATGGTGAAAAATTTCAATCAATTGATGAATTAGAGAAAACCATACAAGAGTACATTCATTATTATAATCATGAGAGAATCAAGGTGAAGTTACAAGGTTTATCCCCTGTACAATATAGAAATCAGTTTTTAAAAACTGCTTAATTAGCTGTCCAACTTTATGGGGTCAGATTAT